>JBPEWV010000121.1:0-17297 GCA_052032335.1 Pleionea sp. | reverse complement strand
ACGTTTGAGACTGAGTTACCAACCAATAACAATGCTTTTACTGTATTTCTGCTTTCCTTTTACTGCCTGATTATTGTGTCATGCATACAACCTAAACTGTTAACAGCTGCATGGCTAATTGCGTTAATAACCTATAGTGTCGTTCACGGATTTATTGACGTAACATCATTACTGGTGATGATGACAACTTTTGTTTTGTTTGCGCTTAAAACTTGGCTCATCCGCTATATTCTGAAGTACCAAGCCAACGTTTTTTGGCTTATCGCCTATGTGTTTCGCAAACCGATTTTCCTTTTTCAAATGACGTCGTTAGCTTTTGTCTATTTGATATCCAGTGTCATCGAAAGTCTTGTCGTAAGCGCGGTACTGTTTCTTATCTTGTTTAATTTTTCAACACTTCTAGTGACAGGCTGCGATCGCTCCAATGAAAACAAAGCGCCTTATCTTAATGCTTTGGTCAAAAATAAACAGGCGCTACTCTCGAACTTAGCGCTCATCGTATTTTTGACTGGCTTGTTGCCAGCAACCATTTTTCTTGTCGCCGACTATTTCAGTCACATTATTTTCGGCGCCTTGCTTTTAAGCAGCATAACGCTGGTGTTGTTACTACCTCAGAAGTTCATTAACTTTAAACATCAACATGCGTTAATATTGGCCAATGTTTTAGTCAGTGGGCCGTTGTTGTTCGAAATATTGGCTCAACGATAAATTGCTGTTCTAGTAAATGCTGCTGTGCCTCAATGAAAGTCTCTCGACACACGCCGGAACTGTGGCAACTGCTTACTGATATCTTCAATATAACCTGCTACCACATGCACCACTTTGCGTTCACGCTCGATAGCTCCCTTAATCAATAAAAGTCGGCTACCCATAATGGCTTTTCTGAATTTTTCAACGGTGTTTTTCCAGACGATAACATTGATATTTCCGGTTTCATCTTCCAATGTAAGAAACAAAACACCGGCTGCAGTTCCGGGGCGCTGACGGCAAGTTACCACTCCCGCCACTTTGACAAACTGTCCTTGATGTAATCGGCGTAAGTCTGAGGCACGCTTGCAATGCGCTATCGGCGGTGCTTCTCTTAAGATCGCCAATGGGTGCCGCTTTAGTGTCAGTCCCGTGGTTTGATAGTCCATCAACATATTATCCACTTCTTTTGGCGGCTCCAGAATGATGCCATCGTTAAGACGTTTATCGTCACCACGATCAGTTTCAGACAATAATGGTCGGCTCTCTTCCAATGCCAAAGCCTGCCACTGTCCCTGATAACGGTGCTTCGCCAAACGATGTAGCGCATCGGCTTTAACCAACGACTCGCGTTCGATTTTATTCAAGCGTGCGCGCGACACCAAATCTTGCAAATTAACAAAGGCTTTTTCTTGCCGCGCCTTAACCAGTCGCTCGGCGGCACTTTGATTGAACCCTTTAATAAGGTGCAGGCCCAGACGAATGGCTAGCTTCTGATGATGATTGTCGAGTGACAGTTGCCGATCGTTTAACGGGCCATCACCAATTATTTCAAGCGTCGAAGCCCAGTGACTGTGATCGACATCAATGGAGTAAACTTGAATGTTATGGCGGCGTGCATCTTGAATTAATTGTGACGGAGAGTAAAAACCCATCGGCTGACTGTTCAATAATGCGCAATAAAAAGCCGCAGAGTGATGGCGCTTTAACCACGCCGAGAAATACGCCAGTATGGCAAAGCTGGCCGAATGCGATTCGGGAAAACCGTAGCTGCCAAATCCCTTCATCTGTTCGAAAACGCGATTGGCGTAGTCTTCGCTGTAACCATTGGCCAACATACCGTTGAGCAATTTTTCACGAAACTTATACAGATCACCGTTGCGTCCCCAACTGGCCATCGCGCGGCGTAATTGATCAGCCTGACCACCGGTAAATCCAGCCGCAACCATCGCCAACTGGATCACCTGCTCCTGAAAAATAGGCACGCCCAAGGTTCGATCGAGTACGGATTTTATCGCCTCGTTCGGGTAGTCGACTTTTTCAATACCTTCGCGCCGCCGTAAATACGGATGCACCATATCGCCCTGAATCGGCCCCGGTCGAACAATGGCAATTTCAATCACCAGATCATAAAAGGTTTGGGGTTTCATGCGCGGTAACATACTCATCTGAGCACGCGACTCCACCTGAAACACCCCAACCGAATCGCCGTTGCACAGCATTTTGTAAGTGGCCGGATCTTCTTTTGGAATGTCCGACAGTTGTTTTATGGATGAGTAGTGACCGGTTAACTGCAGCGCTTTTCGAATCATGGTTAACATACCAAGGCCAAGCACGTCGACTTTCAACAAGCCCAGAGCTTCGATATCGTACTTATCCCATTGAATGACGGTGCGCTCTGGCATCGACGCATTTTCAACTGGCACCAAAGTCGAAATAGGTTGATTGGTAATCACAAAGCCGCCGACGTGCTGCGACAAGTGACGGGGAAAACTTAATATATCCATCACCAGTCGATAGTAATTTTGTGCCAATACTGCAGTATTAGAAAACTTTAACGATTGAAAGTAATTCCCCAACTTATCGGGCTTATCCCACCAGGCAAGTGACTTGGATAAATAATCGACCACAGCTTCATCGATGCCTAACGCCTTTCCGACATCGCGTATGGCACTTTTCATTCGATAGGTGATTACCGTGGCCGCTAACGCGGCTCGCTCACGCGAGTATTTTTTGTAAATGTACTGAATGACTTCTTCGCGGCGTTGATGTTCAAAATCGACATCAATATCGGGCGGCTCGTCGCGCTCTTTTGAAATAAATCGTTCAAACAGCAAGTCGCTTTGCTCAGGATCAACTTCGGTAATGCGCAGTAGATAACACACCACCGAGTTAGCAGCCGAACCTCTGCCCTGACATAAAATACCTTCGCGCCGGGCAAAGGCAACCAGATCATATACGGTTAAAAAATAATGTTCATAGTTAAGTTCTTCGATCAACCGAAGCTCTTTTTCCAGTGTTTGTCGGGTTTTTTCTGATGCCCCTTCAGGCCAGCGCTCTTTGGCACCACGAACACAAAGTTCGCGTAAATAATCGATCGGCTTGATACCACTTGGGATCGCTTCGTTCGGGTAATCGTATTTCAATTGCGAGAGTGAAAAGTGGCATTGCTCGGCAATCACTGACGTTTCTTCCAGTAATGCCTGCGGATACAGTTGCTGTAACTGAGCAAGCGCTCTTAAATGTTGTTCACCATTAGTTAGCAAATCGTGACCCAAGTTTTGAATCGGCCGGTTGAAGCGAATAGCTGTTAAACAGTGTTGCAGTGGTAAGCGTTTTATATCGTGCATTAAAACATGATTTTGAGCCACCATAGGCAGGTTAAACTGTCGACTCAGATCGAGGCATAATTGATAAAAAGCAAAGTCGTCGTAGTGTAATAAGCGGTGATAACCGATCCACAGTCGCTGCTTAAACAAAGGTTGCAGATCGTTCAACTGCTTTTCAGCCAGTCGTTGTTTTCGCGGTGGTAACCACAGAGCCAGCGCATGATCAAGAAAACCTTCGAAGTCACTGACTTTAACCTGATACTTACCTTTTTCGCTGCGCCGCCGGGCACGAGTAATTAAACTGGATACCTCTGCATAAGCCGTTTTCGAAGGGCAAAATAAGATTAACTCCAAATCTTTGGCAGAGCGATGATCGACTTTAAAATAACTGCCAACGATCAGCTTGATACCCTGCTCTTCGGCTGCAACATGAGCTCGCACTATCCCGGCAAAAGAACATTCGTCCGCCACGGCTATTCCAGCGTAACCTTGCTCTTTCGCGGTACGCACCAATTCTTCCGGATGCGATGCGCCGGTTAAAAATGAAAAGTTACTTTGTGCAAAAAGTTCGTAGTACTGCATTAACGTTACCTGCCCCCGCTGAACATAACAGCGACTTTTATGCCCAGCGGTTTGGTTACAAGTCACCCCCCACCTAGCCTCCCCCTGGCAGGAGGAGGGACGTTTTGTGTGTAACTGCGTCATTCAACGGTTCAACACACGATCAATTACCGGTCACTCTTTATCCCAATCAAAAACACCATTCTCCCCCTTCCCAAGGGGGAGCTAGAGGGGTTCTGCTCAGTAAACCGCAGCAGCGCGGCTGCAAAACAACTTCCCCGCTTTAATGCCCTGATAGATTTCAGGCGAAAACTCCATGCAAAAACCAACACTGTTTGAGCTCATCAAAAAATACCCAGTAGTAATTGCCCCGTTGATGTTGGGCGATAAAATAATCTCGCGCCACCGGCTTCTTCCACCAATAATGAACAATGCGCTCGGGCTGAGAAATGAGCGTCAGTCGCCCCTGCCAGTAAAGTCGGTTTTTATCTCGACCTATGGCCTGAGGAACGGGCAATAACCAGCTTGGCCGCGCAACATTTGATAATGGAGCAACATCGCCAGTGTGTTTTTTCTCTTCTCTTTTGTTGCTTTTCTGTTGCGCCAGCTCGGGAATAACCTGGTTCTTTTCTTCTAACCAGTAACAACTGTCGTGTCCCAGACGTGCCATAATTTTACTGGCAAAATGACGCTCGTTTTTAAAGGCTTCGCTTTGAGCAAACAACGATTGTTCACCCGTTTCAACCCGGGTCAGTTGATCCATTGTCAGGCGAATACTTTCGATAGGTCCGGTTAACTGAACAGACTCCAGAGTGAGTCGTGTTAACTCCAGATACAACGATAGATTTAAATCGGCTTGTGCCAGGTGAACATCGAACCGAGTATGCTTTTGATAAATGTCAACCAGCTCCCACTGTATCGATTGACCCGACTTTTGATACAAGCGCAAAAAGCGAATCAGATCTTCGAGCAAACGCCGCATCGGAAACAACAACGCCTTCTGATGATGGATCACATCAATGAACTCCAGACGCTGATCAAAAGACACATTGGGTTGGAAAAACCTTTGTACATCTGGACGCTTGCCCGTCAACTGTTGTAGATAATGTGTTGTCTCGCGTCCCAGTCTTTTTGTCAGAGAGGCTTCCGACAACTGAAATAATTCACCAACTTTTTTAAGCCCTATCGCCCGTAGTTTTTCTTCTACCTTACTGCTCAACATTAGCTGGCCAATTGGCAAGCCATGCAAACGTTCTAAAAATAACGACTCATCGAAACGATTGTCTTCGGCATTCCAGAGTTGGTAAGAAATCGACAATGGTGAATAAGAAAACACTTCGGCCGCTTTGGGAGTTGGCCCTATGGCCAAACAAAAGGTTATCTCTTGCTGACGAAAACTCGACTCAATACTCGACAGTAAATTGTCCAGCCCCTGAAAAAGATTCAGGCTGCGACCAATTTCTATCACCAGTCGGTCGGGTGGCCATATCGCCAACATGGGCGAAAACGGATACGCCTGCAACGCCAACTGATTGAGCCGTTGTTCTTCTTGCGCGGCATTTCGCTCAACCACCGATAAATCATCGAGTAAAGCGTAACCCGTCGACACACTCTGTCCTTGCCGAATGCCCTTTTGATACGCCGCCTGATTGCAACAGATAATGCGATGCTTTTCGCTGATCGCAATGGCCTGAGAAACTTGCGCGTCTTTGCCCGACAATGTTTCAAGCCATAACGACTCCAACGGCAATAAGGCAAAGCGTATACACAACCACATCGGTGATACCTCAATGAACCGAAGGCGTTTGTCGGCTATTGTTTTGCTCAACGTCCATCATCAGTTGATCAATTGACGAGGTAATCGCACTGCCAACTTTAAGCGACAGTGTCGAGTTATCCTGCGCCACTCTGGGCCGGAAAACAGGCCAGTCTTTGCCAGCCAGAGCGGTCCATTGCGAGCGCTCTGGCATTAAATTCAGGGTTAGCTTTTGCCCACTCCAGCCACCAGCCTGCTTTAATATGTTTAATCGGCACCGCCCTTTATCATCGGTACACAGGCGCAAACGCAATCGAGCCGACGAGGGATGCTGGGCAGCTTCAGCCTGACGAAAAATAATGCCCCAGCACTGCCCCTGCCGAGCCCCCAAAGAGAGCTTACGAATCTCATTTTTATAGGGCGAGTGACCTTGAAACCAAACCAGCACGGTCGCACAGGAGCGTGAGATCAATGCCTGATAGGCCGCCCACACCTTTCGGTTCACCGCACTAGTTTGCACCACAAACAATTGCTCAATATTGATCCCCATATTTTTTAACGCCGGTCCGTAAGGAATAAATGGCGGGTCCACCAACACCAGATAACCGGATGCTTGCGACAAGTGTTGCAGTAGAGGCGCCAATAAACGCAACTCGCCAACCCCCGTGGTTTCCAGTAAAAGTTCGGTTAATGCCCCCTGCGGCCAACCGCCATCGTGCAATAAGGCGTCAAGTCTGGAAAAGCCGGTTTTAGCCACCGGACGGGATCGCTCCGAACGCG
Source organism: Pleionea sp. (assembly GCA_052032335.1). GTDB lineage: Bacteria > Pseudomonadota > Gammaproteobacteria > Enterobacterales > Kangiellaceae > Pleionea. The sequence continues at coordinate 10,904 of JBPEWV010000121.1, read as the reverse complement.
AGGCCTGCCATACCGAAGGGCTTTTAAGCAATTGATTAATCAATGGTTTCTCTGACATAAAATACTTAACTGGCTGATTTTCAAATGATCCTCAAGATCAACAACTACTTATATAAGTAGCATTTATTTAATCAGCGATCCAGCGCTTTTTGGGCGACAAAAGCTAACTGTTTGAAAGCTAAGGATCTTTATTTTTAGATGAGATTTGACCGGTATTTAAACTTAAATAACGCTTTTGGTAACGCTACTTAACAAGCCTTGGCTACAACAATCTGCGCACCTTATATAAGAGAGAACAAAAGAAGAGCCGAATTGATGATCCATTAATCAATCATTAATACTAAATGAGATTGATTGTCATTCGCCTTTATATTATCATTCAGAAAATTGAACAGTGACCCACTAAATTACAAGGTAAGTTAAATGAATATCAAGAACACAACTTTGCCATTAACGCTTGCGCTCAGCAGCTCATTATTGGTTCTTACAGCCTGTGGTGGCAGCTCTTCTAACGCCAACCAGGCACCCACCGATATTACGCTCTCTTCTGCCACGGTTGATGAAAATGCAGAAGGCGCGGTGGTAGGAACTCTGTCGGCAATCGATCCCGACAATAACGACAGCTTTACCTTCGCCACGAACGACGACAACTTCGAAATTTCGGGTGGCAGCCTGAAACTGAAAAACGAAGTCGCTTTAAACTTTGAGAAAACACCAGAAGTGAGTGTGTCGGTCACCGTAACTGATTCAGGCGGTTTGGCCTTTAGTAAAGACCTCACCATTTCGGTCAATGACTTACTCGATACCTATAAGTTTACTGATGAAAGTGGCAACTCGACCGTTAGTTATTCGGGTCAGGTGACTCGAATGGTATTGATTAACGAATTAAACCAGTACATTGCAACGGGGCTACAGGCTGATTTAGAAGCCGGTGTGTTTGAAACGCGTCAGGAAGTCATGGACAAACTGAACTCGTTTTACCAAATTGACGATTACGACCTGATTGCCGATACCTTTATGGTCGATTATATTGAAGACACACTGCAAACCAGTTTGCGCGATCTTTCATCGAGCCACAAAGACCTATTCGGTAAAATCGCCGGTAATGACGCCACCGGTCAACACAAAGACTGGAACAACGGTGACTTTGAAGGCTGGGGCGAAAAAGGATCAACCACACCACACGAACTGGTACAAACCTTCTTTGGTATGCTGGCCGATCACGCCGAAACCTACATGCAAGGCTCCACACGTACCGACTTCAACGGTAATACCATTACCAAAATTTACCTGACCGACGACGGCCGCGATCTGAAACAGTTGATCCAGAAATTTTTATTGGGCGCCGTTGCGTTTTCGCAAGGCACCGACGACTACTTCGATAACGACGTTACTGGCAAAGGCCTGTTAACATCGAACATTCCGACCGATAAAGTGTATTCGAATCTAGAGCATCAGTGGGACGAAGGCTATGGTTACTTCGGCGCTGCCCGCGACTATCTGGAGTACAGCGATGATGAAATCGCCGGTAAAGGCGGTCGCGAAGGTTATGCGCAAGGTCGCCACGACTCCGACGGTGACGGACTGTTTGATCTGCAATCCGAAGTCAATCTGGGTAACTCGGTTAACGCTGCCAAACGCGACCGCGGTACCGCCGATTCAACCAACCCAACCGACTTTACGGCAGATGCATTCAATGCCTTATTACAGGGTCGTAAAATTATCAACGACAATCTGGGCAATGAGTTAACCGATGAACAAATGACGGCTCTTGTTGAACAGCGCGATATCGTCATCAGCGCTTGGGAAAAATCGATTTCGTCAACCGTGGTGCATTACATTAACGACACGCTTGCTGATCTGAATCAAATCGACTCAGAAGATTTCAGCTACGATGATCTCGCCAAACACTGGTCTGAAATGAAAGGCTTTGCATTAAACCTGCAATTTAACCCTTATTCTCCGTTAACCGATGAAAACTACACAAGGTTGCATCAGTTAATGCGCGATCAACCGCTTGTGGACTCAACCGGGATTGATCAATACAAACAAGACTTGCTCACAGCACGAGGCATACTTGCCGACGCCTACAGCTTTGACGCAGAGCATGTCGAAAACTGGTAGCTTTAATGTTTCGCGATTAAAGCGAGTCAACACAAAAGGTTAAGCAACACGCTTAGCCTTTTGTGGTTCATAAGATCTGAAAATAAAGTACAAACACAGTAGTCCAACTGACCAATACAGTCATAAAGTGTGAGTTAAAATGAATAAATTATCGCTGATAAAACCCGCCGCTTTTGCCGTTACGCTGGCACTCTTAACAACCGGTTGTAACGATCGCAGTCGAAGCACCGAGGGCCCTGACTTTAATAGCAGCAATAATGGAGGCGATAGCAATAACGAGTTTGATGAGACGCTCTTAATTGCCAACCTGACTAACAATGTAATCACCCCTGAATACGAAAATTTTAATAGCATGGCGAGCGATCTGCACAATAAAGTGAACAACTTTTGCAACGCCGAGATCGCCTTTAACTCAGGTTCAGGCAGTCAGGAACAACGCGATGAAACACAAGACGAAGCCCAAAATGCCTGGCGTAATACTCAGTTTGATTGGCAGATGATCGAGGTAATGCAACTGGGTCCTTTGGTCGAGAACCAAAATTTATTACGCGACAAAATTTACTCCTGGCCACTCACCAGCAACTGTGCTGTCGACCAAGACACCGCTTACTTTAATCAGGGTGAGATCAATGGCGAGCCCTACAACATCGAAAATCGGGTTGTCACCCGACGCGGACTGGATGCGCTGGAATACTTATTATTTAATCCCGATCTGAATCATGCCTGCTCGGCCAGCACGGCGCCACAAGACTGGGATGCGCTGACTGACGCAGAACGACGTGAATGGCGCTGTCAATTCGCCGTTGAAGTTGCCAATGACGTGGTGAACTCGTCGCAAGAATTACTCGACGCCTGGAGCGGTGACAATGGCTATGCTCAGTCACTGTTAAACGCGCAAAACCAACCCGGCAGCGACTTCAATACTTTGCATGAAGCAGTCAACCGAATTTCTGATGCGCTGTTTTATATCGACTCTATGGCCAAAGACGCCAAACTTGGTGTGCCACTGGGCATCTTTAGCAACAGCTGCGGAATGAATACTTGTCCGGAAGATCTTGAGTCTCAGTTTGCATTGAACTCGTTGGATAATATTCGCAGCAACCTGCTCAGTTTGAAATCACTGTACACCGGAAATACCGACAGCCAAAGTGACGGTGTTGGTTTTGATGACTACCTGATGGCGGTTGGTGCCGATACTCTGGCGGCCGATATGCTGACGTCAATTAATAACGCTCTGGACGACCTCGACAGTTATGAAAATTCACTGAACGAAACGCTGATTAACAGTCCGGGTAAAGTTGAGCAAACTCACGAAAACGTGCGTCAGGTCACTGACAAACTTAAGTCTGACTTTATTCATCAGCTGTCCCTCGAGCTTCCTGCAAGTTCTGCAGGCGATAACGACTAATTCATTTTAAACAGACTGAACTAACACTCGTTGAAGATATTTTTGCCGGATAACTATTATGCATAACGTTTTATCAGACATGACCAAGTATTCTTGTTTCGCGCTGGCGGTGAGCATGGCACTGATGGCCAACGCTCAGGAAGAAACTGCAACCAAAGAAAAGCCCGAAGACAAAGACACCTACAGTGAACGTATGTTGATTGTCGGAAAAAAAGAAAGTTTAAACACCGAAGCAGGCTCAGCAGCGGTGGTTGATGAAAGCGAGCTGGAAAAGTTTGAGTTCGACAATATTAACCAAATACTGGGGCTGGTCCCGGGCGTTAATCTGCGTCAGGAAGATGGTTATGGGTTACGTCCGAACATTGGTTTTCGTGGAGTAACACCTGAGCGCAGTAAAAAAATCAATATTCTTGAAGACGGCATTTTGATCGGCCCGGCCCCCTACTCGGCCCCGGCAGCCTATTACTTCCCCATGGTGAGCCGCTTGTCATCCCTCGAAGTTATTAAAGGTCCCAGCTCCATTTTGTACGGTCCCAACACAGTGGCTGGCACGTTAAATATGCAAACCCGTCAAGTAACCGCTTTCGATAAAGGCATGGTCGACATCGCCTTCGGCAGCGACCGCTATAACAAAGCGCATGTTTACACGGTTCAATCAGAGGGTAATTTTGGGTTTCTGATAGAAGGCATTACCACTCAAACCGATGGTTTTAAAAAGCTGGATAACGGCGGCGATACCGGTTTCGAAAAAAATAATTTGACCACCAAATTCCGCTACAACCTGAACACCCAGAACTACAATCAAGTCATCGAATTGAAACTTGCCTACGCCGACGAAGTATCGGACGAAACCTACCTTGGCTTAACCAGCGACGATTTTGCGGCAACGCCCTATCGACGTTACGCCGCCACTCAATTGGCGAAAATGGACTGGGAACATCAACAACTTCAGTTCAATCACTTTCTGGAAGGCGATACCTTTGATGTTACTACGCGTCTGTACCGGAATGAGTTTGACCGCGCCTGGCGCAAAATGAACAACTTTAACGATGCGCCAAGCTTACAACAGATCTTACAAGATCCGGCGACCTACGAAAATTTCTATCAGGTTTTAACCGGGCAAAAAGACAGCGAAGCTATCGCCGAGCAACTGCTCATTGGCACCAATGATCGTTCGTTTTACTCCCAGGGCATTCAATCGGATCTGCGCTGGCAAACCAACGGGTTCGATCTGGATCATCATATAAAAGCCGGAATTCGATTTCACGAAGACCAAATTGAACGAAACCACTACGAAGACTTCTTTAACATGCGCTCCGGTGTTTTAGTCAGTGCTGGCAGTGATACCAGAGTCGGTACGGTGAACCGTGAGTACTCAGAAACCTACTCACTCTACTTTCAAGACACCGTCGCCCTCGATAAGTGGGAGTTCACTGCAGGAATACGCACCGAGTTCATCGACTCGCATTACAAAAGTTTAAAACAAGACGAAGCTGGCGTCTGGCTTGATAAGAAGACGCAAGTTTGGCTGCCCGCTGCCAGCGCGTTTTATTCTTTCGACAATTTCTCTGGCGTGTTCGCCGGTGTTCACCGAGGCTTTGTTCCGACCAGCCCAAAGCAGGCACCCGAGATCGACGTAGAAACCAGTAAAAACCTGGAATTGGGCTACCGCTATTACAAACAGGGACGACAATTGGAACTGGTCGGTTTTTACACCGATTATGACAACTTAAAAGAAAGCTGCACTTTATCCACTTCGTCGAACTGTACGACAGAAGATAACCTGGATCGGGAGTACAATGCAGGGAAGGTATCCGTCTTCGGAGTCGAATCAAAAGTTGCCGAAAGATTTTCACCTTTTGACAGTTTCGATATTCCGGTGTCGTTAATTTATACCTACACTCAGGCCGAATTTGACGAGTCGTTTGATTCCGACTTTTATCTCTGGGGCGATGTCACGGCCGGTGATCCGGTTCCTTATTTACCTGAACATCAGTTGACCCTGAGTGTCGGCCTCGAAGCCTCTCAATGGCGAACTAATTTTATGGCGCGCTATAATGGTTCGATGCACGAAGCCGCCGGCGAAGGGGTAACACTGTCTGGTGTAGAAACCCCGGCTTATTGGGTTCTTGATATGTCGGCCGCGTATGACTTTACGAACTATGGCAGTATTTACTTTAAAGTGGATAACTTATTGGATGAAACCCATATAATGAGTCGTCGTCCGTTTGGTGCGCGCCCCAATAAACCGCGACATATTTACGCGGGTTATAAATATTACTGGTAATCAATCTTTATAATGAATGCCTCTGAGACTTTATCCTTAAGCCTGCAAGAGCTTGGCAACTATCTGTTCGATCCGAGCCAGCGACTCTATTTATGGTACCTGATCGGCGCGTTGCTGCTCGCCATTCCGGTATTTTGGTTGCAGTACAAGGCAAAGTCTGTCGTGGCATTCATTCGCTTTTTATTTCCGAGAAAAATATGGTTGGCACCTTCAGCCCGACAGGACTATGTTATTCTGGTGGTGAACAAAATGATACGAAGTCTCTTGCTGGCACCTGTTATTATCGCCATACCGCCTATCGCCATCGCGGTCACAGAAGTATTGGAATATCTCTTTAACGGTACTATCAATCCGGTATCCCAATCGGACACAGTCGTTGCACTTAGTTTCACCCTGCTGCTATTTGTACTTGATGATCTGTCGCGCTTTTTATTGCACTGGGCATTGCACAAAGTTCCTTTTTTATGGGAAATCCATAAAGTGCACCATTCAGCAAAAGTGCTCACACCCTTTACCATTTATCGATCTCACCCGATAGAAAACTACCTGTTTGCGTCACGTCTGGCACTGTCGCAAGGTCTGGCTATTGGTATCGGATTTTATTTATTCAGCACTCAATTGACCGTGATGGACATAGCCGGCGCCAACATTTTTGTTTTCGCCTTTAATTTTTTAGGTTCGAACTTACGCCACTCACATATTAAATTAAGTTGGGGGCCAATGATCGAACGCTGGTTAATCAGTCCAGTTCAACACCAGATCCATCACAGCGATAATCCCAAACATTTTGACCGAAACTTAGGTTCGGCACTGGCCATTTGGGATCGCATGGCCGGCACCTTAATATTGGCGAATCAGGTCGGCCGAATACGATTTGGCGTTGGCCGAAATTTCAAAGACCATGATCATTTACATAACATCTACTGGCTGCCATTAAAACGTTCTCTGCAACGACTATTGGTTAGCCTGAAAATTAGGAAGTCGATTTAAAGTAGGTTTAGAAATTTCATATTTAACGAGAAAGACACTTTAAAACAATGAGCGAATGATCGTCTCCACAGTGAATCAATTGCTCAGTAAAATAGGCCTTGTTACTATGCTTAACAAACAAAAAAACAGGACTCCTCTGATGAAATCATTAAAGCTTTTTAGCGCGATTGCGCTGTCGACCAGTCTATTAGGACTTTCTGCAACCGAGCTCAGTGCCTCTGAACAAGTCAATATTTACTCGGCGCGAAAAGAAGCGCTCATCAAACCGTTACTCGACAAATTTTCAGAGCAAACCGGTATCCAGGTCAATCTGGTTACTGGCAAAGGCGATGCCTTATTAACCCGTTTGAAAACCGAAGGTAAAAACTCACCGGCGGATCTACTAATTACCGTGGATGCCGGGCGTCTTCACCGAGCTGTTGAAGCCGATGTGCTACAAACGGTCGAGTCCAAAGTACTGGAACAACGCGTTCCGGAGCAGTATCAGGAAAAAAACAACCGCTGGTTTGGGATATCGTTGCGTTCTCGTGTCATCGTTTACGCCAAAGACCGTGTTAAAAAGGAAGAGCTTACCAGCTATGAAGATATGGCGAATGAGAAATGGGATAACCGTATTTGCATTCGTTCTTCTAACAATATTTACAACCAGTCTTTAGTTGCCAGTTTGATCGAACACAACGGTGTTGAAAAAACCGAGCAATGGGCCAAACAAGTCGTCGGTAACTTCGCCCGTCCACCTCGCGGCGGTGATCGCGATCAGATCAAAGCGGTAGCTGCCGGCCAATGTGATATCGCATTGGTCAACAGTTACTATCTGGGCGCTATGTTACAATCAAATGATGAAAAACAGCGAGCAGCTGCCAACAAGGTTGCCCTTTTCTGGCCGAATCAAGATGGCCGTGGTGCACACTTTAATGTTAGCGGGATTGGCGTAACGGCTGCCGCAAAGAACAAAGACAACGCCATCAAATTGATTGAATTTTTAACAACCAAAGAAAGTCAACAATGGTACGCCAAGGTCAATAATGAATATCCGGTGGTTAAAAATGCTCCGGTCAGTGAGATCTTGAAGAGCTGGGGCGATTTTAAAGCCGATCCTATTGCCGTTGAAAAACTTGGCGAATTGAATGCCGAAGCAGTAAAATTGATGGACAGAGTCAATTGGCGTTAATGCAAACAAACATAATCTGGAAGTTATTTGAACTCTCAATTTAAAACAGAGACACCAATAGTCAGTCGCAAACGGCCTGCCAACTTTTGGCGGGCCGTGATGCTATTGATAGCCCTAATAATTTCTTTACCCGTTCTTGTTGTCGTCAGCAGCCTATTTCAACCGTCGACTCCGGCCTGGCAGCATTTACTCGATACGTTACTCAAAGACTACGTTATTAATTCACTACTGCTGATGGTCGGCGTTGGTTTTGGCACCTTTGTCCTTGGAGTTACCAGTGCCTGGGTGGTAACCAGTTACGAGTTTCCCGGCAGGCGTTGGTTACAGTGGGGCTTGCTACTACCGTTGGCCGTGCCGGCCTACATTATTGCTTACACCTACACCGGACTGCTCGATTTCGCAGGCCCGTTGCAAACCAGTCTAAGAGAAACCTTCAACTGGCAGTACGGCGATTACTGGTTCCCTGATGTTCGAAGTTTGCCGGGAGCCATACTGATGTTTTCGTTGGTGCTTTACCCTTACGTCTACTTAATCGTTCGAGGATCTTTTTTAGAACAATCGCGCGCGGTACTCGAAGTCAGTCGAAGCCTTGGCTACGGAATGTGGCGTACCTTTTTTAAAGTAGCTCTGCCCTTAGCTCGTCCGGCGATTGTTGCCGGGATAACCATCGCATTAATGGAAACCCTCTCCGACTTTGGGACGGTAGAATACTTTGGTGTTGCGACCTTCACAACAGGAATCATTCGGACCTGGTTTGGCATGGGCGACTTACAGGCCGCTATTCAACTTTCGTCCATGTTGTTAATGTTCGTTTTCAGCTTAATTCTGGTCGAACTGTGGTCACGGCGTAAGATGCGCTTTCACCACACGGGGCATTCGACCAAACAAATTCGACGAGTAAAAGCCACCGGATTAAATGCGACAGTTTGCATTTTTATTTGCAGTATTCCCTTGTTGTTCGGTTTTATCATTCCGGCCATCCAACTCATTGTATGGACCATAGAAACCAGCTCGACCATGCTGAACCAGAGTTTTATTGAACTGGTGCTCAACAGCTTTTTATTGGCCAGCGTTTCAGCACTTGTCTGTTTGTTGATCGCTGTTTTATTGTGTTACGGAAAGCGCATTAACAAAGGGCATTTTGAGGCCTTGTCGGTAAGAGTTGCCTCGATGGGCTACGCGATCCCTGGCATTGTCATCGCGGTGGGGATTTTAATGCCCTTATCCTGGCTTGATAAATCAATCGACAGTCTTGCTCGCGAATGGTTTAACAGCTCAACGGGACTCTTGTTAAGCGGAACTCTGTTTGCATTGGTCTTCGCCTATGTGGTGCGATTTCTTGCCATCGCCACCCAAACACTGGATTCTGGGTTAACCAAAATTAGCAGCAACATTGATGAAAGCGCGCGCTCACTGGGTCACAAACCCTGGAGTATATTATTCCGGATACACCTTCCCATGTTACGGGTCAGTTTGTTTACGGCTTTATTACTGGTGTTTGTCGATGTCTTAAAAGAGTTACCAACCACGCTCATACTCAGACCGTTTAACTTTAATACCCTGGCCGTGCGCACCTATGAACTCGCCTCTGATGAACGCTTGGCCGACGCTTCCAGTGCTGCGCTCGCCATTGTTGCCATAGCCATTGCACCCATTATCATCATCATCAATAATATGAAAAAAGAAAGCACGGGAGATCCCTTGTCTTGATTGGTAAACTGCTCAACACTGACAACCAGGAGCCCTCTGTCGACCTGCCAACGGAAGCTTGGGTTGCGACAAATAACGTCGAACATTCAGCTCCGCTGCAACTTAGCGTCTCCAATGCAGTTGTCAAATACAGCGAAAAAATAGCGGTTAATCAAGCCAGCTTTCAACTCCAAAAAGGTGAAATTGGCTGTCTATTGGGCCCGTCAGGTTGCGGAAAAACCAGCCTGTTACGCGCCATTGCTGGATTCGAACCACTTGCCGATGGGAGTATTGAACTTGCGTCACAGAAGGTGAGCGGCCACGGACATCACCTGGCACCGGAGCAACGCCACGTCGGCATCGTTTTTCAGGACTTCGCCCTTTTCCCTCACCTGACGGTGGCCAAAAATATCCGCTTTGGCTTACAGCACTTAACCCCAGTAGAACAAGAGCGACGAGTGGATGAATTACTGTCCATGGTTCGACTGGAGCAATACAAAGACTCGTTTCCACACCAGTTATCGGGAGGACAACAGCAACGCGTCGCTCTTGCACGCGCCATGGCACCACAACCGAACATACTGTTACTGGACGAACCCTTTTCCAGTCTAGACGCTGAACTTAGAGAGGGCCTGGCTGAAGAAGTTCGTGTACTTTTGAAAAAGCACAAAATAACCGCCATTTTGGTAACACATGACCAGCAAGAAGCCTTTGCCATGGCCGATAAAGTCGGCGTTATGCAACATGGCGAACTGCAGCAGTGGGACAGTCCCTACCGTTTATACCACAATCCAAAAACACGCTTTGTTGCCAATTTTATCGGCGAAGGTTCGGTGATCACCGCCTCCGTCAATCAACGTGGCCAACTGGTCAATGAGCTGGGAGTGCTAAAAGAAAATACCGGTTGGAAAAACGGCAGCGAACATGAAATTCTGGTACGACCCGATGATGTCGTGTTTAATCCCGACAGCCATATTCAACTTAAAATTATCGGCAAACGTTTTCGTGGCGCCGACTTTTTCTACCAGCTCGAACTGGATAAACGACACAAACTCCTTTGCGTCACTCCCAGCCATGTCAATAAAGCGGTTGGTGAACGACTGCCAGTGACATTCGATTTAAAACATTTGGTTGCGTTTGAGAAGCTTTAAAGTCCATCTGTAAATTCTCTACGAATAAGTTCAAATAATATCGGTGGAAACTTCAGACTTAAAGCCCCCCCACCTAACCTCCCC
>JBPEWV010000120.1:0-11279 GCA_052032335.1 Pleionea sp. | reverse complement strand
AAGTTTTTAACTCAGCGAATCGCTCCACGGGCCCATAAAATGTATTTGTCTCGATCGAGCGGACTGATGCCTCGATAATCAACGACTTTTCCGTGTTCGGTTGAACAAGTTTCGTAGCCTGCGAGTTTGAGGGTTAGTATGGCGTTTCCGCTGCTAATCGACGCCAGTTGGATGGGGTAATCCATTGAAGTTGCGGCAGGAACCTGGCCGCGTATCGTTACCCGGTTGCCATTAAATTCGGGGCTGTCAAAACGGCCTCGCATTTTGGTTATATCGCTGGTGATCGTTCCGAGTAACTCGCTGTCGGCGGTGATTTGAAAGTCGAGAATGGGCTCGAGCAATTCAGTATCGCTTTCGACCAACCCATTCATTAACGCCATGGGTGTGGCGATAATAAAGTCGCCCGGTCGGCTATGCACTGGGTGATCGGAACCCTCAATTAAGGTGACTTTCATGTCGGTCACTTGCCAGCCTTTGATGCCTTGTTTTAATCCCTTGCGAACCGTTGCTTCAATTTCATTTTGGTACTTGGCAGCTATGTCATTAACACCGACCTTGGATTGGTAAACAATTCCGCTCCCTCGTGGGCCTGGTTCAATTTTAAATCTTACGATTGCCCAACAGGGTTTCGGCATCCAGTAGCGCTCGTAGCCTTCCGATGATTGTTTAGGTGTTTCTTTGTAGATGATACTGGGCTGCTCAAACTCAACTGAGAGGTTGTAACGGTCTTTGAGCAGCGACTCTAAAATTTCAATCTGGATCCAGCCTGTAATATTAATGTGCAGTTCGCGTTGCTCAGTTAACCACTCTAAATTCAGTAATGGATCTTCGTCGGCTAACTGCTTTAAGGCCGCGGCAAGTTCGGTAAAGTCGTCTGGCTTTTGCGGTTTTACCTGCACGGTTAATAAGGGCGCGGACAAACTGTAGGCGTTGGGTACGCAGGAATCATCACCCAGTACATCACCGACTTTCACTTTCGATAAGCCACTGACAACGCCAATGTCTCCGGCGCGAATGGTTTCAAGATCGTGATATTTGCCTTTGACTACGCGTTTAATTTGACTGATCTTTTCTTGATCCGAAGACTCGTTGTTGCGTGTTGCATTGAACACTGTGTCTCGCGCTTTTATTTCACCTTGAAAAACCCGCACATAGGCCATTTTGCCCAGTGTTTTATCGTGCTCTACTTTAAACACGACGGCGGATAATTGAGAATCTGAATGTTGCGGCGCTTCTGGTAAGTAAGTGAGTATCGCGTCCAGCAATTCTTGAATACCCACCGCATTTTTAGCAACACCACACAATACCGGGTAGAGGTTAGCTGTTTTTACTCGCTTTTGCAGTTCTGCATCCAGCTCGTCAAACTCAAGTGTTTCGCCATTGACGACTCGTTCGAGTAATTCGTCGTTGAACTCGGTCAGCTTTTCGATGGTGGATTCGATGAGCGCCGAGTGAGTCGCGGGGCAGTTTTTGATCCTACGCTCAGACCATGGATTATCAATGTTGGCATTCGCTTCGGCTGCATTAACTGGCTGTTGCAAAAGAACACAATGTTCGCTGAGTTCTGAATGAATTTCGTGCATTACAGCGTCAACATCGGCTCCGATGCGATCGAGTTTATTAATGAAGATTAAGGTTGGGACCTTCAGCGACTGAAGCGCTTGAAACACGCTAATGGTATTTGCCTGGACGCCTTCGACCGCACTGATCACTAAAACGGCACTGTCGAGTGCGCGTAAAGAACGTTCAACTTCGGCACAAAAATCGAGGTGTCCCGGGGTGTCGATCAGGTTAATTTGGCTGCCTTTCCAGTAAAAAGTTTCGGTTGCCAGACGTACCGATATACCGCGCTCTTTTTCGACCGTTAGCGAGTCGGTCGAGGAGGTGCCATCATCGACACTGCCAACGCTTCGTGTCGCGCCCGCCGCAAACAGCAGTTGTTCGGTGAGTGTGGTTTTTCCGGCATCAACGTGTGCGACAATCCCGATGTTTTTTAATGCTTGTGACAAATCAATCTCAGTCGGTCGGTATTGAAAAGCGGGGTATTTTATCGGTTTGTTACGGAAAAAACGAGCTAGGCGGGTCAAGAGACGCTAAGCAGTGGCCTGAAGAGGGACACCGCTTAGCGTGGGCCTGCTGTAGAGGCGAGGCTATTTCAAGAGTTTGAGCAGTGCCTGAGCGGTGGATTCGGAAGATGCGGGGTTTTGACCGGTGATCAGTAGCCCGTCAATGACCACATGAGACGCCCAGTCGTCGGTTTTGCTGTAACTGCCTCCCAATTCTTTCAGTTTATCTTCGAGCAAAAAGGGCACAACGTCGGTCAACTCGACGGCGGCTTCTTCGCTATTGCTGAAGCCGGTGACGTTTTTATCTTTGACGATGCTGCTACCCTGATGCTGAGCTTTGACCAGCACGGCTGGCGCGTGGCACACAGCAGCAATCGGCTTTTCGCTCTTGGCAAATTGCTCGATCAGCTGGATTGAGTGCTGATCATTCGCCAGATCCCACAGTGGTCCATGGCCACCCGGATAAAACACCGCATCAAAATCGTCGGCTTGCAGGGTGTCCAGTCGCTTGGTGTTGGCTAAATGTTGTTTTGCCTCTTCGTCCTGATTGAAGCGTTTTGTGGCGTCGGTCTGGAAATCGTCGCCTTCGCTCATTGGATCGAGTGGTGGTTGTCCACCTTTGGGAGACGCCAGAGTGATTTTAGCGCCTGCATCGAGCAGCGTGTAGTAGGGGCTGGCGAATTCTTCTAGCCAAAAGCCGGTCTTTTTGCCTGTGTCGCCCAGTTGGTCGTGTGAGGTTAAAATCATCAGTATGTTCATTTCGCTTGCTCCTCCTAATCAATCATCATTCATTCACCATCAGTTTATTCGTTGGAAAAACAGAACGATAGAGGTTATATTTTGAATTATTGTTAATTTATTTTTGACAATGAGGCGATTTTGGACCCGATTTTGGATGAAATGCGAGGCATGTTGATATTCGCCCGCGTGGTTGACGGCGGCAGTTTTAGCGCCGCTGCCAAACGGATGGGCGTTAGCCGGGCCGTTGTAAGCTATCAAGTCAAACGGCTTGAAGAACGGCTGGGGATTCGACTGTTAAACCGTTCGACGCGACGACTGAGTTTGACGCCTGCTGGACAAAACTATTACGCCAGCTGCCAGCGCATCGCCGCAGAGGCCGAGTCTGCTCACGTTAACGTGCAAAATTTGCGAGAAGAAGCGGTAGGAAGAGTCGTTTTGGCGTGTCCCGTAAATCTGGGTATGCGCTGGGTGGTTCCGGTGGTGACGTTGTTTCGGGAACGTTATCCGGCTGTTGATCTCGATATCCGGTTTAGTGAAGAGGTGGTGAATTTAATTGAAGAAGGTGTTGATATCGCCTTACGAGCCGGGCCACTGGCCGACAGTGAGCTGACTGCGATCAAACTGGCCAGTGTGACACGGCATATTTGTGCGGCACCAAAATATCTGGAACAAAATGGATGGCCGAAAACACCAAGAGACCTGAGCGAACACCAATGGATTGTTTATGCTCGCGGTGCAAAAAAATTGCTGGTTAAGTCGGGGGATATTTCCGAAACGATTACAATGGGCGGTAGTTTGGTGACCAACAATGCTGGAGCTCGACTCAAATTCGTCAAAGCTGGGTTAGGGATTGGAGTTTTACCACATTACGATGCGGTAGAGGAGCTTCGCTCGGGCAACTTGGTGGAGTTAATCCCCAGCTATTCTTTGCCCAGCCTCGAATTGTTTGCTGTTTTTCCGAAAGGCGCAACGCAAGCCAAGGCGACACAATTGATGACACAGCTTTTGAAACAACACTTTCCAGACTAATGTTGCCTGTTTAGTTTGTTCAGGTAAAATCGAGCGGTTTTAGCTTTTCATCTGGCATACGCTATGATTAGATAAATCCAACAATGCTAGGAGGATTAAATGAAACGCATTTTCTTAATCATGTTAGTCGCTGGTTTTTTTGCGGCCTCAGTTAACAGTGCCTACGCCGATGTGATTCCATCTGACAATGTGATCGCTGAGCAACAAAGGCTGTACAACAAACAACAAATTCTCGACATGGTCGATAGTCAACAGGTGCAAGATCAATTGGTCGCACTGGGGGTTAATCCGGCGGATGCAAAGAAAAGAATTGCTAACATGACTGACGCAGAGTTGGCCGAATTCCAACGTCAAATGGATGAGTTGCCAGCTGGGCAGGGGGTGGTTAGCGCCATTGTTACTGTACTGGTCGTTATTGCGTTGCTTGATGTGTTAGGTGTTACTGACGTGTACCCCTTTATACGCCCAATCAGTTAATCTAATGTGTTCGTTTAAGCGTCAACTAGAAGCTGGCTTGATTGCCAGCTTTTTGTTTTTGGTCACCGGTTGCGCAACACCGCCTCAGACGGCCGAGTTGTTGCAACGTCCGCCTCAGGTAAAGCTTAGGCATCAAATTGAGAATGTACCTTTTTATGCGCAAAAAGCCTATTTTTGCGGCCCGACAACGCTCGCTGAAATATTCAATTTCTATGGGCGACAGGAGAGTCCTGACGACATTGCCCCCTGGTTGTTTGTCCCAGACAAGCAAGGCAGCTTTCAGTTAGAAATGGTTGCTGCTGCCAGAGCTCATGAGTTTCTTGCTTATCAAGATCGCAGCAGCTTAAGACAGTTAATTCACTTGGTTGACGATAATATCCCGGTGATCGTGTTCCAAAACCTGTCGATTGACTGGTTTCCGGCCTGGCATTATGCGGTAGTGAAAGGATACGATCTCGAACTACAAAAGTTTTACCTGCACTCTGGAACCATTAAAAATCATGAGACCGACTTTGAGGTCTTTGAGCGAACCTGGAAACGTGGCAACTATTGGCTTTTGGTGATACTTCCGCCAGACAAAACCAGTGAGCATCTGAATCCGTTCGTATTCTCTCGTTCGGCGCAAGACCTGATCTCAACTGACCGTGCCAAAGCGGGGGTGCAGGCTTTGAAAAGCGCAATCCTTCAGTGGAAAGATTACTGGCTGCCGTATTTTTTATTGGGCAACTATTACTTGAACGAGGACAATCAAGAGGCATTGGCCTGGTACGAGAAAGGGCTCGAATTTGCTAAGGGTAATGCGAGTTATTTAAACAATTACGCTTTTGCACTTAATAAAAATGGGCAACCTGACAAGGCGTTGACATGGATTTTAAAAGCCATCGAACTGGATAGCGACAACCGGAACATTCAAGACACCCACCGTCAGATTCAGGCATCGTTGAAGGAATGATGAAAAAACGGAGCTGGTCAGCTCCGTTTGGTCTTAATTGAAACGTGTAAGCTTAGCAGTCAGTATCTTCGGCGTTAGCTTTTTCTTTGGCTTTTTCACAAAGATCTTCGACTTCGTTGGCTGCATCATCGGCCATATCTTTGACGTTGTCAGACACTTCTTCTGCTACATCTTTGACTTCATCCGCAACATCGTCGGGTTTTTCTTCCTGGCATGCCGATAAAGTGAATACCAGCCCCAGGCAAGCAACCACACTAAGCGAAGTGTTGTAGAGATTTTTAGTCAGTGTTTTCATTTTATTTCTCCTGTTTTTGTTGCTAGTCACATTATGTACATGGGCACATTAAATGATTTTTCAATAAAGGAGGTCGTCTAAATCGACAGAATGTGAACTCCCTCATGGTTTGTCGAAAACAATTGAGTCAGCCAATCGGGTTGACGAGCTCGAAAATTGACACTGCTTTCCAAAAACAATGTACACGGTTTTTTGTCGGTTTAACAGAAATGAGCGTGATTAACTTATTGGCTGAGTTATAATGTCTGGTGCTTCGAGCCTGAGAGCAAAGCCTTCGGTTCTAGAAGCTGGGGCCGTGAGTTGTGTCACAACTCAAGGTGCGTTGTATTTAAGTTGAGTGAATTTTTGACGTTTAAACCGGATGTGAGTTGTCATACGATCGAATTTCGAGTCATATTGTGAAACCTGAAGTTATTGTTGCTCATCAACGAATAATTCTTTTCGACGGTGTTTGTTCTTTGTGTAACGGCTGGGTACGTTTTATTTTGCGTTTTGATCGAGCACAAGTCTTTAAGCTGTGTGCTGTTCAGTCGTCAACTGGACAAGACATTCTGGCTTACTTTAATTACCCAACGACCGAATTTAACACCATGCTATACATTGAGAATGGAAAGCACTTCGAACGGAGCAGTGCGTTAATACGTGTGATCAGATTATTACCCTTTCCATTTAAATTGCTGGCCATAACCTGGCTTTTCCCAAAGCCAATCAGAGACTGGGGGTACGATTTAATTGCACGGAATCGTTACCGCCTGTTTGGTCGTAAAGATTCTTGCTTTTTGCCTGATCCCAGACATAACGATCGTTTTCTATGAAATCCAATATTTTGATTATCGAATACATTGCTCGCTTTACGCTTGCTTTTGTTTTTTTATTTCATGGTCTGGTTCCTAAAATATTTTGGCTCAGTCCCTTAGAAATCATGATGGTGAAGGCTAATGATCTTCCATTCTCAACACAGTGGGTGATTTATTGTGGAGCTTTGTTAGATGTAATAACAGCGAGTTTTCTGGTTGTTGTTAGAAATCGGCGCTGGCCTATTTTTCTTGCCGTGGGAGTGCTAATCGCGCTATTAATTAACGTGGCTATTTTCAGTCCATGGCTGCTTGTTGAGGCGTTCAACCCAGTGACTTTAAATATGTCTGCAATCGCTTTGTGTTTTATTACGCTGGTCGCAATGAAATTACGTCAACAGCTCGCAAAACCTCAAAAGAACTCTTGGCCAGATTTATAGCCAGTCTACAGAATCCAGTTGTATCGTGCCTTCTTCATCGCCACTTCGAAACTGAGTGATTTTTACCGGTAGGTAATTTAGCGAGGGCGCTAACCAGATGTGCATGAATTTATCATGTTTGAAGTTGGGCTCTTGCGCCCATAAAACAGTTTCAAGTTCACCGTAATCGGTGTTCAGTGTTTCTCGACCTTCGTTATTGAACTGATAACTTTCGAGTTGTCCTTTGTAGCTGATTCGAAAAGTTTCTTTACGCTTTTCCAAAGTTGCCTTACTTCTCAAGGCAATCTGATAACTCAGGTGATCCAGTACGGAGTTGGGTAAATCGAGCGTCCATCGGTTTTTATTCTGTCGGCCGGTTTCAAGCTTTTTATCCCAGTCAAACTGGCTTTTGATCACTCGGTTGTCTTTAAATGAACGTTTGGTCAGTGACTGATATTCCAACGGAAACAATTGATTGTTCTGGACGATGAACAAAGATGACTCTTCAAAGGAATAAGTATAAAACCACTTGCTGATGCTGGTGTATTGCTGCAGTAACCATTGGTCGTTTTCTTTACTCAATCGGCGAGTTGCCGAACCAATTCGATCATTACCATCGAGGATATTGTATTTGGCTCGGTAGGGTTTTAATACTTCGCTGAAAGCATCGTGTTTCGAAGTGGTAGCGGCAATTTGGGTTGTGTTATTGCCGGAAGGTTGTTGGTTTTTGTCTGTTAAGCTTTGTCGGTTGTCGCTATTAGGGGGGGCATTCGAGGAGGACGTTTGCTCCAAAGAGGGTGTTTGAGCAACTGCAATTTGAGTCGCCATTAAAACAGAAAAAAAGAAGCCAATGCAGCTCTGTTTTATATGCTTCTGTTTCGGTAGTCGCGCCATTCCGCCTCTCAATGTTCAAATTTCAATAGGTTGTTCGAGTCTTTCTCCATTGAAATAGGTTTGGTTGTTTTTAAGTGTCAGCTTGCCTTCGGCAAACCAACCAATCACCGTTGGGTAGAGCTTATGTTCTAATTGTTTAACCCGACTGGCCAAGGTTTGCTCGTTGTCACCTTCACCAATTGTCAGTTTCGACCGGGCAATCACCGGGCCGCCATCCAACACCTCGGTTACAAAATGCACCGTCGAACCGTGGTGGCTATCTTTATTTTCTAATGCCCGGCGGTGTGTATTCAATCCCGGGTATTTAGGCAATAAAGAGGGATGCACGTTGAGCATTCTGCCAGAAAATCGGTTCACCATATCGGGTGTCATGATACGCATGTAACCCGCCAACACAATTAAGTCTGGTTGGTACTGAAGTATTGCATCGATTACCTGAACATCAAATGAATGACGATCGTCGAATTGCGTATGATCGATGACGTGTGTTGGAATTCCGGCGGACTGAGCTTTTTCAATACCTCCGGCATCAGGCCGGTTGCTGATGACTGCGACAATCTCGACGGGCAATTGCCCCGTCGTTTGCTTGTCGATGAGCGCTTGTAAATTGGTCCCGCTGCCCGAGATGAGCACGACAAGCCGGCAATGAGGTTTGGTCATTCAATGTTTCTCTTTTACGCACTCATGACAACTTGCTGATCGCCAGTTTGTTGCTCGATGCTGCCCAACAACCAAGCGTCTTCACCTTGTTGTTTTAAAAAGTCAATCACGGCATTGCTTTGTTCCGCCGAGACAATGACAACCATTCCGACGCCGCAATTGAAGGTTCGGTACATTTCGTGAGTTTCGACATTGCCGTTTTCTTGTAACCACTGAAATACAGGCGGAAGCGACCAGCTGTGGGTATCAATATTGGCCTGTGTGTTTGGTGGCAGTACGCGCGGGATATTTTCCCAGAAGCCGCCGCCAGTGATGTGCGCTAATGCATGAACGTCAAATTGTTTGAAGGCCTCGAGAAGCGGTTTAACATAAATGCGAGTCGGTTCTAACAAGGCATTACTCAGAGTGGTCCCTTCGAAAGGCTGGTTTAAGTCGGCGTTGGAAACTTCGATGATTTTTCTAATTAAAGAGTAACCATTCGAATGCGGGCCACTGGATGCAAGGCCGATAATGTGGTCGCCAGCTTTAACTTTGGAGCCATCGATAATTTTGCTTTTTTCAACAATTCCGACACAGAAACCGGCTAAATCGTAGTCGCTACCTTCGTACATTCCCGGCATTTCTGCCGTTTCACCACCAACCAGAGAACAGGCGGATAAATCGCAACCCGCCCCAATGCCTTCAACCACGGCGGCAGCGATATCGACATCCAGTTTGCCAGTAGCGTAATAATCGAGGAAAAACAACGGCTCTGCACCACCGACAATCAAATCGTTGACGCACATGGCCACCAAATCAATACCGATTGTGTCGTGATTTCCGGCATCCATGGCGAGTCGCAATTTAGTGCCTACGCCATCGGTTCCAGATACCAGTACCGGCTCATCAAAGCCTTTTGGTATTTCGAACATGGCGCCAAAGCCGCCCAGTCCAGCCATTACCTCGGGGCGACGCGTACGTTTAGCGACGCCTTTAATGCGTTCAACCAGGTCGTTTCCGGCGTCAATGTCGACACCCGCGTCTTTATAACTGAGAGAAGGTTTGTTTTGGTTTGCCACGAAAAATCTCACTGTTGTGTCGAAAATTGGCGGCATTTTATCATGCGCTAACTGGAGATACGAGAATTTGCATGCACTGAAGGGCAGGAATTAGCCCGCATTGTTTTTCGATTCTGAACCTGCGGTTATTTCAATTGAGGATAGTTTTTTCCAAATAATGCTTTATTTGGAGAATCTGCTTCATTGTCTTAAAAGTGTCATTTTAGCGACTTATAGTCGGCACCCAATGCGATACTTGCACTCACTAATCAGGAGCAAATTGAATGTCTGATAGGCTGAATCTCACATTTTTATTGTGCAGCTTGCTTTTTCTCGGTGGCTCGTTACTGGCCTCGGAAACGCCGACTACTTTTCTAAAAATTCATGGTTCAAACACCATCGGTGAAAAATACGCGCCAATATTGCTAACGCATTTTCTAAGTCAAAAAGGGATGGGCAATATTGAAATTATGCAAGGTGAGGAGGCTGTTGAACGGATGTTTCTGGGAAGTGATGACCAGTCGGAAGACCATATTACAATCGAGCTAGAGGCGCATGGTTCCAGCACCGGCTTTGAAAGTTTGCTCGCTGGCAAGGCGCATATTGCCATGTCGTCACGACCGATAAAAGCGTTAGAAGTTGATGCATTGAAAGCGCAATATCCTTCATTTTCTATTGCCAACGATGAGCACATAATTGCTTACGATGCCTTAGCCATTATTGTTCACGCTGATGTTGGGCTCAAAGCCTTAACGTTGGAGCAACTGGCGGGTATTTTCGCCGGCGAGTTTACCAACTGGCAGTCGCTGGGCGGAGCCGATCAGGTGATTAAGCTATTTGCCCGAGACGATAATTCCGGTACCTACGATACTTTTAAAACACTGGTGTTGAAGCGCTTCCAGAAGACGTTAGCCAAGGAAGTGGAGCGGTTTGAGTCGTCAGAGGCTTTGAGTTATCGAGTAAAGCAAACGGCGGGCGCGATTGGTTTTGTTGGCGTGTCTCATGCGCGTCAGAATCGGGTGATACCTATCTCTGCAGCGACCGGGTTGGCTGGTGTGGTTCCGAATGAGTTTACCGTGGGTACTGAAGATTACCCTTTGTCGCGAAAACTGTATCTATACTGGCCAACGGATATTGAGCACCCACTGGCCAACGAGTTTGTCCAGTTTGCGCTTAGTGAACCGGGGCAAAAATTGGCGAGAGAGGCCGATTTAGTTTCGTTTTATCCAACGCGAAACTATTTTAAACCGCAATCAGAAACGGTGAATCGGAAATATAAACATCTCGCCGATTATGGACGGCGTTTATCGGTGATGATTCGATTGGATGAAAATGGTGGTTTGTCAGCCAAAACTCGGCGCGATATCGAACGCCTGGTTCGATTTGATGCGGCCAATCCGCACAACCGATTGGTATTGGCCGGTTTCTGGGATGACCCTGACTATTCGGCGAACAGCCGACAGCAGGTCCAGCAGTGGATCGATATTATCAAGGCCGAGCTGGCAAAGCGATCAGTCGACCCCTGGGTCGTGCATGGTGGATTCTTGCCATTAGACTCGGCCTGGTCGAAATCTGGCAACCCAATGGACAGACGAATTGAAGTCTGGGCATTCTAGCGACTGAAAAGCAATAAGCGATTTGCAATGATTGTCCTGATATATTGTCAGTCCCGATATATTGCCCGCCCCGATATATTTCCGCGGTTCGTGGCAATCAATTCATCGTTATTGCGTCTCCTGATAAAGGAGTCCTTTTAAACAAACCTGTAGAGACTACAAAAGGGGTCGCAATCAGTAAACTGTGAAAGCCACCTCAATCGGCAAGATTGTTGCCCAATTAAAATGCCTCGAGCTTGGTAAATCCCTCGTCCTTCGATTATCATAAGCTGTTATTATTAGGCGAAATTTTTGTAGTT
>JBPEWV010000012.1:0-28898 GCA_052032335.1 Pleionea sp. | reverse complement strand
GAAAAGCAACCGCGTATGAAAAGCTGTTGAGCGCCCAGATATCAACACAAATTTCGCGCCAGCGTTGTTTGGCATGGGGTAGAGAGTTCACGAGGTTACAGCAGGTTGGAATTTGGAAAGGCGCTATTATCGCAGAGAACAATGCATTGTCCAGAGGTTGAGCGAGATTTTGTGCTAGTGAGCCAGTCCGTACCAAAAGTTCGCCAGATGCTCTTCAATGGCGAATACGCTTTGTTGGAGTGCTTTGGCCGAAGGCAAGTAATTCAGTCCTTTGGCTTCCATTTGAAAGCCAGTTGGTGCCGGAACCAGATGTATGGTGTCTGACTGAAAGGCCAACAAAGCCCTTGGCATATGCCAGCTGTGGGTTACCAGAATCGCCTGAGTGATTCCTTGCTGTTCAAGTTTTGCCAGGCTGAAATGAGCGTTTTCTTCAGTGTTTTTGCTCTCGATTTCGAGCCACTGAACGTTGACGTCAAACTCATCGGTCAGCACCTGGTTCATCATCACTGCTTCAGCGGTGGGCTGATTCATTGGACTGCCGCCAGAAACCAATACCGGCAATTGAGTTTTATGGTGCAGGTAGGCTCCGTAGCGCAAGCGTTCCAGTGTGTAGGGATTTACCGTGTCAGTATCACTGTACTCCGGTGCCTTGTCACGACGCCCACCCCCTAGAATAACGATGGCAGTTGGCACCGATTCGGTGTTGTCGGCAAGCTCTTTGATTTGCTTTAAGGATAATGCTGGATAAGATTGCAATGAATTTTGCAGTTCAAAAGAAATGGTTGGCATGGCCAAAACGTACAAGCTGGCGGTTGAAATCAGCAGCAAAGTACGGGCTGTACGGCGCCAGCTTTTCCAAAGCACCCAGGCAGCAAGTGCTAGCAGCAGGTTCAGTCCGGGCGGTAACAGTAGCGATTGTGACGCGTAAGCAATGAAAGAACCGGTGCTCATTTGATTTTTTATTTCCCAGTTGCGTTGAAAGGGCGATTTTAGCGGCATTGACGGGCTTTTCTGTTGTTGCCGAAGGCGCTGCTGCGTTATTATTGGCCCTTTCGGGTAAATTCCCGATAGATTCGCCCCAGTATAAGGTATTTTCTTACATCGCAAAAATACCCAATCTCTAATCTTTGGTATTAAATTGAGGTCATGTTTTAGAATGCAGGAACAGTACAATCCGCAAGCCGTTGAAGCAAAAGCGCAAGCTTTCTGGCAAGAAAATCAGGTTTTTAAAGCCGTAAAAGACGCGAGTAAAGAAAAATATTATTGCCTTTCAATGCTGCCTTACCCAAGTGGTCGCCTGCATATGGGGCATGTGCGTAATTACACCATTGGCGATGTGATTTCACGCTTCAAACGCATGCAGGGATTCAACGTGCTACAGCCCATGGGCTGGGATGCTTTTGGTTTGCCAGCGGAAAATGCGGCAATCAAAAATAAAGCACAACCTGCCGACTGGACTAGAGAAAATATTGCTTACATGAAAAAGCAATTGCAAAGTCTGGGGTTTGCTTACGACTGGGATCGCGAAGTGACCACCTGTGAGCCAGA
Organism: Pleionea sp.; assembly: GCA_052032335.1. GTDB lineage: Bacteria > Pseudomonadota > Gammaproteobacteria > Enterobacterales > Kangiellaceae > Pleionea. The sequence continues at coordinate 27,350 of JBPEWV010000012.1, read as the reverse complement.
GTACTACAAGTGGGAGCAGTGGTTTTTTACTCAACTGGTTGAGAAAGGACTGGCCTACAAGAAGCAATCGCAGGTCAATTGGTGCCCCAACGATGAGACGGTGCTGGCCAACGAGCAGGTGCATGAAGGTTGCTGTTGGCGTTGCGACACCCCGGTGGTGAAAAAAGATATCGAGCAGTGGTTTATTCGTATTACCGAATACGCCGAAGAATTACTCAGCAGTATTGACGAGCTTGAAGGTTGGCCAGACAGCGTTAAAACCATGCAGCGAAACTGGATTGGCCGGTCCGAAGGTGTCACCATGAGCTTCAAACTGGCGCAGGGCGACCAAGTCGTTTCCATCTACACCACCCGACCGGACACCGTTATGGGCGTGACCTATTTGGCGGTGGCCGCTCAACACCCATTAGCAATTCAAGCCGCGAAAAATAATCCGGACCTGGATACGTTTATTAAAGAGTGCAATCGTAGTTCAACTGCGGAAGCCGACGTGGCGACCATGGAAAAGAAAGGCATGAATACCGGCATTCAAGCGATTCACCCCATTTCAGGTGAGGCGATTGATATCTGGGTCGCCAACTTTGTGCTGATGGATTACGGCTCGGGCGCGGTAATGGCCGTTCCGGGGCACGATCAACGTGACTTTGAGTTTGCCCAGCAGTACGGAATCGAGATCAAACAGGTTATTAAGCCAAACGGAAATAGTGAAGTAGAATGCGATCTTGCCCAGCAGGCATTCACAGAAAAAGGGATTCTTATCAACTCCGGTGAGTTTGATGGCCTGACGTCTGAAAAAGCGTTCACTGAAATTTGCGAGTGGCTGGAAAACAAAGGTCTGGGTCAAAAGCAGGTGAATTACCGTTTACGTGACTGGGGCGTATCGCGGCAACGTTACTGGGGCGCACCTATCCCGATGGTTAAATTGGATAATGGTGAAATGGTCACGGCAAAAGAGTTTCCGGTAGAGTTGCCAACCGACTTAGTTATGGACGGCGCGAACTCGCCACTCACCAGCCATGAAAAATTCCTTAATACCGAAGTGGACGGACAAAAAGGTCGTCGCGAAACCGATACTTTTGACACCTTTATGGAGTCGAGCTGGTATTACGCGCGTTACACCACGCCTCATTATGAAGAAGGTATGTTGGAATCGGATGAAGCCAATTACTGGCTGCCCGTCGACCAATACATCGGCGGTATCGAGCACGCCACCATGCATCTGTTGTATTTCCGGTTTTTCCACAAGCTGATGCGAGATGCCGGACTGGTTAACAGCGATGAGCCTGCGAAGCGTTTGTTGACTCAGGGTATGGTGTTGTCGGAGACTTTTTTCCGCACTGAAAACGGTGCCAAGGTGTATTACTCGCCGGAAGAAGTTGAGTTGGAAAAAGATGACAAGGGTAAAGTATTAAAAGCGACCTTAAAGTCGACGGGTGAGCCGGTGGAGTTGGGTGGCATGGAAAAAATGTCCAAGTCGAAATCCAACGGTGTCGATCCGCAACATCTTATCGATCAATACGGTGCCGATACTGCCCGCTTATACACCATGTTTGCTGCGCCACCCGAACAATCTCTGGAATGGCGAGAAGATGGCGTACAAGGCGCGTTCAAGTTTTTACGCCGCGTCTGGAAATTGGTCTTCGATCATCTGGAGGCGGGCGATATTGCTGAGCGACCCAGTGAACTGTCGGCAGAGCAAAAAGCGGTGCGTTTTAAAACGCATGAAACCATCAAAAAGGTTACTGACGACGTGGAACGCCGTTTGACCTTTAATACGGCCATTGCTGCAATTATGGAGTTGTGCAATACCATCGGGCGTGCTGCTCAGCAAAGTCCGGCCGACCGTTGGGTGGTTCGGGAAGCATTGGAAACTGTGGTGCGTTTATTAAGTCCGATCACGCCGCATATCTGCCACGAGTTGTGGCATGCCATGGGGCACGATCAGGCGGTGATCGATATGAAATGGCCAAGTTGCGATGAGTCGGCGCTGGAACAGGACGAACTGGAATTGGTGGTTCAGGTCAACGGAAAATTGCGAGCCAAAATTCAGGTGGCGAAAAATGCCAGTAAAGATGATATTGAAAAGATAGCACTGGCTGATGAGAACGTGGTGCGATTCACTGAGGGCAAATCGGTGCGTAAAGTCATCGTCGTGCCCGGCAAGTTGGTGAACATCGTTGTTGGCTAACGAATGATGCGAATGAGTAAAACATTCTCATCCGGCCTCGTCCGAGCATGGGTGCTTATCAGTTCGCTGATTTTGTGGACGGTAATCGCCGGCTGCGGGTTTCAGTTGCGCGGAGATCCGGTGACATTGTTATCCGACGAGCAAATCGCCGTAACTGCCGCGCCCGATCTGTTGGCATTAAAAAACCAACTGGAAAATGCCTTGATGGCTGCAGGGGCCAAACTGACGCCGTTGACTGAAGCCCGCTCGCACTTGTCGGTTGTTGGTTCGCAACAAAAGCGACGAACTTTGATGCGCGATGAATCCGGGCGCGCCTCCGAAGTTGAGATCCGTTGGCGGGTTCGATTTCAGGTTCAGACCCTCAATGCTGCAACCGGACAGTTGTCCGATCCCATTGAGCAGCAAGTTTCAGTGCGCCGTTCGTACCTATACGATAACGCTCGATTGTTGTCAGTGCATCAGCAGGAGCAAAACCTGATGCAGCAAATGCGAGCCGAATTGGCGCAAAAAATCGTACGTTTCATGGCACTGAGAAGGAAACCGGGAGAGTCCGATGCCAATTAAGGTGGAGCAACTTTTTGGGGCTTTGAAACAATCGCCGCGCTGTATTTTGCTGACTGGCGATGAACCATTGTTGATGCTGGAAGCGCAAGACACCGTGCGCACGAGTTTAAAACAATCGGGGATTACCGAACGCTCCGTTTATGAAGTGACGCGCAACTTCGATTTTAATCAACTCACCGCAGAAGCGGATAATTTATCCTTGTTTGCAGAGCGTAAATTGATTGAATTACGATTCGACAAGCTTCCCGACAAAGCTCAGCAGGAATCGTTAAAGTCTTTACTCGAATCGCAGGATGATGACACCAGCTATTTGGTGTCCTGCCCCAAAATGGATAAGCGAAAGCTCAGCACCAAATGGGTTAAAGCCTTTGAAGCGCAGGGCATAGTCGTACAAATCTGGCCCATCCCGAGTTATCAGCTCCCCAAGTGGTTAGAACAACGGGCGAAAAAAGTCGGATTAATGCTAACGCCCGATGCCATTCAGCTGTTGGCCGATCGCAGTGAAGGTAATTTGTTGGCGGCAAAGCAAGATTTGGACAAGCTTGTGCTGTTGGCCGACGCGCAATCTATAGGTGTTGAACAGGTGCTTGATGCGGTTGCCAACAACGCGCGCTACAACACCTTTGAACTGATCGACACAGCCTTGTCCGGTAACGCTGCGAAGGTGGTGCGAATGCTGGAGCAGATCCGCAGCGAAGGGGTTGTGCCCGTCATAATTGTCGCCACTTTGTATCGCGAAGTACGTCAATTGATGAAAATGTCAGAGCAGGTTAATGCTGGAAAGTCGGTTGCTGACGTGGTTCGTGAGTACCGTGTTTGGAGCAGTCGTACGCGTCTTGTTTCTCAGGCTCTGAACCGTTTGCCGGTCAAAGTGTGGCAGAAACTGGTCGGTCGCTGTGCGCATCTGGATAAACTGTCCAAAGGTCAGGCTTCTGGCAATGTGTGGGATGAACTTATGACCTGCTTGCTGTTAATGGGTGGTAAGCAGCTCTGGCGCAAAGTGGTGTAGGCTGCTGATGCAACAGTCAGACACTCCTAGAGTGATATTGGGCGGAACGTTTGATCCGATCCATTTTGGGCATTTAAGATTAGCAGAAAATTTACACAATTTGCTGCCGACGGCTAACATTCATCTAATGCCAAGTGCCAGTCCTCCGCATCGAACCACGCCCGGCGCCACGGCGCAACAGCGTTTGGCAATGCTTCAGCTGGCGGTCGAGAAGGTCAAACACCTGCAGGTCGATGCCAGAGAACTGAACCGCGAAGGGGAGTCGTACACGCTTTTGTCGATCGATGAAATGTTGCAGGAAAATCCGCAACAACCCATTATTTTGGTGATGGGCGACGATGCCTACGCCAATCTGGGAAGCTGGTTTCAATGGAGCTGTCTTCTGGATAAAGTCAACATTGTGGTAGTGGCCCGGCCTGGCGAGTTTTCCAAGCAGCCATCTGCCGAGGTGATGGCAAAGCAAATACCCTGTGACAGCATAGAGCAGTTACTAATGCATCGTTCGGGAGCGGTTTACCGGCATTTATGCCCTCTTTTAGAGATTTCGGCCTCCTATATCCGCCAATTGTTGGCGAAAAAGCAATCCTGTCGTTTTTTACTGCCAGGATCTGTCTTAAAATACATAAAGCAGAATCGTCTGTATTGTTAAAAAGGTTTATGAATGGATAGTGAAAATTTAAAAACGTTTATTGTTGAGCAACTTGAAGATGCCAAAGCACAACACATTAACGTTATCGATGTGCAGCAAAAAACCGCCATCACCGACACCATGATCATTTGTTCTGGCACTTCCTCCCGCCATGTCAAATCTATCGCCACACAATTAGTCCAAAAAGCCAAAGAGAGCGGAAAAATGCCGTTAGGTGTCGAAGGCGAAAATACCTCTGAGTGGGTTTTAGTCGACTTTGGCGATGCGATTGTGCATGTCATGCAGGCCAATGTTCGCGATTATTATCAAATCGAAAAACTCTGGAGCACCGATATCGCTTCATGATTATCCGTCTCATAGCCGTCGGGCATAAAATGCCGAATTGGGTCGAAACGGCCTATCAGGAATATGCGCGACGCCTGCCTCGAGAATGCAAACTGGAACTTGTTGAGATAAATGCGGCCAAAAGAGGGAAGCAAGCCGACATTGTCCGGATTATGGCGAAAGAAGCTGAAGCCGTTAAGTCGGCGATTCAACCGGGTGACTGGGTGGTGGCTCTGGATGTGGAAGGTAAAGCCTGGTCTACGCCGGAACTGGCAAAGCAACTGACTCGTTGGCAAGACTTGGGCCGTAATGTGTCTCTGCTTGTTGGTGGCCCGGAAGGTTTGACCCAAGATGTTCGGCAAATGGCGGATCAAAAATGGTCTTTGTCGGCATTAACCTTACCACACCCACTGGTGCGGGTGGTGGTCGCCGAGGCGCTTTATCGTGCCTGGAGTGTGACCGTTAATCACCCTTATCACCGAGAGTAAGCCCAGTTGTCGTGCATTAAAACGTTGAAGTGACGGTGTATGTTAGGTCGTAAAGTTACGCTAAAAAACCAGTTTAAAGAGATCGCTCTGTATCAGAGTCGAATGCTGGTGAGCTTTGTTGGCGTTACTTTATTGATGATGTTATTGGTGGGCTGGGTCGGTAATCTGCAGATAGCACACTACGACAAATATCGCACAGAATCGGACAACAACCGGATTCGTGTTGTTCCGGTCGCACCAACCCGCGGGCTGATTTACGACCGTAACGGGATCATTCTGGCCGAGAATCGTTCGGTGTACTCTCTGGAGTTGGTGCCGGAGCAAATCGATGATCTGGAGTCGACCGTGGTCGAGTTGAGTCAAATGCTGGACATCGACGACGACGATGTGCAGCGGTTTTGGCAGGATTACCGGCGCACCCGCGAGCGATTCAAAAAGTTACCGCTAAAATCAAAATTAACCGAAAAACAGGTGGCGCGGTTTGCCGTCGATCGGCATAAATATCCGGGTGTCAGTATCGAAGCGCGACTGGTGCGCCACTATCCGTATGGTGACGTTTTGGTTCACGCCTTGGGGTATGTGGGGCGAATCAATGATCGCGAACTGCAGTTCATTGACAACGAGAACTACAAGGCCACACGGCATATCGGGAAAGTCGGAATCGAAAAGCACTATGAGTCGATTTTGCACGGTACGATTGGCAGCCAGAAGGTAGAAACCGATGTTCAGGGTAGAGTTGTTCATTCCCTTTCTAAACAGCCTCCGGTTGCCGGCAACGACTTGCATCTGGAGCTGGATTTGGCCTTGCAACTTGCCGCCTACAAGGCTCTGGGTGATCAACGCGGTTCTGTTGTCGCGGTCGATCCGAAAACGGGGGGCGTATTGGCGCTGGTCAGTAAGCCGGGGTACGATCCCAATTTATTCGTCACCGGAATTTCCAGTAAAGATTATCAGGCGCTGCTAAATCCGGACCGACCGTTATTCAACCGTGCCTTACGCGGTCAGTATTCGCCTGGCTCCACCATCAAACCTCATCTGGCCTGGTTGGCAATGGAAAAAGGTATCGTTTCTCCTTCTTATTCAATTGTCGATCGCGGAGTGTATTTTTTACCAACCGACGACAAACAAAAGTTTCGCGATTGGCAAGACTGGGGCCATGGCGATGCCATCGATTACCGCAAAGCAATTATTCAATCCTGTGATACCTATTTTTACGAATTGGCTTACAAAATGGGGATCGATACAATTTCAGAGGGCATGAAGCAATTTGGTTTTGGTGATTACACCGGAATTGATATGGGCGAAGAAGTCCCGGGGCTCATGCCATCACGAGATTGGAAAAAAGGCTCGCGAGGTATTCACTGGTTTCCCGGTGACACGGTAAATACCGGTATCGGCCAAGGGTTCTGGTTATCGACGCCATTGCAACTGGCGAACGCCAGCGCAGTTTTTGCTAACGAAGGTGTGCGTTATCAATTGAGGTTGGTACAGTCGGTTACTGACGGCGACGCTGTTATTCCGATCGATCCGATTCTTGCTGAACAACAGGTGTCGATCGGCAACGGTAAAAACTGGCAACGAGTGCAAAACGCCATGAAAGAAGTCAATCACAATTTAGTGATCGGTACTGCCAAGTCGGCATTTGGCGATGCGCCCTATAAGTCGGCGGGTAAAACCGGCACGGTGCAGTTGGTTGCTCTGGGTGAAAACCGTGATGAAGAAAAAGAAAATTTAGCCGAACGTCATCGCGACAATGCCTTGTTCATTGGTTATGCACCTTTTGACGATCCCACCATTGCGGTGGCCGTTGTTGTTGAAAACGCTGGAGGCGGTGGGTCGAATGCGGCGCCTGTTGCCCGGCAGGTGATGGATCAATATTTATTAAATGCAAACAAGATGCGCTAATTTATGAACGCACCGAGCCACACCCATAAAGAACGACAATCGCTGGTTTGGCGATTTCACCTCGATCTGCCGTTGTTGGCTGGATTGTTCATGGTGATGGGTTTTGGTCTGATGGTGTTGTACAGTGCGGGTGGCGAAAGTGAATCGTTAATATACCGACAGGTGACGCGTCTGGGGTTGGGTTGCGCGATCATGTTCATTATTGCTCAGTTCCCACCTCGCATGTACGCCAAATGGGCTCCGGCAATGTACACAGTCGGGATTTTATTGCTGATTGCTGTCTTGGTGATTGGTGATAAGGGAAAAGGTGCGCAGCGCTGGTTGGAATTTGGTGGGTTTCGGTTTCAGCCATCCGAAATTATGAAACTGGCGGTTCCCATGATGGTGGCCTGGTATTTCAGTGAGCGTGTATTGCCGTGCAAGTTTCGCGAATTGGCAGTGGCGTTTGTGATAGTGATGATGCCGACGTTTTTAATTTTACAACAACCCGATTTGGGAACCAGTATTTTAATTGCGGTGTCTGGTTTGTTCGTTATCTTTTTATCGGGAGTCAGTTGGCGACTTATTTTTGGCCTCGGTATCTCGGCGGTGATTTACGCCCCGGTACACTGGTTTTTTGTGATACGGGAATATCAGCGAGAACGGGTGTTGGTGTATCTCGATCCCGAACGCGATCCGCTTGGCAGCGGTTATCACATCATTCAGTCAAAAATCGCCATTGGTTCTGGCGGTACCAGCGGTAAAGGTTGGCTCGAAGGCACCCAGTCGCAACTTGAGTTTTTGCCGGAACGTTCGACCGATTTTATTTTTGCTGTATTGGGTGAAGAGTTTGGTCTTGTGGGCGTTATAGTGTTACTGAGCATGTACCTATTCGTTATTGCCCGGGGAATGTACATTGGTACTCAGGCGCAAGAAACGTTTTCACGCCTTTTAGCTGGCGCAATTATATTAACCTTTTTTATCTATTTGTTCGTAAATATAGGCATGGTTACCGGATTATTACCGGTAGTTGGGTTACCGTTACCCTTGGTCAGTTATGGTGGCACCTCGATGGTGACACTGTTAGCCGGTTTTGGCATGTTGATGTCGATTTATACACACCGAAAACTGGTTTCGACCTGATAATAAAATGAAGTAAGGGAGAATAATTTTGCAATTTAAAACGAAACGCCTGTCGATCCGAATGATCGCTTCTTTGACCGCGATGATGAGTTGTCTGTTGATGGGTAACTTATCGGCTGATGAACCGGTGTCGGAAACTGAAGCGCAATTCATTCAGCGCATGGTTGAAACGCATGGCATGAAAAAGGCACGCCTCGAAAGCTTGTTTGCAAAAGCCAAACGCGAGCAGAAAATCATCGATCTGATGAATAAACCCGCAGAGTCATTACCTTGGCACAAGTACCGAAAGATATTCATCGGAGACAGCCGCATTAAGGCAGGGGTCGAATTCTGGAATAAATATCACGTCGAATTGAAGCGCGCAGAAGCCACCTTTCAGGTGCCTGCATCGATAATCGTCAGTATCATCGGCATTGAAACTTTTTACGGCAAAATTCAGGGTAAAATACCGGTGTGGGACGCTCTGTATACTTTAGGATTTCATTACCCTAAACGAGGCAAGTTTTTCCGTGGTGAAATGGAACAGTTCTTATTGCTCTGCAAAGAACAGGGCTGGGACGTGTTGGATCCGGTCGGTTCTTACGCAGGCGCCATGGGAATGGGGCAATTCATTTCTACCAGTTACCGAGAATACGCGGTCGATTTTGACGGTGACGGTAATATTGATTTGTTTAATAATCCGGTGGATGCCATTGGTAGTGTGGCCAACTATTTCCGCCGCCATAAGTGGCGCTGGGGCGAACCAGTGGCTTACAAAGTTACGCAGTCGGGTCAGCTGGGTGAAGATTTTGAGTCGGTAAAACTGAAACCCAGAGTGACGGTTGGGGCATTGAAACAAGCGGGCTATGATTGGCCTGTCGAATCCTTGGATGAACAAAAAGCCGGTATTTATTTTTTCGAGCAACCGACGAAAAAAGACGACTGGGTGCTGTTCGATAATTTTTACGTGATCACGCGTTACAACCGAAGCCCGTTGTATGCATTGGCAGTGTTTCAGTTCAGTCAGCTGGTAGTGGCTGAACGTGCCAAACAATATTTGTACGACTGATCCTGGCGGTTGATTCGCATGCGACACTTATTCATTCGTGTTTCGTTGGTTGCGGTTGGTCTGCAACTGCTGTTCGGTTGCAGCGCTTTCGAGGTTAAGGACAGTGGGCCATCACAACCTGTTGACGTGTCGCACATTCCCGATGCGACGCCCAAAGCCGAACCATTAAGCCCTTACGGCAATCCGACAAGTTATGAGCAGGACGGCATCACTTATTATGTGATGAAGTCGGCGAAAGATTATAAAGCACGTGGGATCGCCAGCTGGTACGGCACCAAATTTCACGGTGAGCGTACATCGTCGGGAGAACGATACGATATGTACGCCATGACCGCCGCGCACAAAACCTTGCCTTTACCCAGTTACGTGCGGGTCACCAATCTCGATAATGGTAAGCAGGTGGTGGTTAAGGTGAATGACAGGGGGCCATTTAAACATGGCCGAATCATCGATCTTTCGTACGCCGCCGCTGCAAGGCTTGACTTTCATAATCATGGAACGGCCAATGTTGAGGTCGAAGCAATTGTTCCTGCCGGAACGCATGAATTAACCGGACCAACTTCTATTCCGGACGGTCAGCAAATGTTCGTGCAGGTTGGCGCCTTTTCCGATAAAGCCAAAGCTGACCGACTTGCCAAGGCGATTCGGCAACAAGTCCCCTGGAAAGTATTTATTTCACCCATTCGAGTCAGAGGAAAGTCGCTGCATCGGGTGCGCATTGGTCCAATCAAAACCACCGACGAAGCGAACAAATTGGTCGATACCTTATCGCTTCCTTCGTTGGGTACGCCACGCATCATTTTCGAATAAAGCAGATAGGCTACAGTAAGAATCAAAAAGAACGGTACTAAAAGGAACTTAACATTGCGTAGGGTGTCATTTAGCTCTAGAGGCCGCTTGTGCTACAATTCGCACAGTTTTTGTTACCTGCCGTTTCGAACCAACATTACAGATTTAACAAAATCGGTGTCTGTGATTCATTCGTAAGCTATTGACTGGGACAAGTCGATGCGGCAATTGCAAATAAAACCAATCAGGAACGTTACTAAACAATGAATAAATTTCCTCATTTGCTGTTAACCATTTTTCTCACGCTTTCGATTTCTGTATCAGCAATTACTCCCGCACCGCCATCGTTAAGCGCCGAAAGTTACATTTTGATGGATTATCACTCAGGTCAGGTGATTGCCGAAAGTAATGCTGATGCGACATCACCGCCAGCCAGTCTGACCAAAATGATGACCAGTTACGTGGTGTCCAGTGAACTGGCTGCTGGAAATATCAACATCGACGATCAGGTAACCATCAGCAAAAATGCCTGGGCGAAAAATTTTCCAGAATCTTCGAAAATGTTCATCGAAGTTGACATTCAGGTCTCAGTGCGTGAATTATTAAAAGGTCTTATTATCTCTTCTGGAAACGACGCCAGTGTGGCTCTTGCCGAGCATGTCGCAGGAAGCGAAGACAGTTTTGCGCAGCTGATGAATCATTACGCACAGAAAATGGGATTGGAGAACACCCACTTTGTAAATTCGCATGGATTGACGGCGCAGGGGCATCAAACGTCGGCGCGAGATATGGCTATTTTGGGTCGCGCCTTGATTCGCGATTTTCCTGAAGAATACGAGTTGTATAAAGTTAAACAATTCAGCTACAACAACATTGCGCAATACAACCGAAATCGTCTGCTCTGGGATCGCAGTCTGGATGTGGACGGTATTAAAACCGGCCACACCGAAGCCGCGGGCTACTGTCTGGTGGCGTCGGCGGTGAAAGATGGTATGCGCCTTGTGTCGGTGGTAATGGGCGCTCGCAGCGAAGAAGCACGCAAAGTAGAAAGCAAAAAGCTGCTGACTTACGGATTCCGCTTTTTCGAAACGGCCAAGCCATTAGAAGCAAACACTGAGGTTCATCAGGCTCGGGTTTGGTACGGCGACGTTGAAAACGCCAAGCTTGGTGTTTTGGACGAAGTCTGGCTGACCATTCCTCGTGGCAAACGCAAACAGGTCAAAGCCAATTATGTGGTTGAACAAGAGCTGGAAGCGCCGGTGAGCAAAGGCCAAGTGGTGGGCAAAATTTATTTTCAGCTTGATGGTGAAGACATTGCCGAGTATCCCATGGTGGCTTTAGAAGACATTGCCGAAGGCGGTTGGTTCAGCCAGATGCTTGATGCCATCAGCCGGTGGTTCAGTGATTTGTTTTAACCAATAGCTCAGGACAGCGGTCTTGAACCTTTGTTATTTGAACGGTGACTGGTTACCGTTAGAAAAAGCCTCGATCTCCGTGATGGATCGGGGTTTTTTATTTGGCGACGGTGTTTATGAAGTCATTCCTGTGTACGCGGGTCGTCCATTTCGTTTGTCACAGCATTTGGCGCGTCTGAGTTTTTCGCTTGCGTCCATCCGACTGCCGATGGATCTCTCCAACGAGCATTGGCATCAGTTATTTCTGCGGCTGATTGAGAAAAATAACATTACCAATGGTAATATTTATCTGCAAATCACTCGCGGGCAATACGATCTTCGTGATCACCGTCTACCCAGAGAGGTCAAACCCACGGTATTTGCCCGTGTCACGGCGGTAAACGACATCGATTCGAGGCCGTCGGACCAAGGCATTCGCGTTATTACCTATCCCGACATTCGCTGGCAGCGCTGCGACATTAAAGCGATAACTCTGCTTGCCAATTGTCTGGCGCGACAGGCGGCTGAGGATGCCGGTGCTGACGAGGCTATCTTTTTAGACGATGGCGTGGTTAAAGAGGGCTCGGCATCTAATGTGTTTATGGTCCGTCAGGGAGTGATACACACCGCTCCTCGTGATGCCAATATTCTAGGGGGCATCACTCGCGACTTGGTGCTCGAAATTGCTAAACTGAATAACATGCCTGTTAGTGAGCAAGTGTTTACTCTCGATGAACTGCTTGCTGCAGAGGAAGCTTGGGTGACAAGCTCGACACGAGAAATTCAACCGGTGTGGCAAATCGATGATACGTTAATCGGAAAGGGTAGCACCGGACCGGTGTGGCAGCGTATGATCGAGTATTATATGCAGTTTAAACAGCGTCTTTATCGTGGCGAAATCGATTAATTGAAGTGAGGGCTCAAGCTTATGGCTAACTCAGCGCCGCCAGATGGCATTAATACCGAATTGTGGGATTTTCCCTGTACCATTGCGTTTAAAGCGATGGCCAACAACGTCGACAACATTGATGTAGAAATTTTGTCTGTGATTCAGGATATTGTACCAGGTGATTACTCACCAACGGTTAAACCCTCGGCAAAAGGCAATTACGTGTCGATTACCGTGACAGTCACATTAGAACACGAAAAACAGGTCGAAAGCCTGTATCGCGAAGTTCGCGCCTTGCCCGATGTCAAAATGTGCCTGTGATTTCAAGCGTTGTAACCTTTGCTAGCCGAGTAACTCTGTGTCTGATTTAACCGATAACATTATTGTCCGCCAACTGGGGCGGCAAGATTACCTGCCGGTCTGGAAGGCCATGTCGAAATTCACTGACGAACGAGACGCGGCAACCAGTGATGAATTCTGGCTGGTCGAGCACGATCCAGTATTTACCCAGGGGCAGGCCGGAAAAGCCGAGCACGTGCTGGCTCCGGGCAATATTCCGGTAGTGCAGGTGGATCGAGGCGGCCAAGTCACTTACCATGGCCCCGGCCAGCAGGTGGTCTACTTTCTGATGGACTTGCGGCGAAAAAATTACGGCGTTCGGGAGCTGGTGAGCAGTATTGAAGACGCCATCGTCGATTTGCTTGACGATTTAGGTATTCAGGGACACGCTCGTCCCGATGCGCCCGGTGTCTACGTTAAGAGTGGCGCCAAAATATGCTCTCTGGGGCTGAGAATTCGTCGTGGTTGCAGTTTTCACGGGCTTGCGCTGAATGTTAACCTCGATTTGGAGCCATTTTCGCGCATCAACCCCTGCGGCTTTCAAGGGATGCAGGTTACCCGTATCTGTGATGAGGGCGGGCCAGACACTTTGTCGAAAGTGGAACCCGCTCTGATCCAACAATTAATGACCAATTTAGGGTATAATTCGGCCAGTTTCGAAACTGGCCTACCCGTAAGAGAAGACGTTATATGACCCAGCAAAGTAGTATGGAATCGACAGTTCAAACCGACCTAGAGAAAAAATCGACGCGAGCTCCGAAAAAGATTCCCGGGCAAAAATTAAGGGGCGCCGACAAAACTTCGCGCATTCCGATTAAAGTTGAGCCAACCGAAGAAATGCCGCGCAAGCCGGACTGGATCCGTGTTCGTTTGCCGAGCGGTAATCAAATTACCGAAATTAAGCAGATGCTGCGCAATAAAAAGCTGCACACGGTGTGTGAAGAAGCCAGCTGCCCAAACCTGCCGGAGTGTTTTGGTCACGGCACGGCAACCTTCATGATATTGGGTGATATTTGTACCCGACGATGCCCGTTTTGTGATGTCGCCCATGGCCGACCCTTGCAACCCGATCCCGAAGAGCCGAAACATCTGGCCGAGTCGGTGGTTGGAATGGGACTCAAGTACGTTGTTATTACGTCGGTAGACCGTGATGATTTACGAGACGGTGGCGCGCAGCATTTTGTCGATTGCATTGCCGAGGTTAGAAAGCAGTCGCCCCACACCAAGGTTGAAACTCTGGTACCTGATTTTCGTGGGCGAATGGATCGCGCTTTAGAAATTTTGGCGGGAAGTCTTCCCGACGTATTCAATCACAACTTGGAAACCGTGCCGCGTTTATACAAACAGGCGCGACCGGGAGCCGATTACCAATGGTCACTGGATTTGTTGAAAAAGCATAAAGCGCTGTATCCCGGCGTTGCTACCAAATCGGGTTTGATGGTTGGGCTTGGAGAAACTAACGAAGAGATCATTGAAGTGATGAAAGATCTTCGAGCTCATGACGTCGATATGTTGACCATCGGACAGTATTTACAGCCCAGTAAAGATCATCATCCGGTGAAACGTTTTGTGACGCCCAAAGAATTTAATGAGTTGGGTAAAATCGCCGAAGAACTTGGGTTTGTTAATGTTGCAAGTGGTCCGATGGTTCGCTCTTCGTACCACGCTGACAAACAGGCCGCCGGCGAAAAGATAGTTTAACTAGTCGATTTTAATGCGATTTGAAAAGCCCCTCATCCGGGGCTTTTTTTGGCCAGTTATTGCTGTCAATTGTAGAGTACTGACAGCACCAGTATCGTTACTGCCGAAACGGAGAATAAAATAACGTACAAAATGCTCGTGAGAAACCACTTCCAGATGGTGATTAGCCAATGCTGTTGATAAACATTTCTCAACGAGAGCAGGAAATAAACCGGAATCCAGAAAAACAGTAAGCCCTCCGCGAAACCCAGAACACTGCCCATAAACTGTAAAAATCCGTTATCGAAACTGTTCAGGCTTGCACTGGCATAATCCAGACCAATAGCGATAAGGATCGAAAGAAATAAAAATGCGTGACCGTGAAAAGCGTGAATCAAATGTTCGACATAATAGCGACGTGCAAACGGATAGCTGATTTTCATTAGAATCGCGAATAAAGGCACGAGTAATAACATGCTTTTCGGGATGAGTTCGAGCAGGTCACCAAAAAAGTCTCGGGGATCTTCCTTTATTTTTTCAACATTTTTCTCCAACCGCTTTTCGAGCGTGCGATTGTCCTCTTCAGACAGAAAGCCAAAATTCACATTAATGTCATTACCCGTGACGTTGATGCCGTGATTGACTTCGGCTTCATTGGTTTCGACAGTTGGTTTGTTCTTTTCTGGTGTTTTGGCGTCCGCTGCTTTTTCCGGAACAGTAGGGCTGTCTTCCCGAATAAGTGGATCGGTAGCAGGTGTATCGACAGCAACGACAGATACAGACGATTGCTCATCTGAACCGTTTAACGCATCGGGGATCGGTATGGGAGTGGCGCCAGCTATCCGAAAACCACGATTGATTTGTTCCAGTTGCTGTCGGATTTGTTGTTTTTGAAGGCTACTCAGGCGCTCGATTTTTTCAGGTGTATCGACCCCAAACTCTTTTAGAATCGCCTGTCGTTCATCGAGCTGCACGGTTTCCGAGATGTCGCTGTCTTTGCCATTGTTAATAACAATGCCACTATCGTCGCTGGTTTTGTTTATTATCCAGATCACAAAAATACAAAATAGGCTGGTCAGTAAAAACAAGCGCAGCGGCGGGACGTAACGATACCGTCGGCCCGAAACGTATTCTCGTGTTAAAAAACCGGGTCGAAACAATAATGCAAACAAGGTTCGGGTCGCTCTTGAATCGAGACTGATAATGTCTTCTAGTAACTCGCGGATTAACGACCCGAAAAAACGAATAATGGATTTGGAGGGTTGCCCGCATTGATGGCAAAACGGACCGGTCAGTGGCGTTTCACAGTTCTTACAATGGCTGACCGAAGTATTCGATTGATTGGGATTTTCCAGTTCAGTATTGTTTGTTGCACTATGTTCCGTCATCATTGGATCTGTAGCTGTTTTCAAGAGAAATCAAAATACACTATTTTGAAACACTCTGCGAGTGCTTGTCTGGAGTAGGCCTGTTTGATGGAAGAGTACACAAATCAAATAATTCGATTGATTGAGGAACAACCCGCCTGGGCGTTCATTATTGTTCTGTCGATCGCCTTTCTCGAGTCGCTAGCGATAGTCGGTGTTCTTATGCCGGGTTGGTTGCTGCTACTCGGAGTCGGTGCTCTGGTGGGCAGTGGTGTTCTTTCATTTTATGAAATGGCGTTGGCCATGTTCATCGGTGCGGTAATCGGTGAAGGCCTGAGTTTCTATTTAGGTTACTTTTTTAAGGATAATATTCGACACTGGCGTTGGATTGAAAACCATCAAGCTGGTATGCAAAGGGCCGATCGGTTTATCAAAAACTACGGCGTACTTAGCTTAATTATTGGTCGGTTTATCGGTCCGTTACGAGCCATATTACCATTGGTTGCGGCCGTTTCTGGTATGCGGCAGCGAATATTCTGGGTTGTCAATATCGGCTCTGGCATTTTCTGGGCACCTGTTTACCTGATTCCGGGCGTTTTAGTTGGGGCCTCCTTAACCTTGCCGCAAGGGTCGAAAGAAGTGATGGCAGTATTTTTACTGGCTCAGGTTTTATTTATTTGGTTGTCACGAAAGTGGTGGCTTGACGCGAAAAAGCAAAGCGAGTTCGAACATCGAAAAAAATGGCAATCGATTTTAGCTGCGCTGGTGTCAATTCTGTTATGGGTAGTACTCAGCATGAGTCCTCTGGGGCAGTCTTTGCTATTAACACTGCGCAAAGTTCTGACAGTGGTGAGCTAGTGTTGAATCAACTTTTGCGCGATTTTTTATGGTGTGTTGATAGTCTTGAAATGCTCGACTTAGATAGCAGTTTTTTTCAAACTTTTAACAATACCGTTTTCACTCAACCGTTACGCCAAAAGATTGAACAGTCCCCGGAAATATCGCAGGCCATTCTTGAAAGTCGGCTATCGCAACTGAAAACACGCCGACTGGGCGAGCAATTTGAAGCGTTCTGGGAAGTGGCGTTTGATTGGCACCCTGAGTTCGAAATTGTTGCGAAAAACTTTGTCCTAAGACACGATAAAGTCACCTTGGGTGAGCTGGATTTAATTGTTCGTTACCTTCCCGATCAAACTTTGCATCATATCGAATTAACTTGTAAGTTTTATCTGGAGGTTCCTGAGGTTGACTCGCTCGCAAAGTGGATGGGACCGGGGCAGGCCGATCGGCTGGATAAGAAATTGCACCGATTGAATTCACATCAATTGCCTTTGACCGACGACCCTAGAGTTCAAGCAAAACTAACCGAAAAAGGATGGGAAAGCTTGCACTCGCACAGTGTCTTCAAGGGCAAGTTGTTCTCGCCCATGGGCGTCGAAGATAGCTCAATTGAGACTCCGGTGAATCCGGAGGTATTGACGGGACAATGGGCAACACGTCAAATGTGGATGTCTCAGTATGCTTCCCATCCTTATCGCTGGCGCGTGTTAACAAAAAAAGATTGGTTCGCGATGAGCGAGTCGGAAGCTTTGTGCTCGCTCGACAAGTTGTTAAGGTCACCGATTGAATGTCCAATTAAAATAGCGGGCTTCGATGACTCTGGTGAGCAAGTTCGAGGTTTTGTGGTTGAAGATGACTGGTTAGTTAAAGCTCGTAAAAAGTTAAAATAAGGACAGAAATATATGAAACGCGAGTTGGCTCTACTGTTTATAATTTTTTTAACCTCCGGCTGTCAAACCAATCAACATAAGCTGTCTGATATTCTCAAATTGAATGATACCCTGGTGTATCAGAAAGTTGAGCAAGGCCATTTTCAAGAGACCTTATATCGCGCTCAATACTATTCCGGTGCAGATGTGAGTTTCGATATTTTTGAGCTTTACCCTGGCGAGTTTTCTCCACTTACTGGCTTGGCGTTGCAAGACAGACGAGCGAATAATTTTTTATTTGTTAAGTACGTGCTAGAGCCCGAGCAGTCAAAACTGTTGATCGAAGTAAGAGAAGGCACAAAAGTAACGCTATCCAGGTCTTTCCCGCTACGAAAACATTTAGAGAAAATCAGCATCGCTTGGCGCGAACGGGAAGTTGCTGTTCAAGCGGGAGATATCGTCGAGAAGTTGATGATTCCGTTTGAGGTTGCCTATATTGCAAATGTGACTTCGTCAATGGACGTGGCGCATCGATTAAAATTTCAAAAACGCTAGCCAGAGAAGACATCATCGCCATCGAGCGAATGGCGAAGAAATGTCTGTGCAAAATGCAAGAATAATTATCGTTGGCTAGGTTTCTTTCTGATCGTTATTGGGGGCTTCGTCTTCCGAGTCATTCACCTGACCGTTTCGAGTGTAGAAATTTTCTTGCATCGACTTCCACATATTCATATTTTGCTCGGCGATGTTTTGCATCATGGTCATGGGGTTGGTACCCAAAAAGGTATTCAGTGGGCTTTTGAATCCGGCCTGTTGTTCCATAAATAATTTCATCGAGTGTTCGAGGAATCGACTCATCATAGCTTGCATTGAGTCGCCATAAAAACGGATTACATTTTGCAGAATATCAGAAGTGAAAATGGGGCTTTCTTTATCTTCCTGCTCCGAAATGATTTGCAATAAAGTTGCGCGAGTTAAGTCGTCGCCGGATTTTGCATCGATGACTTTAAAAGGCGTGTAACTCAGCACCAGTTCTTTGACATCGTTTAGTGTTATGTAACTGCTGATAGCGGTATCGTAGAGCCGCCGATTGGGGTACTTCTTGATTACGCGTTCGTCTGACATGGTCCATTTCCCAACAACAAGTTATGGTTGAATCATTGTTATCGACCAATCTTTTTTTATTTTTGGCGATTGGTAGCATCTTTTTTATTCGATTCCAGTGTATCAGGATATTGTGTTCTGCACCATAGACAAACAACTGTTACGATGAGTGTTAGAAAAGTGTTTTTAATTCAGAAGCATAGCTTCAAGTCGAAAGCGACTTGAAGCCGTTCTAGGTGATTGAAAATGATTATTGGTGGGCTCGATTTGCGATCAAATCTTCAACCACACCGGGATCGGCCAGCGTGGAGGTATCGCCAAGATCATCGATTTCGTTGGCGGCAATTTTGCGCAGAATTCGTCGCATGATTTTACCTGAACGGGTTTTGGGTAATCCCGGTGCCCATTGGATAACTTCTGGCTTGGCGATGGGGCCGATTTCTTTATTTACCAGAGCAATCAATTCACTGCTCAGCTCGTCGGAACTTTCGACGCCACTCATTAAGGTAACGTAAGCGTACACGCCTTGTCCTTTAATCTCGTGAGGGAATCCGACAACCGCGGCTTCGGCAACTTTTTCATGCAGAACCAACGCACTTTCAATTTCTGCGGTTCCCAGGCGATGGCCCGATACATTGAGTACATCGTCCATGCGTCCGGTGATCCAGTAGTAACCGTCGGCGTCTCGGCGAGCGCCGTCACCGGTAAAGTAATAGCCTTTGTATTGTGAAAAATAGGTGTCGATAAAACGTTGATGATCGCCGTAAACGGTGCGCATTTGCCCTGGCCAGGACTGTGCCATAACCAGAGCGCCGGAGGCTTCGCCGCTCAGTTCTTTGCCATCGCCGTCGAGCAATGCGGGTTTGATGCCGAAAAACGGACGTGTTGCCGACCCCGGTTTGAGATCGGTGGCGCCTGGTAGTGGTGTCAACAAAATGCCACCGGTTTCGGTTTGCCACCAGGTATCGACAATCGGACATCGATCATCGCCGACTTTATGGTAATACCATTCCCAGGCTTCCGGATTGATTGGTTCGCCGACGGTACCGAGCAGTCGCAGACTAGAGCGTGAAGACCGGGTAACAAACTCATCGCCTTGTCCCATCAAAGCGCGAATAGCCGTTGGCGCGGTGTAAAAGGTGTTGACCTGATGTTTGTCGACCACTTGCCAGAAGCGTCCTGCGTCGGGGTAGGTCGGAACGCCCTCAAACACCAAAGTGGTCGCGCCATTAGCCAAAGGACCGTAAAAAATATAGGAGTGGCCCGTGATCCAACCT
This sequence comes from Pleionea sp., assembly GCA_052032335.1. GTDB lineage: Bacteria > Pseudomonadota > Gammaproteobacteria > Enterobacterales > Kangiellaceae > Pleionea. Next base: position 7,505 of record JBPEWV010000012.1, on the reverse strand, counting down.
GCATCGGCGGTGCACCAGTAAACATCGCCGTCTTGATAATCGAATACGTATTTGTGGGTGATTGCGGCATAAAGAATGTAACCGCCACAGGTGTGCAACACGCCTTTGGGTTTTCCGGTCGAGCCTGAAGTATAGAGAATAAATAATGGGTCTTCGGCATCCATCGTTTCGACGGGGCAATCGTCGGACATACTATCGATTTGTTCGTAGTAGTCGACATCGCGTTCCTGATGCCAGTCCGTTTTTGCACCAGTGTACTTAACAACAATAACCGAGTGGACATTGGGGCAACCGGCGAGTGCCTCATCGGTGTTGGCTTTCAGCGGAACCGTTTTCGCGCCGCGCAAACCTTCATCGGCGGTGATGACGACTTGGCAGTCTGAGTCGAGAATCCGACTTTTTAGTGACTCAGGTGAAAAACCGCCAAACACAACCGAGTGAACCGCTCCAATGCGCGCGCAAGCCAACATGGCGTAACCGACTTCGGGGATCATTGGCATGTAAATGCAAACTCGATCGCCTTTTTTCACCCCGCGAGCTTTTAACAAGTTGGCAAAGCGACAAACATTTCGGTGCAAGTCTTGGTAGCTGATGGTTTTGCTTACCTCCGGGTCGTCGCCCTCCCAGATGATGGCGGTTTGCTCTGCCTTGTCTTTCAAGTGACGATCGACGCAGTTGTAACATACATTTAATTTAGCGCCATCAAACCATTTGATTTTTGCCTCTGTGTAATCGACATCCATTACGGAAGTCCATTTTTGCTCCCAGTCAATAAACTTTTCGGCCTGCTCGGCCCAGAAACTTTCTGGATTATCCAGTGACTGTTGATACATGGACAAGTAGGTGTCGTTATCGATTAACGCTCTGGACTGAAACTCTTTTTTGACGGGATAAAGGGTCGCATCGGACATGATAAATTCTCCTGAAGTCAGCACTCCCTGGCAGTCGCACTACAGAATCGCTGCAAAGGTTTTGATTATTGTTGTCATTGCTTGGTATTACCATAATAGAAAAACCGATCGGCTTAAAGCTCTGATTTAAACGAAACGCTTTGCCTTTGACTTTATCTATTCGACTAACCCTGTGTGCGATATTCAAACGTTTGGTTTTATAGCGAAATGACAAAAACAAGGGGATGGCCATGCGAAAATACACAGTGTCCACCACGGCTGATGTGGATATGACACCCATGCTCGATATTGTTTTTATTATGTTAATTTTTTTTATTGTAGCCAGCAGTTTCATTAAGGAGTCTGCAGTCGACCTGACGCCATTATCCAAAAGCACTGAGTCCGATGATACTGAAGCGCCACTGGTGGTCACTCTTAACGCTATTGGGCAGGTTGAAATTGACGGACGCAGCGTTCACACGCCATTACTATCCGCCAATGTTGAAGCCTGGATGCTGGATAAACAGACTCCTTCGGTTGTTATTGTCGCCAATCAGGCCGCGAATACTGCGCAGTTGGTTGCCGTGACCGATCAAATCCGTCAGGCGGGCATTTCAAACATCAAGCTGCAGCCTCAGATTTAACGGGGCTGCGCTCGAGCGAAATACCAATCCTTGTGGTGAGAATGGCGACATCAGGTCGGTGGTGATTGACCAAGCTGCTGATTCTTCACGTTGAAGTGGAACGGGATCAGTCAAACCTTTGATCATTAAAATGTTAATCAATTTTGTAGGGTTATTTAAAGCTTGGGTCAAATGAGGCTATAATGCGCCCTGAAATTTGACTGATGTAGACTCCCCAACGAGGAGAGAACTGAGGATGCTAAGCATGAATTCCTTTAAAAACAAATGGTTATTCGCTTTTATGTCTGGTGTGCTAGCGTTGAGCACCGCATTTGCGGCAGACGACGATAAAAAAGAAAAGAAGCCGTACGAGCAAATCAAACAGGATAAACTGGTCTTTAGCGCGAAAAACATCAAGCAGCGCACGGCACCTGTCGGTTCTATCTATGTTGAAGGGGACGATGTCCCAAGCGCCGCTCCGCCTCCAGTGGCCGAATCTTCAGGTCCTCGCAATGGTGAGCAAGTTTATACCTCGAACTGTAGCGCATGTCATGCCGGTGGCGTCGGTGGCGCACCGAAATTTGGCACTGATGTCTGGAATGGTTTAGCAGCCAATGTGGGCGTGGATGGGTTGTTGCAGTCGGTTATCAACGGAAAAGGTATCATGCCGCCGAAAGGTGGTTGTGCCAATTGTTCTGACGACGAGTTGAAACTGGCTGTTGAGCATATGATCTCCAGTGCTCAATAACCCCTTAATTCGTTAAGTTCTTTGAAAAGGCGCCTCGAGCGCCTTTTTTCGATCTTGCAAGAAAGGCCTTTGAGTCTCGGAAATTTCCACTCTTATTTAGCCAACAGCTGGCATCTGCGCCAATTTGAGAATCGCATCACTATCTGACGGCAGAAAATGCAGTCCTAGCCTTTGACACGCCTTGTTGTATTTTAGATGATGGTTATTATGTAGTCGTCATGTCATTCTGCTCGACAATTCAGTGAGATCGATCATGGAAGAACAAAAAATCATCCACCTAGGAAGTAAACAGTTACGGTTCGATAAAGAACAGATGGTCCTGCATAGTCAGCACGGGTCGATAAAGCTTGATCGTAAGGTGTCTTTATTACTGGAGTTTTTTCTCGAGCGACAAGGTCGTGTGGTGACGCGTTCGGAGTTAATTGAAGGTGTGTGGCAGAACAGCTACGTGTCGAACGATGCGATAAACCGCGCGGTATCGGTTTTGAGAAAGGCGCTCGGTGGAAAAAAAGACAGTTTTATTGTCACATTGCCAAAAGTAGGTTACCGATTTTCTATTCCCTCTTCTTACGACTCACAAGAATGCACCAGCCTTTCAAATCCACGCCGGCCGTCGGCAAAAGACTCAAAAACAGCTCGAAACTCTGCGTCATTATGGAAGAATTCAAATATTAATGACAAGCCTGCGCGCCTCAGCCTTTCGAGTCGCTTTGGCGCTCGATGGTTGCTGACAGGATTTTTGATGCTGCTACTGACTTTCTGCGGTTTTTACTTGTGGCAACAGTCGGCGGTGCCAACAGTTAACAAAGACGCCAACTCGGTCACGCACCTTGCCATTTTGCCTTTTCGAAACTTGACTAGGGATCAAAATCAGAAGCTGTTTACAGCGGGTCTCACTGAAGAAGTCATTAACAATCTTGCTCGAATCGATGGAATGCTTATATTAGATCCTGGCGCGTCGTATCAAGATGAAAACGGGACTTTAAACCTGCAAAAGATTAAACAGGAAGTGGATGCAGAATTCGTTTTGTCAGGTAACGTTTTGAACGATAAGGATACTCTAAGAGTTTCGGTGCGTTTAACTCAGGTGGAAACTGGGCAGATGTTTTTTTCAACCATTTTTGAACGAAAGGCGCGCGAGTTTTTTATTATTCAAGATGATTTAAGTCAACAAATAGGGGCGGCTCTTAATTTAACTCTGCGAAAGAATATCAATTTGTACAGCGAGCAAATTGAAAAACTTGATTTCGTTGCAATCGAACAGCTGATGATCGCTCGCGCTAAAATCATGACTTTCACGCAACAAAATATAGAGGCGGCGCTGTCGCAATTAGACGAGCTCAATACACAATATCCGGAAACGCCCGAAATATTAGGCTTACTAGCGTTCGGTTCGTATCAACTTAATAGCAGCACCAACATCGATGTGAATAGCTATATATCCGACAACATCAAGTTAGCGGAAAAAGCTTTATCACTCGATCCTACTAACTTAGATGCGCTGTATACCTTGGCAAATATTTATATCGGATTTCCCGATTGGCGTGATCGGGGCCATACTATTTTGAAACAGCTACTGGAGCAGCACCCAGGAAAAAACTCTGTTTATCTCGGCATGTTGTTTAATTTTAATATTCTGAACCCAAGCTGTCGGGAGCTGGTAAGTTTTATTCAACGCATTCCCCAATCAATTTTTACAGAAAAACAAATGGCAGCACTGCACTACGTAAGCGAGCCTTGTCATGTTGATTTTGTTCCACCAAAGTTATCTCGGGCCGAAGTTAAAGACGAAATTTTATGGTTTACTTACAACCTCTATTTATCTGGAGACGATTTATATTGGGCGGTGAAACAACTGGCCAATGAAAATCCGAATTCTCGTTATTTGGCCGAGCTATACGATTATCAAGTTTTTGCCGGAGCTTACGATATGGCTCGTAGTACCGAACAAAACATTATCGACGAACAATCCGGGACCTGGCGTTTTACTATGGATACCATCGGTTATTTATTTGACATAAGCGATGGTCGGCTGCCCAGCGATTATCTGGTCTTTTTAAAGCAGTCCTATCGCAATGCCAGTCTACCGGGTTACGCATCGGCGATAATCAAACAAGCACGGCTAGAAAAGCGTCCCGAGCTGGTGAAGCAGTGGGTGGCAGCTGTCCCTAAGTTCCCGATCACGATACAAAACCGAGGCGAAGCCATGGGGCTGGCGTTTTTATTACGATACGCGGGCGAACACGACAAAAGTGCTGCCATTGCCCGGCGATTGCATCAGCAGTTAGATTATATATGGCGAACAGAACCAGAGTCCTATCATTATTGGAATATGGCTCCGTTAAGTTTTTTGTCAGCTATTTATCAAGACGATCTTGAACTGGCTCAGAAAGTTCTCGACGAGCGATTTCCTGACGATTACGAATACTGGTTTCTCGGACTCGATTCATCTCGAGAAAGTTTACTGCCTTGGCGCGATCATTCGGTAGTGAAGGACTATTTATCTCGTATTGCGACGGATCAAAATCGTTTTCGTCAGACTTTATAAAAATATCAATTGCGATAAAAAGCGATGTTGTGTGAGTCTCGTCGCTTTTATTCGAGGCAATATAAGAAAAATATCAGTTAATTATTCGATTTGTTGAAAGAATATTGGGCGATCGAATTGAAAAAGCTGTTAAATTGGGAGGCGTTGAAGATAAAGCTTGAGCTTTACTCAAATTAAAACTTTCGATTTCACCTTGCGATGGTGGTTTGCGGCATAAAGAGGTTGTTTCTTTGTTGCCGCTTTTTTGCTTCTTCCTCGAAGTCATTTGTAAAAAGTGATTGATTAAACTCCTCGCAACCGTGAACCAGGTCTAGATTTTATTGATTTCATCGGTCTCTTCTATTGGCCCGCGTAGATTCGCAATATTTGCACAACTTCGAATCTTACTAAAAACTGATATTTTTCTTACCATCGTGCAAATCGTGTTCTGTGACAGGTTTTTCGAACTCATCATTGTTAGGTTACAGGGATAAAAATAAGCTCAAAAAGGAACTGACAAACATGTTGAGTCGTTTAACCATCGCAAAGTTACTTTTCGTATCAATCGCTCTTTTAGTATCAGCACTTGGCAGTGCTGCTGATATCGTTCGTGGACCTTATTTGAACCGCGCGGCGCCGAGTGAAATTATTGTCAAATGGCGAACCGATGATCGGACTGACTCGGTAGTTCGGTACGGTCTGTCGCCCAACGAACTTGATCGACGAGCAGAAGTTTCTGGCTCCCGTCGAAATCATCGGGTCGCGGTAAAGGGGCTTCATCCAAACACGCGTTATTTCTATTCGGTCGGCAGTAGTGCTGAAGTGATAGCGGGCGGCAATGACGATTATCGCTTTGAAACGCCGCCTCCAGTCGGCACAGAGCAACCGACTCGAGTCTGGGTGATCGGTGACTCTGGAACCGCCAACAGTAACGCGCGTCGCGTTTACAACGCTTATCTGAATTATCCTGGCTCGGAAGATACCGATCTTTGGTTAATGTTGGGTGATAACGCTTACGATGATGGTCGAGATTCTGAGTATCAGCGCGCCGTGTTTGATATGTACCCGGAAATGTTAAGGCGCTCACCTTTGTGGTCTACTCTTGGCAATCATGATGGCCGTTCCGCGGACTCTGGCAGTTTATCGGGAGTTTATTACGATATTTTCAGTTTTCCCCGAAATGGCGAAGCTGGCGGGCTAGCGTCGGGTACCGAAGCATACTACTCCTTTGACTATGCGAACATACACTTTGTTTGTCTAGACTCGTACGATTCGGACCGTTCCAGTAATGGCGCGATGCTCAGCTGGTTGCGCAATGATTTGGCCAGTACCAATCAAAAGTGGATCGTTGCTTTTTTCCATCACCCGCCTTATTCAAAGGGCTCTCACGATACAGATAACTCCGACGAATATCGTTCGTTTGATATGCGTGAAAATGCGCTACCCATTCTGGAGCAGTACGGAGTCGACCTGGTGCTGTCGGGACACAGCCATTCATACGAACGTTCTTATTTAATTGACGGTCACTATGGTCGCTCGAGTACCTTTGGTTCGCAACATCGCGTCGATGGGGGCGATGGCAAGATGAGCGGCGATGGCGCTTACCGCAAAGAAGCGTTTGCGCCTAATGCGGGTGCTGTTTATACGGTCGCAGGCGCATCGGGCAAAATTTCGGGCGTGGGTAAACACAGAGCCATGTACGCTGCGATAAATGAGTTGGGGTCGGTGGTGCTCGACATAAATGGCGACCAGTTGGATCTGAAATACCTGAACGATGATGGCGAAGTGCGCGATAACTTCACGATTTTAAAAGGTGACGTTTCGGGTGATGGCAGCGGTAATGGTGATAATGATGGCGGTAGCGGTGGTGGAAATAGTAATGGCGGCGATACTCCGACCGACACCAATAGCATGCGACCGGGCGATCGATTCGATTTTGGAGACCGGTTGGTGTCGAGTAACGGCGCGTATCGACTGACGTTTCAAAACGATGGCAATCTGGTGCTTCGCGATAGCTCTGGCAGCGCAATGTGGTCGACCAAAACGCATAATAGCGGCGCCGATCGATTTGTATTCCAGAGTGACAGTAACTTGGTGATCTACGACGGTGGCGAGCCGGAGTGGGACAGCAGCACCAATGGTGATAACGCCGATCGATTGGTGCTTAACAATAATGGTTCGTTGGTGTTGTATCGCGACGACGCGATCATCTGGTTTGCTGGTAACAATCCGCCAACCAGTGATGATGGCAACGGAGATTCTGGCAATGGAGATGGTGGTACAGGCGATGACGGAAGTGATGATAACGGAAACGGTGGCGACAGTGGCGGCACTAATATTGAACCGGTTGGAGCATCGGCGAATTACAGCAGTAATGACAAGCTCAATGTCAGCGTACCTTCCAGTGCAGAAACGGGCGATCTACTGCTGTTGTTTTTAAGCCGAACCGACGACTTGTTGCCGATACGGTTAAACGGTTGGACGGCCGGTGCATCCTGCTTTAAAACCACCAATGGTCAGCGTCAATGTCATGAAATCCCCGACTGCGTTAATCGCGACGGCGATTATTGTTTGCAGTTTGATGGCGGTCGAGGTCGTGATCTGGCAACGGTGGTGTTTTATCGGACATTAAATGGTAACGATGATCGCGATTACTCTTTCAACCTCCGAGGCAACAAGCCCAGCTGGGTCATTATGACCGCGGTGCGCGGGGCTAA
>JBPEWV010000119.1:0-3445 GCA_052032335.1 Pleionea sp. | reverse complement strand
TTCTTTCTAAATAGTCCAAACATAATTTAGTGGGTTAGTATTGTAATTAACGGATATTAACATCCGATTATCACTTTAACTCCAAAAGTTAAGCTTGCCATATTCCCATGCTATACCAATCACTTATAGAGATTAAACACTTTTCCTTAACAGGAAAACTACGGACAAAATTTAGGTAGAATACAGCTGTTCAATAATCAGTCAAGTTTTATTTCATAAAAATCAATGGCTTAGAATAGCGAATTTTATTTCGTCGGAAAAGTACGGACCAGATCAATATTGAGAGTGAATTTTCACGAGCTAAACGTCAGATTTGTTCGATAAGCCGACTAGCTTAGATCTTCAATTGAGAGGTTTCGCGGGCGGGTTAGCAGAGGCTTATTATGACCGCCTTAAGATAAATCCCGGCCACCAGCCGTTTATTCAATTTTCCAAATTCAAACATGTCAGTTAGAAATTCTCTAATCCGGTTCAAAAGCCGATAAGTTATCGGTCGATTGTACTTCAGCGCGTTCTATTTTTTGAATGGCTCGCGTGAGTTTTGCGTGTTCTGTCGAGCCCTGGCCTGAGCGGAGGTAGAGTTTGGTGGTGTGCAGTAGATCGTTCATGAGTTCCATGCGGTAGTTCAAATTGAGTAAACATTTTGCGAGGTGATTGGGGTCGTCGCCTTCTTCGCGCATTTTCGCCGCGACTTTTAACGCTAATTTGAGTTCTTGCTGTGTGGGTACGCCCATCGTGAGACTCCTACTTCTGAGCTTCTATTTATTATAGCCAACAATTGAATTACCATACTCGCAATTCATGAGGGTGTTGAAATGACTGAGTTTTGGAGTAAAACAGAGTCCATTTTGCGTGAGATGGAAGCTGGAGAAGAGTTTGATTTGTTTGCCATTGGCTATGTGATCCCGCAGGTTGCCTTGGCGGAAGAGGGCTGGGATGGCGAGATGGAGCCGAAAGCGGCGCTGATGCACTACATTGCGCATTCAATGGACGAAGATCAGATCAATGCCGACGATCGCGCGCTGATTGAACAGGTGTTGGAGCATGCGCTGTAATTTTTAATGAGTATTAAAGTGCTCACAAAAGGATTTTAGGTGTTTTGTGGGCATTAAAGTGCCCATTAATATAAATGGATAATGTGAAAAATATTGCCTATAATGAGGTCCATGCGTGTTTTTGAGCGGAATATTTCTCGTTATGGCTCAAGTTGAAAGAATGCTTGGTGGAATTGCAGAATCGCTGAAACAAGAGCGTTTGCAGCAGAATCTCAGTCAGCAGCAAGTTGCTGAAATAGCAGGGATTTCTCGACGAACCCTGGTCGATGCCGAAACCGGCAATAACATCTCGGTCCAAACCCTGATCAAAATTTTGCTGGCGTTAAACGCCGAGCATCGTCTCGCCAGTTTGCTGGAGTCGCCCGGCATCAGCCCCGTCGAATTATCGAAATTAAAAGGCAAGATGCGTCAGCGGGCAACCGGTTCACGCAGCCAGAGTGACAACGATACCGAGTCCGGCAAAACCTCGACTGACGATGGTTGGACCTGGTAATGGCCATGCCTCACGCCGTCGAAGTTGCCGATGTTCTCTTATTCGGGCGAAAAATCGCCGCCGTTGCCTGGGACGCCAATAAACAGGCTGCGGCGTTTGAATACACTCAAGACTTCATTCAAAGTGGCATCCAACCTTGCCCAATCGAAATGCCGGTGTCGGAGAAAATCTACAGCTTTCCGTCGTTAAACCGCGACACCTTTTACGGACTGCCCGGCATGCTCGCCGACTGCTTACCCGATAAATTCGGAAATGCGCTCATTAATGCCTGGCTGGCGCGGCAGGGCAGAGCGCCCGAGTCTTTCTCGCCCATTGAGCGATTGTGTTATGTCGGCTCGCGGGGCATGGGCGCGTTAGAGTTTCAGCCCACGCTAAAACGCAGCGACAAATCGGCCCGTCGCTTACAAATCGACACCTTGGTTGAGCTTGCCAGTGAGGTGTTGCAACAACGAGAAGCGCTGGTGACTCGAATCGAGTCGGATGACGAAAAAGAAAAAGCATTTGAAGACATTATTCGGGTAGGAACCTCCGCCGGAGGGGCGCGAGCCAAAGCCGTCATCGCCTGGGATCAGCAAAGCAACGAAATTCGTTCTGGGCAATTAACCGCGCCCGAAGGCTTCAGCTACTGGATTTTAAAGTTTGACGGCGTTGAGAATAACAAAGACAAGGAGCTGGCTGACCCGAAAGGGTTTGGTAAAGTGGAATACGCTTATTATTTAATGGCGAAGCAGGCGGGCATTACCATGATGCCGTGCCAGTTGATTGAAGAAAATAATCGCGCGCATTTTGTCACCAAACGGTTCGATCGCTTTGATAATGGCGAGCGACTGCACGTACAAAGTTTGTGCGCCATGAATCATCTCGATTTTAATATGGCAGGCGCGCACAGTTACGAACAGGCGTTTGCAGTGATGGAGCGTTTAAACCTGTCGAAGCAGGATATTGTCGAACAATTTCGTCGCATGGTATTTAACGTATTGGCGCGCAATCAAGACGACCACACCAAAAACATCGCCTACGTGATGAACAAAAAGGGCGACTGGCGACTGTCGCCAGCGTTCGATGTGTGTTTTGCCTATAACCCGAACGGCGCCTGGACCAGCCAGCACCAAATGAGCATTAACGGCAAACGCGATGGATTTTCCAAACACGATTTTATGGACGTTGCCAATTTCGCCATGATCCAAAAGAGCAAAGCGAGGCAAGTGATTGCTGAAGTGTCGGATGCGATAAAACTGTGGGATGAAATTGCGGAGCAGGTCAAGGTCGAACCAGCATTTTCGCAGTATATTAAACAATGCTTACGAGCGGTCGACTGATTGGGGGCGTGGTTCAATGCGCCATTTTTGGGAGGATGAATCAATCGTAAAACTGGAGTTTAAATCACAAGAAGAACAGCTCGTTGCAATGTACTGCTGTGACAAACTCGAAGACAGCAGGGCAAAGCAATTGCTTACATCGGGCGTTCTGACCTCGTCGAGTGACGCCAGGCATTTAAGTCAGTTTTTCTGGAAAATGGTCGAGCTGTCGGCCAGTCAATCGATTGATCTCACCATAGATGGTTCGCCGCAGTACTGGGTCGAATCTTTGTACAATACACTGGGCGGCTTTATTGAGCAATCCGGTTTTGAAAGCGAATGGCAAGATGCCATTGATCATGCCTGATGCTTAGCGTAAAGAATAAAAGTAAAACGGAAAATACTAACCTATGGCCATATTTTCGAAAAGAGCAGACATCGAGCAGTGGGTACTGTCGCAGGGACTGGCCGGAAAGTTTGAGTGCATGTTTAGTTTTGCTTCGAGTCGAGAAGAGCTTGAGGCAATAACCGGGATTGAAGCTGAGGAAACAGAAGACGCGGGGTTGTCTGAAACCTTAGAGTGGTACGGCCAAATAGAT
>JBPEWV010000118.1:0-15736 GCA_052032335.1 Pleionea sp. | reverse complement strand
CATCCAGGCAATGGCGGGTAATTCATCGATGAGCTTGTTGGCCTGGGTAGATGACAAGTTTTTTGGATTGGCCAATTGTGCTAATTTTTGTTTAATGGAGTCGATTTTTTTCAAATTGTCGGGTGATGATACAACCACGTAAAACAATGGTCGCCCTTCGTGCGATGTTGCGTATTGGAACGCCTTAACCCGCTCGCTTTCTTTGTCCCAGGTTCTCACCGCGGTAGCGATTTGCTCCGGAGAAGCGACGCGATAACCGACTTCAAACCCCAGTATTGATTCTGGTCGCGTGATTTCTGGGCTATAGTCGCCCACCAGAAGTTCGCCCTGATAGTCAAGTTGTTCGAGTGGAGTAGGAGACAGCCGAATGCCTGCGAGTATGCTTGAGCTCATGAGCGCTAACAAAAGGCCGGTAAAGATCTTATTCATAATGTTGACTCTTCTTTTTATCGTGTGGCTCACTATACAAGTGGTGCTTCGGGGTTACAACTCAGAGCTGTTAAATGTGCAGGTGGGTAACACCTTCATCGGCACAGAGTGGAGCAAATTGTTATTTTGTGAAGCAAAGACCTTTTTGGCGATTTAACCCGTTTACCTTCTCCAGTATAATTTCGCGTTAACTCGATATAACAATGGATATACTTGTATGAAGGTTTTCTCTCAACTTATGGTTGCACTTATTATTTTATTGGCGGCTGAATCTACCTCAGCACAAAGGTTGACTTATTCGGCCGACGTTAGCGGTGTCAGCAACTATATATTTCGTGGACAGTCGTTAAGTGACGACGGCTTTGCAGCACAAGCAGGCTTTAATATCGCAAATGATTTTGGTTGGCAGTATCGGTTTTTTGTTTCGTCTTACGATGTCAACGGAGACACCGACGGGCGCGCCGAGTTTTCATTGGCCTACCGCGGTGAAATGGACAAATATTTTGATGTGATGTTTGGCATAACGGCTTACGGTTTCGAGTCGGAGTCGAAAGAGTCGACCGAATGGCACCTCGGATTAGCCGCCTTTGATGTGAGTCTGGTTTATCATCGTGATGAAGAACGCGATACTCAATATTACGACTTGGCGTATTTTTATCAATTCAGTGATGAAATTCGACTCGACGCACATTATGGTGTGGCAAAACCCATTTATTTTAGCGAGTCAAGCGCCGATTACAGTCTTACCGGGAGTTACTTCTGGAAACCAGACCTCAAATTTTTTCTCACAGTAGGGTCGCACGATGAGTTTGACAGTTACGGCCTGGTAGGCGCGACTTACTTTCTGGATTAATGGATTTGTCGGATTAACTGATGTCTGACTATTAAAAAGCAGAACATTAAAAAGGCAGGGTCGACCTGCCTTTTTAATGTGTTGTATTATCAGTGGGCTTTGACCGACACCCCATCGGATCACCACATCAGGTCGTCAGGCACCTGAAACTCAGCATAAGGATCGTCGTCTTCAACCTGATTCGTTTCTTTGTCGAATAACAGAGCAATGTACGAAGCATCTCGCTCCTGTATTTTTCTTGCCGCTTTTTCTGGAATTAATTCGTAACCGCCGTTTGCTACGGCGATGGCCAGATTACCTCTGGCAATTTGACCGCGCAGCTCATCATTAATCATTATCTGTTTTATGGAGCCATCGTGTTCAAACTGATACGCACTTTGCGCGCCCTGGCGATCGATTTTGTAGGTGTCGATGAGTTGCTTGATTTGCGCGCGTATTGCTTTTTGCTCGGCTTCTTCTTGCCGCTGACGGTTCAATTCACGATCACGAGCCGCTTTTTCTTCTTGCGCCTGTTGAGCGAGTTGTTTGGCTTCATCAACCGATTGTTGACCTTTCGGTTTCTGTTTGGCTTTCTTTCGTTTCTCGGTTTTAATTTTTTGAGCGCGCTGTTTGTCGATCAGACCGGCACCCATCAATTGTTCCTGCAATGATTTTGCCATGGGATGATTCTCATAAACGGACTTGCCGACAATTATTACGAATCGTGTCTTCTGTGTCCATTGTGGAGGTAGAAAAGTTTGGTTACTAGATTTGATCAGATGCACGATTGACCGGAAAAATCAATCAGACATAAAAAAACCAAACGCAATGTTTGGTTTTTTTAATTTGGTAGCGGGGGCCGGATTTGAACCAACGACCTTCGGGTTATGAGCCCGACGAGCTACCAGACTGCTCCACCCCGCATCAATGTGTTTTAATCGTCGTACTTCGGCGACGAGGCGCGTATAATACGTCTATGAATTTTCGAATGCAAGTGTTGTTTTCTAAATGCCTCAATTTATTGTTACCTGCCCTCCGGGCTTTGAATATTTATTAGTCGATGAACTCGAGTCGCTGGGTGAAATTAGCGCAAAAGAGGGCTTAACCCAGGTGTTTGTTGACTGTAGCTGGCCTGAAATTTATCGCCTATGTTTGTGGTCGCGACTGGCCAATCGCGTGCTTTATCCGCTGAGCGAGTTTGATGCCAATTCTGACGAAGAGTTGTATCGGCAGGTCCGTGACATCAACTGGGACTTACACCTCTCTCATGACAGCACCCTGGCGGTTGATTTTGTGTCACGACGTTCCCAGCTGAATCATCAGCAATACGGTGCTTTAAAAATTAAAGACGCAATTGTTGATTATTTTCGTGACGAGTATGGCGAACGTCCTTCAATCGATACCGAGATGCCAGATGTACGAGTGCATTGTCGGGTCAACAAAAATCGCGCAACCCTGTGTATTGATTTATCGGGTAAAAGTTTGCACCAACGTGGCTATCGTCAAAAAACAGGCGAAGCACCGATCAAAGAGAATTTTGCCGCAGCCATGCTGTATCGTGCTGACTGGCTCAATGCATTGGAGCAAAGGCATTGGCTGATGGATCCCATGTGCGGGTCGGGTACTCTGGTCATTGAAGCGGCTTTAATGGCATCGGGTAGGGCACCAGGACTGGATCGTTTGTATTGGGGATTTAAAGGTTGGAAGCCGTTTCATCGGGAATTCTGGGAAGCGGAAGTTGCGACCGCAATACAGAAACACAAAGAAACGGTAGCTGCTGGCTTGCCAGAAATTTTTGCCAGTGATAAAGACTCGATGGTTCTGGCGATTGCCAAAGAGAATGCGGAAAGAGCCGGAGTGGTCGATTTTATCCAATGGCAGGTTGGGCCGTTTCAATCAGCCAGACGCCCGTCGAGTAAACTGCCCGGTTTGATCATAACCAATCCACCTTACGGTGAGCGTCTGGAACAAAAGCAACAGGTCGCCAAAATTTATTCTGAACTGGGGCAATGGTTAAAGTCGAATTTTGAAGACGATCGAGCTCTTATTTTATCGTCGGATAAGTCCCACGGCCACGCGCTGGGCATTCGTGCCGAGAAAATCTATCGATTAATGAATGGTCCCATTGAATGCGAGTTACTAAAGCTGCCTTTGACTTCCAGCGCTTTTGTTGAAACTAGAAAAAAGACAACACCGGACAACTATCAAGAAGGCTTGTCGGAACAGGCCAGCATGTTGGCGAATCGACTTCAGAAGAATTTAGCCAGTTTGAAAAGCTTTATTAATCAGCAGGAGATCGGTTGTTATCGACTATACGATGCCGATTTGCCGGAATACGCCGCCGCCATTGATGTTTATGACGATTGCCTGCACATTCAAGAGTACGCACCACCGGCGACTATAGAGAAACACAAAGCCTTGCGTCGTTTAAGAGATATCGAACGCGTTGCTGGTGGCGTTATGGGGATCCCGGAAGAGCGCGTGTTTGTAAAAACGCGAGCGCGGCAAAAAGGGGATACTCAATACACCAAACAAAACAAAGCGAATCACATTAAAATCGTGTCAGAAAACAACGCCAGCTTTGAAGTGAACTTGTCCGATTACCTGGACACCGGCTTGTTTCTGGATCACCGTAAAGCTCGAAAACTACTGGCCAAGTGGAGCTCGAAACAGACCCGGTTATTGAATCTATTTTGTTACACGGGTTCGGCCAGCGTTCAGGCGGCATTAAAAGGCGCAGTGACTGTTAATGTTGATTTATCGAACACTTACCTTGAGTGGGCCAAACGAAACTTTATGTTAAATCAACTTGAGTTGGGCAAGCATGAATTTGTCAGAGCCAATTGTATGGAGTGGCTGGGTGAGGCCGTTGAGTCATATCAAAACGGCTTCGATCTGATATTTATTGATCCGCCTACTTTTTCTAACTCGAAGAAAATGGACAAGCATTTTGATATACAGACAGAGCATGTTGCGCTTTTGAAGCAGGCTTTGTCTATGTTAAGACCCGGAGGTAAGCTGTTATTTTCTAACAACTTTAAACGCTTCAAAATGGAGTTTTCTGCTCCGGAAGGGTATCGAATGCGGGAGCTAAGTAAAGAAACGACCTCGCGAGATTTTGCCCGAAAACCATTGCATCGTTCCTGGTTAATTGAAAATCCAAATGGTAAAAACTAAAAAAAAGGCCGCAAGAGCGGCCTTTTTTAATTCGAATAATCGCGATTAAGCGGCTTTCGTTTCTTCTTCAGCTGGCTTGGTTGCTGCCGGAGCTTCAGAAGTTGTTTCTTTGGCGACTGCAGGTTTTGCTGTTTTAGCCGTTTTTGCTTTCTTTGCTTTTGGTTTTTTCGCTTTTTGGGCCTTCTTAGCCTTTTTCGCTTTTGCTGCCTCAGCTTTGGCTTGCTCTTTTTCAAACTTTGCGATGGCTTTAACTTTACCGTCAACAGCTTTCGCTTCTGCCTTAACTGACTTGAGCGCGTCTTTAGCTAAAGATAATTCCGCTTTCGCTTCGTCGGCCTTCGCTTTCAGCTCGGCGACTTTATCTTTATTAGTTTTAACGGACTTAACGGCTGCCGGAGTTTTCTTGGCTTTGGCTTTGTCTTGGGCTGCTTTAAGCTTAACTTTCGCTTTAGCCAATTTTTCAGCAGCGGATTTAACAGCTTTGTCTGCTTTAACAACGGCTTTTTCTGATGCAGTGATTTCTTTATCAGTCGCTTTTTGCAAATCGACTAAAGATTTTTCAAAAGCCTGTTTGGCTTGCTCTAATACTGAAACAGTTGCCTTTTTAGCAGGTGACTTACGAGTTGCTTTTTTGGTAACCTTTTTTGCAGCTTTAGTTGCTGGTTTGCGGGTTGCTTTTTTTGCTTGAGCTTTAACAACTCTTTTTGCTTTTGCCATTAAGTTTTACCTCGTTGATTAAAAAATGCGCCGCGATTATACGGTCTCTAAAATTAAATGTGAATGTTTTTTCGACCGAAACAGCCAAAACTTTAATCAAATTTTCATATAAGATGCTTTTAAGACAAACGAACCTGGATCGAGTTAAAAACTAATGAAGAAATTTATCTTGTATACCACTGACGGATGCCATTTGTGTGAGCAGGCGATAGGCATGTTTTACTACGCAAAACAACAAGGCTTGCTATCCGATTCTGTTGAATTGTTAATGCAAGATATCATTTCTGATGAACAATTAGTGGCAGAGTATGGCGAGCGTATTCCGGTCATTCGATCGATGGACACTGGACAGGAGTTGGGTTGGCCGTTTGAACTCGAGTCGATGGTGAGCTGGTTTAAGTCTCAATAGTTTTGTGAGTTAAATTATCCATTGGGTGCTGATGATGGGCACTCATTCGCTGAACCAATTCTCTTCTGATAAAGGTGACGCTGACCAGTCGAGAGATGTCATCTCGTTTCCTCTGAAAAATCGATAATTCTAATAGCTCATTGATATAACAGTCATTGCTGTGACCCGACCTGCTAATTATTGTTCAACATGCGTCTCACGCAGGCACCCTCAAACAAAGGAAAGGAAAGGGTGAGTGCTTGACAAAAATATCATTTGAACGTATGTTTCAAACAACTGTTTACATTTTATGGGCGTGTTTCAGTTCCGGTTTGCAGCAGACATCTTGTTCCAAGCCGACTCAGCCTTCGTAACTTATTGAATTTAGGGCAGTAAATAGATTGATGAGCAGCCGACAATCCACTAAAAACCGCATTCTGGACGCAGCTGAGGCGCTTTTCGCTGATCGCGGCTTTGCCGAGACCAGTTTGCGAACCATAACGAATCGTGCTGACGTTAATCTGGCATCAGTCAACTACCACTTTGGGTCGAAAAAATCGCTGATCCAAGCTGTTTTTAACCGTTTTCTACAAGGTTTTGTTGCGCATCTCGACAAAGAGTTGACACCTTTGGAAAGTCAGTTGGAGGCACCCACTGTGGAGCAGGTCTTACATACTTTGGTAAAGCCTTTAACGGCCATGGACAGTGAGCGTCACGAGGGCTCGAGCAATTTTATGAAGTTGTTGGGACGGGCTTACGCGGAGAGTCAGGGGCACATGCGTCGATTTATGCAAGAGCATTACGCGCATCATTTAAAGCGCTTTACTACGCAATTGCATCGCGCAGCGCCAGATTTGGCTAACAACGAAATGTTTTGGCGTCTACACTTTATGTTGGGTACTGTCATATTTACCTTGGCGGGCAGTGACGCCTTACATGAGATAGCAGCAGCTGACTTCAAAGAGTCGGTGACTCTGGAGCAGACGCTGGAACGTTTATTACCATTTTTGGCTGCTGGGTTTAAATCTTAATTTATTGAATCATTGCAAAACTTGATTGGAGTGAAACCATGATCACCTTAGGACAAATTCTTGCACTTTTAGTAGTGCTCTGGGTCAGCGCGTACAAACGTATGCGGACCGGAACCGCATTGGGAGTTGCCGCTGTAGTGTTGGCAGCTTTGGGTGCGATCTATGAAGTCGCCATCATTCCCTGGATTTTGCTGGGTGTATTTGCGGCTTTGTATTTTTTAGACGACTTACGCAAAGACAAAATTACGTTACCGATTTTTAAAATGTTTAAATCGGTATTACCACCGATGAATCAAACCGAGAAAGACGCTCTCGAAGCGGGTGACGTCTGGTGGGATGGTGAATTATTCAAAGGAAACCCTGACTGGAATCAGTTACTGAGTTTTCCGAAGCCAGAACTGACCAAGGAAGAACTCGACTTTGTGGACAATCAGGCGACTAAACTGTGCGAAATGGTCGACGACTGGAAAGTGGTTCATGAAGATAAAGATTTACCCCCAGAAGCTTGGGAATACATGAAGAAAGAGGGTTTCCTCGGAATGATCATTCCGAAAGAGTATGGCGGTAAAGGTTTCTCTGCTTTAGCGCACTCGACCGTGGTACAGAAGTTGGCCACACGCAGTGGTTCTATGTCGGTGTCTGTCATGGTGCCAAATTCGTTAGGTCCGGCTGAGCTGCTATTACACTACGGTACTGATGAGCAGAAAAATTATTATTTACCACGTTTAGCGAAAGGTGAAGAGATCCCATGTTTTGCACTGACTGGTCCAGAAGCGGGTTCTGATGCAGGTGCGATCCCGGATACGGGTGTGATCTGCAAAGGCGAGTACAAAGGCGAAGAAGTACTGGGTATTCGTTTGAACTGGAACAAACGCTACATCACTCTGGCACCGGTAGCAACGGTTCTCGGTTTGGCGTTCAAGCTGTACGATCCAGAAGGACTGCTGGGCGATACTGAAGAATTGGGTATCACTTGTGCCTTGATTCCAACGGATCACGAGGGTGTCGAAGTGGGTAATCGCCACTACCCGATGGGTCAGGCGTTCATGAACGGTCCGACACACGGTAAAGACGTATTTATTCCAATCGACTGGATCATCGGTGGTAAAGATTACGCCGGTAAAGGCTGGCGCATGTTGGTTGAGTGTTTGTCGGCAGGGCGAGGTATTTCATTGCCATCGTCGGCCACGGCAACGGGAAAGCTCAGCTATCGTATGACTGGTGCTTATTCAATTTTGCGTAAGCAATTTAAAACCTCGATAGGTCATTTCCAGGGGGTTGAAGAAGCCTTGGCTCGAATCGCGGGTAACACCTATCAACTTGAAGCCATGCGAATCATGACTGCGGGCGCTGTGGATTTATCGGTCAAACCATCCGTCGTAACGGCTATTGCCAAATACCACATGACGGAACTGGCGCGCTCTATAATCACCGATGCGATGGACGTACACGCCGGTCGTGGAGTCATCATGGGTGAACGAAATTATTTGTCCGGCGGTTATATGTCGATGCCGATTTCGATTACCGTTGAAGGTGCCAACATACTAACTCGTAACTTGATGATTTTCGGACAAGGTGCGGTTCGTTGTCATCCGTTTGTATTCCGTGAAATGGAAGCGGCTGCCGACCCGGATCAAAAAGCAGGGTTGGATAAGTTTGACAGTTTGTTCTTCCGTCATGTCGGGTACGGTGTCAGTAACTTTATTCGTACCCTGAGCCTTGGCTTAACGGGCGGACGTATTGCGAAAAAACCGGTCGCTGGTCAAACAGGACGATATTATCAACAATTAACTCGAATGAGTTCTGCGTTAGCCTTGGTATCAGACATTTCAATGATGGTGTTTGGTGGTGACTTAAAACGACTGGAGCGATTGTCTGCTCGACTTGGCGATGTATTGAGCCAGTTGTATTTGGCGTCGACCGTGCTGAAGTATTACGAAGATAATGGTCGTCCTTTAACAGACCTACCTTATGTTGACTGGTGTGTTCAGAAAAGCTTGTACGAAATCCAGGTGGCATTTAACAGTTTCTTCGAAAATTTGCCGATAAAAGGGTTGGGTACTGCGTTGAAGTGGATGGTGTTCCCTTACGGCATGCGGTTCAAGAAGCCTAGCGACAAGCTGGAACATGAAATCGTCAAGCCAATGTTGAGTGACAATGAGTTGCGCGATCGTTTAACCATCGATTCTTACATAGGTGAGTCTGACGACGACCCAGCTGGTCGAGTCGAAAATGCCTTCAGAAAAGTATTGGCGGTTGCCCCAATCGAGAAACAATTGCGTAAAGCGATCAAAGCAGGCAAGTTGTCGGCAGGACGCAGTTATCAAGAGACGGCAGAGACTGCCGTTGCAGCTGGTATTCTGACGCAACAAGAAGCGGATCAATACGTGGAAGCTGAAGCGGCTCGTTCGGACGCGATTCAGGTAGATGATTACTCGAAAGAGTACATTAAAACTGGAAAACGAAGCTCGAATAAGTCGTCCAAGAAAGCCGCAGCGTAAAGCAACTGCTTAATCTCGAGCTATAAAAAAAGCCGCATTTTTGCGGCTTTTTTTGTGCTTCGAATTGCTTATTTTTTGCTGAGCCACAATGATTCGGTGGGCGATGCTAGAAAATAGCCCTGAACCAAATCAATGCCACCCTGTTCAATATTTTGTAACGCTTCGATGTTTTCTATGGCTTTTACCGTGGTTTTAACACCACTGGAACGGGCTACTTCGGCCATCGAGTGCATCAACTTTTTATCCACTGGATCCCAGGCGATATTCTGCGTAAATAAGCCATCAATTTTTATGCCGCTAATGGGCAGCTCGCGAATTCTTGAAAATAAGCTGAAATTGCGTCCAAAATCATCGACTTGAAAGAAACAGCCCAGCGCGACCATTTCTTCTAACACGGGAATTAATTGCTCTCGGTAGTGTAGTAAATGGTGCTCTCGAATTTCGAATTGAAATTGCTTACTAAACTCGGGGTTGGCTTCGAGTAAGAGAATGATTTTTTCACTGATTTCTTTGTCGAGCAGGGACTGTGCCGAAACATTAATGTTGATAATGGGCGTCGCCTCATATTGTTTTAAAACATGGACCAGCTCGGTAAGGACCCAGTAATCCACCTTGGCGATCAGATCGAATCGTTCTGCGTCACTTAAAAAGGCACCCGGTGTGAATAACTTGCCGTCGTTAAATTCCAGTCGAACCAGCGTTTCGTATTGACTCGGCGTGCAGTTCGATTTGATCCATTGAGTGCGCTGAGACGGTTCTACTTGGTGAAGAGCATTGGTATCGATATCCGACAGTTGAAAAATAGGTTGAAATAACAACTTGAAGTAATCATTACTCAGACCATTTTCTATTCGAGAGCGCCATCCGGGCGTTTGTGACTGCTCGATACCATCACCGTCGGCTTCAGTAAATTGGTATACCTGATTTTTGCCGAGTGTTTTGGCTTTTTTACAGGCATAATCGGCCTGATTAATAATTTCTTTTCGTTCACTGTTGCTGGCGGTAATTTGCGTAACCCCGATACTGCCGGATACAGAAAAATCCTGACCATCGATGCTAAAACTGGTATTTTGAAGGACGTCTATAAACGTCTCTGCTAGTTCTTTGAGCGCCGACTTTGGGGTGTCGTGCAGGAGTACTGCAAACTCATCTCCGCCGAGACGGGCTGCCAGATCACGGTGACGCAATCGAGAGCGAATTTTTTCACCAATGGTTACAAGTAATTGATCACCAGCAGCGTGACCGGCTTCGTCGTTGATCATTTTAAAATTATCCAGATCGATGTAAAGCACAGCACTTTCCAGTCGTGTAAAGCGAATGCTCTGAATTTCCTGATCCAGCAGTTGTTCAAAATAAGTTCGGTTTAGCAATTGAGTTAAATGATCGTGATTAAGCTGCCAGTTGAGTTCGTCTTCTATTAACTTGCGCTCTGAGATATTCTTAAAAACCACCACGGAGCCTTGTTTTTTGTGCAAGTGATTCAAGGGGTGAATGGTACACTCAATATGAATCGGTTGATTCTCGGCGGTCCAGAAAATCGTTTCCCAATCGT
Organism: Pleionea sp.; assembly: GCA_052032335.1. Classification (GTDB taxonomy): domain Bacteria; phylum Pseudomonadota; class Gammaproteobacteria; order Enterobacterales; family Kangiellaceae; genus Pleionea. The sequence continues at coordinate 5,109 of JBPEWV010000118.1, read as the reverse complement.
CCAGAGAATCTTTTAATAGATACGCCTGATACAAATAATTGGTTTCATCTGAAATTTTTCGGCCGTACTCATCTGAGTGATGAAATAACTTGTGCGCTTGTTGTCCTAAAACTTGTTGTTCATCGTCAAAGTTGAGAATTCTCAGCCCCGCGGGGTTCATAAAGGTAATCTGACCGGCGCCGTCGACTCCATAAATACCTTCACCCACGGATTTTAGAATGCTTTGTAAGTGCAGTTTTTGTTGATCCAGACGACCCTGAAATGCGACTTGCTCAACCATGGAGTTAACGCGTGCTCGAAACAATTTCATTGACTCATTCTTAAACATGCATTCGCGTGCGCCCGAGTTCAAACATTCTTCAATGACTTCTTCTTTGTAGGTCCCGGTAAGTACGGTTTTTAAAATCGACTTATGGGCTTCTGAATTACTCATGCGTTGACACAGCATGGCACCATTGGCACCTGGCATAAAATAGTCGATGATTGCCAGATCAAAACTTTGTCGCTGCAAAATGTCCCAGGCTTTTTCGGCATCTTCGGCCAAGGTGACTTCGAGCCCCATTTTCTCCAGTTGTTTGCCATATATTTTTCGCACACTTTTCGAGTCATCAACCAATAAAGCCTGTATTTTTTGTTGATTCGCAGAGGTGGGTAACGGAGTGGTTTTGGTAATTGCGCGGCTGAGTAACTGTTCGATGATACCCTGACTGTTTTGATAGTCGTTCCAGAGCTGGACAACCGTGTGCGGGCGATCCGACAGTTTTTCGATATTTGGCTCTTGCATATTGCGGGCAAAAACCAGTAATGGAAATTTATCAAACGGTGGTTTGGTCAGTTGTTCTGCAATGTCTTTTTGTTGTACTCGATTACGACTGGGCCATCCAATAACCAGTAATTGCGGAACGTATTCAGGGTTTTGCTGTGAAAAATCGAAAAAAGAGGAATAGCTGTCGAAACTTTGAACTTTGTATTTTTGTTGCTGCAACAATCGATTAAGACCAAACCTGAGGGTCGGTGATGGCTCAATGAGTGTGATCAAATTCAAAGCGTGCGTATCCTTCCACTGAATATTGGTTTGATATCATTATAATAGATACGCATATTATTGGTAATTAATAATTTACATAGACAAAACGTCAGGAATTGTTAACAATTCTTGGTTAAATCTAGTTTGAGTAATGAGGGAAATTATGAAATTTCGACACACTTTAGCGGCAACTAGCCTGGCGACCTTGATATTAACCGGGTGTCAAACCTATGACCCTTACACAGGCGAGAAGCAGGTGAGTAAAGCGACCACGATCGGTGCGATCAGTGCTGTGGTGTGCGGCGCAATCGGATCTCGAAAAAGTGGCAAACATGCGCGTAATGCTGCGGTTGGCTGTGGTCTTATTGGAATGGGGATTGGCGCTTACATGGATGCGCAAGAAAAGAAACTGCGTCAGGAACTCGAAGGCTCCGGAGTTCGGGTGGTGCGTGAAGGTGATAACATTCGCTTGATCATGCCTAACAGCATCACTTTCGGTGTCGATCGATCGGAAGTTCAGTCCAGTGTCTATGAAACGCTTAACTCTGTAGCCAAGGTGCTGGAAGAGTTCAATGAATCGGTATTATTGGTTGCCGGTCACACCGACTCCAGTGGTTCCGACTCTTACAATTACGATTTGTCGGTTAAGCGAGCGTCGAGTGTTGCAAGCTATTTAAAACAACGCGGCATCAGTGCAGAGCGGCTTCGTGTGAGAGGTTTCGGTGAAACCGCACCCATAGCCTCTAATGACAGTGCAGAGGGGCGGGCCCAAAATCGTCGCGTTGAGCTGCTGATTGAACCTCGTGCCGAACAATAACCGGTTACGCTAGTCTATGATTTCCAAGTCGCGTGCTCAACCGCCGCGATACAATCAGGGCGAGCCAATGTCGCCCTGGCGAGAGTCTCTCAACGAAGTGATATTCGGCTACCAGACTCCCTGGGGCCGAACCTTCGATATCGTTCTGATTGTTTCTATTGTTCTCAGTGTCGTTGCCATTATGCTCGACAGCGTTGCCGCCATTCGGGCGCAATATGGCACAATTCTGTACGTTGTAGAATGGGGATTCACCATTCTGTTCACCATCGAATACATTGCTCGACTGGTTTCGGTACGTCGCCCTTGGGCCTACGCCACAAGCTTTTATGGCCTGGTCGATCTTTTGTCGGTTATTCCTACCTATTTGACTTTGATTCTACCCGGCGCCAAATACATGCTGGTGATCCGAATTTTACGGGTATTACGATTATTTCGAATCTTGAAGCTTGCAGAATACGTCGGAGAAGCCAGTGTGCTGTTGACTGCGTTGAGTAAGAGTCGGCATAAGATCTTGGTTTTTCTTTACACCATTTTAACTCTGGTTGTGTTGTTTGGTTCACTTTTGTACGTGGTTGAAGGTGAGGGCAGCGGGTTTACCAGTATTCCTAAATCAGTGTACTGGGCGATTGTGACGCTAACGACCGTGGGCTATGGCGACATCGCGCCAGTGACTCCTCTTGGGCAGTTTATTGCTGCCAGCATCATGATCATGGGGTATGGAATCATTGCCGTTCCCACTGGGATTTACAGTGCAGAGCTCGTTAAGGCGTACACCGGAAAGTCGAACAAAGAAGCCTGTAAATCATGTGGCGAAACCGGGCATGATTTTGATGCCAAATTCTGTAAAACGTGTGGTGCCGAACTGGATAGTTAAAATTACAATTAACAGTGACTCACGCGTTGGTAATATGGCGATATTTTCCTTCCAGCTCGGTAAGCTTCTGATTCAACTGCTTCGCGATAAGCCTGGCCTGAGTTCTTTCAAGCAACAGCGTTTTTGAGTAAAAGGCATGCTCAATGAGTTTTCGATGCTTTCGAGCGGTCTGGATGGCGCTGAGTAAGGTGTCCTGATACTGCTGATTCATTGCGTTAATCCTGAGTAGAGAGTGTTGCTTCTAAGTATATTCCCTGATTAATTGGTGGGTAGGCGCTATTTCTAAACTGCGTGTAGGACATTCGCCAGGCCTAGTATAAGTGTTATTCTTTTCTGAGATTAAACCAGTGTGTGCGGCTTATTCGATTAAGTAATTTATCGCCCGGTATTCAAGGACTTATGCCATTTGATGATTTGTTGACCTAGTAGCAAAGAGTAGCATGGTGCTATCAATCATTGAGACGAGGTAACATCATGCCCAATCATCAGGAGCTTATCGTTTTCGATACGACTTTGCGCGATGGCGAGCAAAGTCCCGGCGCTACAATGTCCATCGCTGAAAAAGTCGAACTCGCACTGCTCCTTGAACAATTGGGCGTTGATATTATCGAAGCGGGGTTCGCGGTTGCCAGCCAGGGAGATTTCGAAGCCGTTAGAAAAATTTCAAAAGCCGTAAAACATACTCGAATTTGCAGTTTATCGAGAGCCAGAAAAGCCGACATAGATCGCGCGATTGAGTCGTTGCAAGGTGCGCATCTAAAACGAGTCCATACCTTTATTGCAACTTCCGAATTGCACATGAAGTACAAGTTGAATATGACCCAAGCAGAGGTGTTGGAAAGTGCAACCAGTGCAGTTAAATACGCTCGCAAATTTGTTGATGATGTCGAATTTTCGGCGGAAGACGGTGGTCGAACGGATCTTGATTTTCTTGCCAGATTAATTGAACAAGTGATCGATGCGGGTGCTTCGACTGTCAATATTCCTGACACAGTGGGGTACTGTTTGCCGCATCAGTTTGGCGATTTCATTTTTAGGCTTATGGAAAAGATACCCAACGCCGACAAAGCGATTTTCTCGGTGCATTGTCATAATGACCTGGGGCTGGCAACGGCAAATTCTCTAGCGGCGATTGAAGCCGGTGCTCGGCAAGTCGAGTGTACCATTAACGGATTAGGTGAACGAGCCGGTAATGCGGCTTTAGAAGAAATCGTGATGGCGATAAAAACCCGGCAGGATATTTTTCCGTTATCGACTCAAATCGATACACGAAAGCTGGTTGGTATTTCGCAGCGCGTTTCTGATATTACCGGCTTTGCAGTGCAACCGAATAAATCCATTGTTGGTAAAAATGCCTTTGCCCATGAAGCGGGTATTCATCAAGACGGTATTCTAAAGCATCGGGAAACCTACGAAATCATGCGTGCTGAAGACGTCGGTTGGTGTGGGCAACAAATCGTACTGGGCAAACATTCAGGACGAAACGCTTTTCAAAGTCGATTGCAAGATCTGGGCGTCGCATTCGATACAGTGACTGCACTGGATTTGGCGTTTCAACAATTCAAACGCATTGCGGATCAGGGCAAAGGGGTTACCGATCAGCAACTGCTCATGTTAGCAAGTCGTCTGAATGCAAAGCTCGCCGTCGAGCAGGCGTAAAGCGAAGCAAGTGTTAACCTTGGTGTTAGGTTAAGTGACGCTTCTGATTTTCAATTGACTGTTTTCGAGTTAAACTGCTCACCTCATTGAGTTGACGGATGTTGAACGGTTTCATGTCAGATACACACGCTTATTTAAAAGCCATGGATATCACCTGGTGGGTACCACGCCAGAAGGACGCTGATTCGGTCGTTCGGTCAGACAGAGCCGAGTACGATGCTTTGAAAAGAGACGCCCGAGGTATTTCAACTAAACCCGTAGAACCCTCTGAGTATCTCGAATCGGTAAATACGGTCGAGCCGGTAAAACAAGTTGAAACTGCAATTCCAGTCGAACCAAAAAAACCGGCTGATAGAACCACGGAGCCTTTGCACGAGGTGAAACAATCGGTCGATCCTCAGCCCAGTCGTCCTGAATCGTTGTCCGATAAGCCAATGGGGCGACCTAAACCACTGAATGATTCAACCGACACTGAGGTTAAATCGACGCCGAAAGCGCATCGCAAAGTGGCCAATCAGTCGCAGGGCTACCTTGTTTTGCCCTCGGGTCGACGCTGGCTTTCAGGCGCGCTTACTCTGGTGTGTCGCCACGAAGCAGGGCAGCCTTCCGAATCTTATATTCTTCGTGGCAATCCTTCGAAAACCGTGGCAAATCTGCTGAAAGCTTTGAACGTTTTTATGACCGGTGAGGTTGGTGTTGAATTACTCAATGCTACCAATCTGGCGCAATTGG
>JBPEWV010000117.1:0-1743 GCA_052032335.1 Pleionea sp. | reverse complement strand
ACCCAACGAGAAAATCTCTTCGGCATAACGAAAAGTTATTCTTCCCATGTCATTAAGCAGCAATCGTTTCCCTCTACGCTCAAACAACTGATAACCCAGGCGATCTTCGAGTGTACTCAACTGAGTGCTTAGAGTTTGCGGCGTTATATGAAGAATTTCCGAAGCTCTAGCAATGCTGCCACTTTTTGCTATCGCATGAAAATACTGTAAGTGATGGTAATTTAACTTTGACATAAACACTTCAAACTTTGCATATATAAAGCCCTTTAAAACTTTATACGACCGAACATTCTAATCAGATATTTTCGAATGATTAATAAATTAGATTCGACTTTATGCTCATAATTAATTGCTCTATAAATAATTCTCGATTCACCAAAAGAGGATTGCGATGCGCTCGTTAGTTAGACAAAAGTTCGAAAGCTTCATCAATAACGAGGCCAGTGGGGGCATTATCCTAGTCGGTACCGCTCTATTGGCTTTGTTGCTCGCTAATAGCCCGTTAGCCCATCATTACACGACCTTCTTAGAGATACCCGTGGTTGTTCAATTTGGTGAATTTGAGATAGCAAAGCCTTTGGTGTTATGGATCAATGATGGATTGATGGCGCTTTTCTTTTTTGTCGTCGGATTAGAAATTAAAAGAGAAATTTTTTATGGACAACTGTCAAGCGTTGAGCAAATGATATTACCCTTTGTCGCGGCAGCCGCGGGTATCGCGGTGCCTGCACTTATCTTTCTTTCGTTTAACAGCACCGATCCAATTGCCTCCAGTGGTTGGGCAATTCCATCGGCAACTGACATCGCCTTCGCGCTGGGTATTTTTATTCTCTTTGGCAAGCACCTGCCGGCCAGTTTGAAATTATTTCTGCTCTCGGTTGCCATTCTCGATGATATCGGCGCGGTAGTGATTATTGCGTTATTTTATTCACAAGATCTATCAACAACCTCTCTTTTTATTGCCGCTGTTGGCCTGTTTGCTTTATTCGCTTTGAACCGCTTCGAAGTCGACAGCAAAACACCCTACATTCTTATCGCCACCATCGTTTGGGCTGCAGTTTTAAAATCTGGCGTACACGCTACCCTCGCAGGATTCGCGGTCGCCTGGTTTATCCCTATGAAAAGTAACAAGTCGGAGTCGATGTCACATCACATGGAGCACAGCTTGCATCCCTGGATTGCGTTTCTAGTGCTTCCACTATTTGCATTTGCCAATGCAGGCGTTTCTCTGATCGATGTACCGGTCGATCAACTCATTACTCCGATCAGTATTGGTATCATTTTAGGACTCTTTGTAGGAAAACAACTGGGCATTTTAGGTACTTGCTGGCTAGCGGTAAAACTGAAACTTTGCAAGCTACCCGAACAGGTTAATTGGACACAGATGTACGGAGTCAGCTTACTTTGTGGTATCGGATTCACTATGTCTTTATTCATTGGCTCGTTAGCATTCGAAGAACAAGGCCTCGCTTATCAGACTCAAGTAAAAGTCGGCGTACTGACTGGCTCGTTTCTATCGGCTGTGCTCGGCGCCATCCTGATTGCCCGTACATCAAAATCTTTTTCAACTCGACAGGAGAAACAAGATGAATCTAAAAACCTTTACAACCATGCTTAAATCGTTATTGTTGCCGCTTGTATTTTTTTGCGTCACAGTAAAAGCTGATTTAAAACGAGAAATTAATCAAGCGTGCGTTGACTATCAAAGTGGTAATGACAAATCACTTGTCAATGGCTGCAAGC
>JBPEWV010000116.1:0-3835 GCA_052032335.1 Pleionea sp. | reverse complement strand
GTTCCAGAATGCGTCCACCTTGTCGTGTATGGGTCACCTCGGGATGAAACTGTACGCCATAAAACTTTTTCGATTCATTCGCCATAGCTGCAAAAGGAGCATTCGCGCTGGAACCAATTTGCGAAAAGCCATCCGGCAAAGCGGTCACTTTATCGCCATGACTCATCCAGACATCGAGTAAACCTTCTCCGGTTTCGTCAGCGTGATCTTCAATTCCATCGAACAATTCTGACTTACCTTCGTGACGCACCTGTGCGTAACCAAACTCGCGTTCAGTCGAGGTGGAAACTTCGCCACCAAGTTGCGCGGCCATGGTTTGCATACCATAACAGATGCCCAAAACTGGAACCCCCAACTCGAAGACAACATTGGACGCTCGAGGGGTTGTTGCTTCAGTTACGCTTTCTGGTCCACCCGATAAAATAATACCCTGAGGATTGAATTCTCGAATCGCCTCTTCGCTCATATCGAAGGGATACAGTTCACAGAAAACACCAATTTCACGAATGCGACGGGCGATTAACTGCGTGTATTGAGATCCAAAATCTAAAATTAGAATTCGACTGGAATGAATGTCTTTTGACATAACCTTTACCTTTTTCTCGATCGCACGATGGCGATCGCTTGTTCACTATCAATTAAAACAGAAAAGCCGAGGTGCATGCCTCGGCTTAATCTCACTCTCATTCGTCCGGGCTATTTACCCACCTGATAATTCGGTGCTTCTTTAGTGATCTGAACATCGTGGACGTGCGACTCATTCATACCAGCAGCCGTCACTTTGACAAACTCGGCTTTGGTTCGCATTTGGTCCATCGTTTTACAACCGGTCAGTCCCATGGAACTGCGCAGCCCTCCCATCATCTGATGAATAATGGAAACCAAAGAGCCTTTATAGGGCACGCGGCCTTCGATACCTTCGGGAACCAGTTTATCGGCAGCATTGGTACTTTGGAAATAACGGTCACTGGAACCCTGTTTTTGCGACATGGCACCTAGCGATCCCATCCCACGATAAGACTTGTAAGAACGCCCCTGATACAACTCAACTTCACCGGGTGCTTCTTCGGTTCCAGCCAGCATACTGCCCACCATCACTACATAGGCTCCCGCAGCAAACGCTTTACACATGTCACCAGAGTAACGAATACCGCCGTCTGCAATGAGCGGAATACCTTTATCTTTTAACGCCTCAGCGACACTGGATACCGCAGATATTTGCGGAACCCCGACACCGGTAACAATTCGAGTTGTGCAAATCGAGCCTGGTCCGATACCTACTTTTACACCGTCAGCGCCTGCTTCAGCTAAGGCCAAAGCGCCCGCTGCAGTTGCAATGTTACCGCCAATCACCTGTACGTCGGGGTAAGTTTGTTTAACCCACTTCACTTTGTCCAGTACGCCTTGTGAATGTCCGTGAGAAGTGTCGACCAATACAATATCAACACCAGCGGCCACAATGGCTGCTACCCGTTCTTCGGTTTCAGCTCCGGTACCTACAGCAGCACCGACACGAAGATGACCATAGCTGTCTTTACAGGCCTGTGGTTTGTCTTCGGCTTTTTGAATGTCTTTAACGGTAATAAGACCCTTCAAATGAAACTTATCGTCGACCATCAACACTTTTTCGATACGGTGTTTGTGCATTAACGCCAATGCTTCTTCGGTTTCGGCGCCTTCTTTAACAGTCACCAACCGCTCTTTTGGCGTCATAACACTGGAAATTGGACGATCGAGATGGGTTTCGAAACGCACGTCACGACTGGTCACTATGCCCACCAGTTCGTCACCCTGAACCACAGGTACTCCGGAAATCCCATTTTCTGCGGTAATTCTCTTTAAATCGGCGATCGTGCTTTCGGGCGTCACGGTAATTGGATCATTGACGACGCCACTTTCGAATTTTTTTACTTTACGAACTTCGTTAGCTTGCTGCTCGATACTCATATTTTTATGAATAAAGCCCATACCGCCTTCTTGCGCCAGAGCAATCGCCAGCCGCGATTCGGTCACCGTGTCCATCGCTGCAGACACCAAAGGAATATTTAACGCAATGTCGCGGGTAATCTGAGTTTTAAGTTCAGCCAGGTGGGGCAATACGGTAGAATGCGCGGGAACCAATAGAACATCGTCGAAAGTAAGAGCTTCCTGAATAATTCGCATAATTGAGAATCACCTTAAAGAGTAGAACGGTTGGAAAACCAAAGCGGGATTATAACATTCATCAGGAAGCAAGAACAATGCCCGTTTGAACGCTTTCGCATCAACACAGTTAGTGTTTGGTCTAATTTCGGCCTTTGTTACGACAGACGCCGTGAAAAAAGCAGTTAAATCATGGTATAACTGCAGGTTAATGGCCAGTTTACTGATTTATTAAATTCTTTTTTCTATATAAATTCAGACGCTTAGAGAAGCTCATATAGAATAAGCATTGAATATCTCGTTTTTTCAAAGAGTCACCAGAGTCCTTTATGTTAAAACCCGTTTTGCAGCCCCGAAAGCCCACCGAACGACAATATCTGAGCGTGTCGGAATTAAATCAGAAAGTGAAACGCCTGCTGGAAGGTAACGCCGGGCAGGTGCTGATCGAGGGTGAGATCAGTAATTTTGTTGCCGCCACTTCCGGGCATTGGTATTTCACGCTAAAAGATGATCGCGCACAGGTCAAATGCACCATGTGGCGTGGTCGAAACAGCGTTTTAAAATTTCGGCCGGAAAATGGCATGCAGATTTACGCTCGCGCCAAAGTAACGCTGTATGAGGCTCGCGGCGATTATCAGTTAGCGGTTGACTTTATGGAGCCGGCCGGGCTGGGCAATCTGCAAATGCAATTTGAGCAGCTAAAGGAAAAGTTAGCCACGGCAGGTTTACTGGATAACAGCAGAAAAAAAACCATTCCCCGTCGTCCCAATCGAGTTGGCGTTGTCACTTCGCCAACAGGCGCGGCGATTCAGGATATCTTAAGCGTTATGAAGCGGCGTTTTCCGATGACCGAAGTGATCATCTATCCTTGCCAGGTCCAGGGAAAGCAAGCGCACCGGTCGATAATTCAGGCCATCGAATCGGCCAATTCGCGCACAGAAGTGGACGTTTTATTGATTACTCGTGGCGGTGGCTCGCTAGAAGATTTATGGTGTTTCAATGAAGAGCCGCTCGCTTATGCGATTGCCGACAGTAAACTGCCCACCGTCTCGGCCGTAGGCCACGAAATTGATTTTACTATCAGTGATTTTGTGGCCGACTATCGCGCAGCGACGCCCTCCGCCGCCGCTGAACTTCTGACGCCGGACACCGATCAGGTGACGCAAGCCATCGACGAATTGACCTACCGCTTGCTCCAGTCGATGGAACTGCAAATTAGCGATCTGGAAAGCCGACTCGCCTATTTAACCTTGAGTCTGGCCGATCCCGACCCGCTGCTCGATGCACACAAAGCAACTCTGGACGGCTTGTTGTCGCGACTTAAAGAAAACTTAAATCAGACCATCGCAAACAATTACAGCCAGCTGCACCAAGCGCAGCTTGCCCTGGTGCAGCACCATCCCAAAAAGCAGCTGCAACATTTTGCTTCACAGTCGTCAAATCTGAGCAAACGCCTGAAATTTGCGATAAAAACGTTGCTCAACGACAAACAACGGCAAATGGCAGTTAACTCGGGCCGGTTAAATGCAATCAGCCCCTTGGCAACTTTGGCTCGTGGTTATTCAATCACTCTTAAAGACGAAACGTTGATCCAGTCGGCTGAGCAAGTATCAGTAGGCGATACCATTGAAACACGCCTGAATGACGGCAGTATTACCAGTAAAGTCATTGAAACTGGCTCCTGATCCTGAAA
>JBPEWV010000115.1:0-21497 GCA_052032335.1 Pleionea sp. | reverse complement strand
TCATGTTCTTTTCCATCTGGATCGCTTTGAATAACGACCCCTGAGTACGGTTCCAGTCGGTTACCCAATAATCAAAACCAAGGTCAGCGCGCAGTTTTTGCGCGGTGATGTGCGCTTCAAGTACGTCTTCAACTTTAACCCGAATGGCCGTTACCGAATCAGTTTTTCGCACCAACTTGGCGGCATCTTCGATGTGGATCATGGCAATTCGCGAATCTAACTCAGATTTGGTTTCAAACAATCCGGCAATAGTAAATCGTCGAAATCTCGGAGAAATTCCGGCAGGAGATACCGTCGATCCCTCCAGAACCATTATGGTAATCTTATCGCCTTCCCATAGATTGAGTCGTCTGGCCAAGGCTGTTCCGATGATGACATTGTATTTACCCGACTCCAGCTTCTGCAGGCTTCCCTGAACCATATACTGCTCTATCACCGACACATTGGCTTCTTTTTCTGGCAAAACGCCCTGCAATACACCAAATTCGGTTCCGCCATAGGGACTTTGAAACATAGAGGTTGAATCAATATAGGGGGACGCAGCGACTACGGTTGGCTGTTTAATAATCTTCTGTTCAAGCGCTTCCCAGTCGGTGACGCCATCCGACGAGCGCTCGCCTACCACAATGTGCGGCACTGTGCCTAAAATCCGTTCTCGCAATTCACGTTCGAATCCGTTCATCACTGACATCACAGTGATCAATACCATCACACCCAACGCGATCCCCAACATCGAAGCGAGGGCAATGAATGAAATAAAGTGATTTTTACGTTTCGCCCGCGTGTACCTGAGGCCAACAAAAGTCGAAAATGGAAACTTCATACGAAATATTTAAAAACTCGCTAATTTTTAGTAAGTTATCACAGATTTTTAAGCTATTATATTAAATAATTGTATCCATGAACTCAGGTTTATCCTGACGGGGACATTAAAATAGGTGCACTATAATTACGGATGCGCCCGCCTGTTGCGGGTCATATGCTACCGATCCCCCTGACACAGCGCAAAGGTTTTTATTTAAAAATGAGTTCTGAAACGGAAAGGCGAGAATTCTTTCGAATAGACGACGAAATTACCATGCAGCTCTCGCCTGCGAATGGCTCGGCCGACGCATCCATTAAAACGTTGCCCGAAGAGTTCGAAATTTTAAATCAGTTACGTCGTCTGGATCAGGACAATGTTCAGGTATTGCGCATCATTCAAGATAAACATCGCGATATTGCGCATTATCTGAAAGTACAAAACGAGAAGCTGGATATTTTGTCGCGTTACATTGCGAATCAATTAAAAGATTCGTTTCAACAGGAAAAAGTGAATATAAGCGGCAATGGTTTAAAATTTTATAGCAACAAGAACTATGTCCTGGACTCAGACTGGCATTTAAAGATACTTTTATTTCCTGACTGTTATGGTTTTTATTGTCAGGCAAAGGTGGTTAACGTAGACAAACAAGGCGACCAAAATGAAATCGCACTTGAATTCACAACCATAGAACAACACGATCAGGATGCCCTGATCAAACACATAACCCGATTGCAATCGAAACGGCTGCGTCAACAGCGGCTTGAAAACTAAGGAGTTGACCATGAAAAACTGGATCCTGGCAGGCTTGCTGACTGCTTCAATGTGCACCTTTGCAGCAACTGATCCCATAGGTGTTGGCGAGCAAAGCAAACAGGCGACGGACAAACCACGTACTGGCCAAAGCATGGAAACGGTTCGCGAGAATTTTGGTTCACCAGTTCGAGAAGTACCGGCTATTGGCGAGCCACCCATTACACGTTGGGTGTACAATGGGTTTACGGTGTATTTTGAGCATGATCGGGTAATTCATTCGGTGGCTCATCGCAGCTAATCGTTTTTGCCGTTAACAGTGGTTCCAATGAAAAACACAAAAGTTTAACAGTAGTCGCAGCTAACAATTATCTTGGCGGCACACAACGCTGTGGAAACGCCTTATTCGCCTAACCCATTTACAATGTAACTGGGTTAGGCGTCAGCCCACACTCTCAGCGTTCGCGATAACTTACTTGTCTTTTGTCGACTCGATGCCAGCGAGTTCCGGATTTTCCATTTGCACGTGCAAGGTCGACGTTGGAAATGCAATTTCTGCCTTGTGCTTTCCAATAATATCAGCGATTTTTAATAAAACGTCCTGCTTCACTGTATGAAACTCAATCCAGTCTTTTGTTTTGGTAAAACAGTAGATAAAAAAGTCCAGTGACGACGCTGAGAAGGCATTAAAATTAACAATTAAGGTGGCGTCTTGTTCGATGTCGTCGTGTTGTTTCAGCATTTCGGTTACATCGTCGACGATAGGTTTCATTTTCGATATATCATCGTAGCGAATCCCCACCGTTTCATAAATACGACGATTCGTCATGCGTGAAGGGTTTTCTACTGCGATGTTATTGAACACAGCATTGGGCACATACAGTGGACGCTTGTCGAAAGTTCTTATCCGCGTTTGTCGCCAACCGATATGCTCGATGGTGCCCTCAATGTTCCGATCCGGACTGCGAACCCAGTCGCCATTGGCAAAGGGTCGATCGAGATAAATCATCAAGCCACCAAAAAAGTTGGCCAATAAATCTTTTGCCGCAAAACCGATGGCAATACCGCCGATACCCCCAAACGCTAATACTGCACTGATACTGACCCCAATTGTTTGCAGCACGACCAGTGTTACAGTTACAGCGACAGAGACTCTGACAAGTTTACTGATCGCTTCGATGGTGGTTTGATCGATCTGCTCGTGTTCTTCTTTGGATGCCTGATGCTCAATTAAATGCCTTTCAACATTCTGAACAAACCGGGTTAAGAACCATCCAAACAAACCAATTAAAACTACCTCGTTAATCAAAACAGGTTCTTTTCTGTCTTCCAGGTTTATCCGTAACAACTCGCTGACGTAATTGGACTGCGACGAATCAACGGCAAATGTTATCCCGGTCACCCAAATCGCCCAGGTCATGGGACGCGAAATGGCATCAACCAGCGCGTCATCCCAAAAGGTCGAAGACTTTTCAACTTTGGACATAATACGAGAATGTATCAAACGCCAAATATAGTTCAGTAGAAAAGTAGCAACGATGATAAGGAATATTTCAGTGATCCAGGCAGAGTCACCCTGAAGATCGTACAGCTGTTTTTTCAAATAATCGTATAAACCGGAAATTTCTTCGTTCATAGTTTTGATAACGCCTCCGCGCTTTGTTTCCATCGAGCATCGGTCTGCATCAATTGCAGTCCAACATTAGATTGACTGGCGGCTTTCATCCGCAAGATTCGATCCGCCGATTTGGAAGAACTTGTATGCCGTAGATGTTCCAGCACATTGCCTGCTTCGCCCGGTTGATTGCAAACCAGCACCATATCACAGCCCGCATGAATAGCAGCATCGGCGCGTTCACAAAATCCACCGACCACTTCGGCTCCTTTCATCGACAAATCGTCGCTGAAAACCACTCCGTCAAAGCGGTACTTTTCTCGCAATAGTTTTTCAATCCAGACGGTAGAAAAACCGGCCGGTTTATCATCCACTTCAGGGTAAATCACATGGGCAGGCATAATCCCACCGAGGCTTTCCATTAATGGACTAAACGCTCTTAAATCCGATCCTTCGATTGCGTCGAAAGATCGACAGTCGATAGGAATCTCGATGTGTGAATCGGCATCGACCGAACCGTGACCGGGAAAATGTTTTCCAGTTGCCGACATGCCTACCGACGTCATACCCTGAACGTAATGCTTCGCCAGTCTGGCGATTATTTCAGGGTCTTCATGCAACGCCCGATCACCGATAACGCGACTCGTCCCTGTACAAAGATCAAGCACCGGCGCAAAACTGATATCAAATCCAACGGCCAGCGTCTCTAATGCCATCAGCCGCGCATGGTGGAACGCCAGTTTATCCGCTTCGACCAAGCTGCCAGCTGTACGCTCAATTGTGCGCAAGGGTGGTAATAGCGTAAACGGACTGTGTTTAAGTCGCTGAACACGTCCGCCTTCCTGATCGACTGCAAGTAACAGTTGGGGATTAATTTTGGAAATTTGCTGGTTCAGATCGCGGACTTGCCGATGATTTTCAATGTTGCGGGCGAATAAAATCACACCGCCACAGGCGGGATGTCGTAACATCTCTCGCTCTTCTGCATCAATGGTCAAATCTTTAAGATCGACCATAACGGGCCCAGGTAAGGTCATATTCGCCTTAACGTTAAGTTCAAAGTGCGCTAATGCTAACCAATTCAACTGTCTGACCGCAATATAAAGTCTTGATCGGCTTGCAGATTCACCAACGCTTCGTTTAATCTTCTCGCTGTTATCAACAGTTAACGGGTGAGTTATGTTACAACGAACAAAAATGACAAGCTGGCTGATTGCCGGTGCTGTAACCGTCGCACTGACAGGATGTCAGCCTGAAGAACCAAAACAAGCGGCCGCAAAAACCGCCGAGCCGCAAAAACCAACCGCCGCTGAAGCCGCCGCTTATGTGAAAGACGCTGAAAAACGCATCGGCGATATTTATGAATACGCGGCCAAATCTGCCTGGGTAGCTCAAACCTATATTAATGGCGATACCCAGTATCTGGAGTCAAAGGCGAATAAAGAATTTAAGCTATTAGGTATTGAACTGGCCAATGGCGCTGCCAAATTCAACGGTCTTGAACTGCCTTACGACGTCGAGCGTAAATTGAAATTGTTGCGTCTCGGACTGACACTTCCGGCACCTGCCAATCAGCCCGAGAAAGCTGACGAATTGGCCAAAATTGAAAGTCAGCTATCCGCCATGTATGGCTCGGGAAAAACTCCTGATGGATCTGAATACGATTTGCTCAAACTGTCTAATGTACTAGCCGAGTCGGACGACCCACAGGCCATGCTCGATGCCTGGGTGCAATGGCGTAAAGTTTCTCCACAAATGAAAGCCCCCTACCAACGTCTGGTCGAAATTGCCAATGAAGGAGCGCAAGACTTAGGTTTCAATGATCTGGGTGCCATGTGGCGTTCTGGCTACGACATGGAGCCCGATGCTTTCGCTCAAGAAATGGATCGGGTTTGGGAGCAAGTTAAGCCACTTTATGAGTCGCTGCATTGCCATGTGAGAGCCAAGCTAAACGAAAAATACGGTAACGACATAGTCGCTACACAAGGCGCAATACCCGCTCACTTGCTGGGTAATATGTGGGCGCAACAGTGGGGCAATATTTACGATATGGTAGCCCCTGAAGGCGGCTCTGGTATCGATGTCACCGAGCGTTTGAAAGCAAAGTCTTACGACGAAGTCGGTATGGTTCGTGAAGCCGAAGGTTTCTTCACATCGCTGGGTTTTGAACCGTTACCGGATACTTTCTGGACCCGCTCCATGTTTACTAAGCCTCGCGACCGTGATGTAGTCTGTCACGCCAGTGCCTGGGATGTAACGCCCGAAGACTACCGCATTAAAATGTGCATTCAAATCACTGGTGAAGAATTTAATACCATTCATCATGAGCTGGGTCACAACTTCTATCAGCGCGCCTACAACCTTAAACAACCGGTACTGTACCGTGGCAGTGCTAATGATGGCTTCCACGAAGCCATCGGAGACACCGTAGCGCTATCGATCACGCCAAAGTATTTAAAACAAATCGGACTAATCAACGAGGAGCCTGACGCCAGCGGCGACTTACCCTTTTTGATGCGCATGGCCATGGACAAAGTAGCCTTTCTACCATTTGGTCTAATGGTCGACAAATGGCGCTGGAAAGTGTTCAACGGTGAATTCACACCGGACAACTACAATCAGGGCTGGTGGCAGTTACGAGAAGAATATCAAGGTGTCAAAGCCCCGATACCACGCTCCGAAGCTGACTTTGATCCAGGTGCCAAGTACCACATTCCGGGTAACACGCCCTACTCACGTTATTTCCTGGCTCACATACTCCAATTCCAGTTCCATCGTGAGTTGTGCAAATTGGCAGGACACGAAGGTCCTCTTCATCGCTGCTCTATTTACAACAACAAAGAAGTTGGCGCTAAACTGAAAGCTATGCTGGAAATGGGCAAAAGTCGCCCATGGCAGGAGGCTCTCGAAACCATGACGGGCAGCAAACAAATGGACGCAACCGCGGTCATTGATTATTTTGCACCGTTAAAAACCTGGTTAGACGAACAAAACAAAGGCCGCAACTGCGGTTGGTAAATTGTCCATAACGGCACGAAAAAAGGCGGCTTCCTGCCGCCTTTACCTCATATCAAGTGCTTTTTAGTCCTTTATTCCCTCAAGCAATTGGCTTTCCCTACTTCACTCCATGACTTAATTTACTCCGTCGACTTCATTCCTATGAAGTTGTCGTCCTTTTACACACCTTCCGTGATGGGTTCATCCTGAACACAAGACTTATGCTACGCTTTTGCCTGCGTAACACAACACACCATTGGCCAATCCAATTCCTGAACACAATTCAATCAGGTTTTATTAACCCATAAAAATCAATGACATAAAAAGCTACCCGTGTAAAAATTACGGATCACTGTTACGTTAAAACGGGTATGGCTTAATGGCCTTTGAGATATAGCTTACACAGCCAGGGGGCTCAGGCTGATAATTTCAGAAATAAACTTTTATTCGACAGTGAATTAGTTTTAATGAATTAGGATTTAAAAGTAATTAGTAGCGGTTTTATCCATTACCGCTACTAAAACTGTACCAACTTTATTAAAGCCAGCAGATTTACGATTTTGTTTTTATGCCATGAAACATGGCATAAAAAACGGGGACCACTATCAACGTTAATATGGTTGCGAAGCCTAAACCGAACATGATGGTGACGGCCATGGAGCGGAAAAACACATCAAACAACAAAGGAATCATGCCCAAAATGGTCGTGATCGCGGCCATGGATACAGGACGCACACGACTGACGCCCGAGTCGACCACAGCTTGATAAGGCGTTTTGCCTTCAGCCAGCTCCAGATTAATCTGGTCAACCAAAACAATGCCGTTTTTAATCAACATACCCGATAAACTGAGTAAGCCCAGAAGAGCCATAAAACTGAAGGACGCGTTCATGGTTAACATACCCAGTGTCACACCAATGATTGCGAGAGGCACGGTGGCCCAAATCACAAGCGGTGCCCGAATCGCATTAAATAAAAACACCGTTATCATAAACATCGCCAGATAACCCAATGGCAAAGAGCCAAAAATAGCCGCTTGTGC
Organism: Pleionea sp.; assembly: GCA_052032335.1. GTDB lineage: Bacteria > Pseudomonadota > Gammaproteobacteria > Enterobacterales > Kangiellaceae > Pleionea. Next base: position 14,289 of record JBPEWV010000115.1, on the reverse strand, counting down.
TTCTTTTGACGATTCATACTCTCCGCCCCATTCCAGCTGGTAGCCACGGGGTAACTCAATGGATTCAATCGGAGCTTTCACTCGCGATAAAACAGCCGCTGCGGTATCGTCGCTTAATACGTCGTGATCGGCCTGAACGGTAATGGTTCGTTTGCGATCGCGTCGTAAAATTAACGAGTTCTCCCACTCGACATTAAAGTCGCTGACGATTTGGGTGACCGGCACATACACCTTCAAAACCGGACTGTAGATCTGCAAATCGTTCAAGCTATCAATAGAAAGTCTCTGGCTTTCAGGTGCGCGAGCAATGATGGGCAACATGTCGGTCCCTTCCCGATACAAGCCCACCTGCAAACCACTAAAGTTGGTTAACAACAATTGATCCAGATCCGACTTACTTATCCCCAGTCGCCGCGCCACGGTTTCATTAAATTGCGGTCGAATCACTTTGGTTTTTTCTTGCCAAGTGTGACGCACATTTAAGGCAGAGGGCTCGTCCTGTAAAATTTGTTCAGCCTGTTGTGCTAGTTTTCGCAACACTTGCGGATCAGGCCCGCTGAATCGCGCTTCAATTTTTGCATCAGTAGAAGGTCCAATCTCCATTGGTTTCACTTTCACCATGCCATTTAAAAATTGTTCTTTGCCGTAGTCACGGATCTTTGCCATCACTGTTTCAACATCTTCACGAGATTGCACACGAACAATGATTTGACCGTATCCGGCGTAAGACTTTTGCGGTGCGTAGGTCAACATGAAGCGCGGTGCTCCCTGACCTACCGTTGAAGTGACTTCTTCAACGGCTGGCATTGATAATAAATACCTTTGCATCTGTTTAATATCGGCCTGCGTTTCACGAATATCGGATCCCTGATAACGCCAGTAGTCGACGTAAAACATGGGGGTGTTCGACGCTGGAAAAAACGACTGTTTAACCTGACCAAACCCGACAATGGCCGCAGCCAGTAATGCCAGCATTAGAACAACTGTAGTAATACGGTGTTTCATCGAGGTACTGAGAATTGTCCGATAAAGATTAAAAATCACACCTTTATACGGATCATCATTGGATGGATCGTTATCATGATGCTTAACCTTAGATTCGCTAAACAACAGATCGGCAAAGAACGGCGTTAGAGTAATCGCCGTAATCCAGCTGAGTAACAACGAAATTAACAACACGTAAAACAGGCTGCCGGCAAACTCGCCGGTTGCGTCCGACGATAACCCGATGGGCGCAAACGCGGTAATAGCGATGACGGTTGCACCCAATAATGGCCATTTGGTTTGCGAAACAATCGCAACCGAAGCCTCGACTTTAGTTTTACCTCGTTTTAACCCGACCAGAATCCCTTCGGTGATTACTATGGCATTATCAACCAACATCCCCAGAGCTATAATCAGTGCGCCTAATGAAATTCGCTGCAAATCAATGGCGAATAACTTCATAAAAATAAACGAGCCTAAAACCGTCAGTAATAAAATTAAACCGATCAAAATGCCACTGCGCAGCCCCATAAAAACCAGCAGCACCAGAATAACAATGGCAACCGCTTGCATTAAACTCACTATAAAGCCGGTTACCGACTTTTCGACTTCATCCGGCTGTTTATAGACCGCGTTTACGTCCATACCGATCGGACGCTGGTAGTCAATTTCCGCCAGTTTTTGATCGATGGCAGCTCCGACATCAACCACATTTACGCCACTGCTAAATGAAACGCCAAGAAAGATGGCATCCCGTTTGTTGTAATTGACAATGTTGTCGGGTACTTCAACGTACTCTTTGCTAACTTCAGCCACATCACCAAGAAAAATCAGTTTTGAATCACCGGGCTGAGAAATTAACAGATTTTCTAACTCTTCAACATTTTGAAACTCACCGGTTGGATGGAAACGAATCGACTCACTACCGACTTTAATGCGGCCCGCATTCGATACGGTATTTTGGTTATCCAGTAATTGAAAAATGTGATTGGCCGGAATACCCAAGGTCGAAAGACGATGGGTGGAAATTTCCACCACCACCTGTTCCTGAATTTCACCGGAAACCGTGACTTTACCAACTCCAGGCACCAACACCAGTTCGCGTTTCAGGTAATCGACATAATCGCTCAGCTCTTCAAACTCGTAACCGTCGCCAGTTATGGCGTAGAGCATGCCATAAACATCGCCAAAGTCATCAATCACCATGGGCGAGCGCACTCCTTGAGGCAAACTTCTCGCTTTGTCGTTAACTTTCTGCCGTAACTCATCCCATATCTGACGCAATTCCTGCTTGCGATAGGTACTTTTCATTTCAACGATGATTTGCGACTGACCGTTAGACGAAATTGAGGTGACATAATCAACGTAAGGTAATGACTGAATAGCGTTTTCGATCGGAAAGGTAACTTCCTCTTCAACTTGCGTTGGACTTGCCCCCGGGTAATGGGTGATCACCATTGCCTGCTTAATGGTAAACTCGGGATCTTCCAGCTGCCCCAGTCCGAGATAACTGACCGTGCCGCCAATGAAAAGCAATATCGCCATCATCCAACTGATGACTTTCTTTTCGATCGATAGTTGAGCCAGATCCATTACAGTCCCCGCTCTTTCGTCCAAGGCTTCACCTGCATTCCATTGGAAAGGTGATGCACGCCTGCGACAACAATTTTGTCACCGTCGGAAACACCTTCTTTTATCGTGACGCCCTCACTGTGAACCTGACCGACAGTAACCGGATGCATTGAAACAGTTTGGCTAGTGTCGTCGTACTTCCAGACAAACGCCTGCCCTTCTCTAGCGAGGGTATCATCAGGCACAAACACAGCTTCGACCGGTAAGACGATCCCGCTCAGTCCCATCTCTGTGACCTTGCTTAAATCAATAGAGACGGTCGCTGACATGCCCGGTAAAACATTAATGGTATCGGGTGACGGAAAGGTAAATACGGCTTTGTAAGTTAAGGTAACCGGATCGGCCTGAGTGTCCCATTCTTTAATCGAGATAGGAAACGCCTGCCCTGGAAGCGCATCGAAGGTCACGCTCGGATGATAGTTTACATCGCGTTTGACCAAAGCCATGATGCGTTCTGGCACCTGAATGGAAACATCCATCAAATCACGATTCAACAAACGCAAAATATTTTGTTTGGCCTGAATGTTTTCACGGTTTTTGACAAACACTTTCGCAATCGAACCGTCGTATGGCGCCCTGAGTTCGGTGTGCTCGAGATCCGACTGAGCCCGCTCCAGCTCGGCTTCTGCAATCAGTAAGTTGGCTTGCGCTTCATCCAGTTGCGATTGCGACGCCAGATTTTTCTCTTTTAACGTTTTTGCCCGTTCATATTGTGATTTTGCCAGTTCAAAACGCGCCTCGCGGTCATTCAGTCGTAAGCGAAAGTCTTCATCGTCGAGACGCGCCAAAAGTTGTCCTTGTGTCACTTCCATTCCGGGCTTAACCGGAAAAGCTTCCAATTCCCCACTAACTCGAAACGCTAAATTTGCCCCCTGATTGGCTTCGACTATGGCGGGAAAACGTCGAACCAGCGATTGAGTGTCGACACTGACGGTCATTATTTTTGCTGGCCGGACATCGGGCGTTGGTTCGTCAGGCTTCTCTTCACTGCACCCGGTTAACACCAGCGTGAGAAAAAGCCATAAGTGCGATCGGAATGTCATCAGTCATACCTCGGAACTTTAAAATTGGCGTCATCATACGCAATTAAATGCTAAAATTATATTTAAGTTAACTTTTCATCTCATTAAATATACTTTATGAACTTCGAGCATTTAAGAATTCTCCACCACATTATAGAAGACGGTGGATTGAAATCTGCGGCAAACTCATTGAATAAAACCCAACCGGCATTGTCGATTGCATTAAAAAAACTGGAACACAGCGTTGGTTTCGAAATACTCGACCGCAGTCACTATCGTTTGCGTCTGACCGATCGCGGCAAGACATTTTATCGACAGGCCAAGATTCTTTTGCAAGACATGGACCGCCTCAGCACCTTAAGCCAGCAATTATCACAGGGCGAAGAGCCGGTCTTTTCCGTAATCTTTGAGCAAACCAGTCCACCGGCACTTTATATGCCGGTGATTCAACAAGCGCTGAGCCGTTTTCACGCGACTCAATTTAATATTGCCAGCGGCTACCGGTTTTCTGCTTTGCAAAGTGTGGTCGACAAACAGTCCGATCTTGGTATTGGTCCCTGGTTCCACATAATGCACTCGTCAGGGGATTTCGAAACAATACCCTTGGGTCAATTTCATCTGGTGTTGGTGGTTTCGCCCCAACTGATCGACACTGCCCGGCCCATCCAGCGTCATACACTGAACCAATACCCAATCATTACCACGCACGAAAGCAGCCTAAACTTTGATAATGAAAGTTTGTCTTCCTTTAAATCCACCAGCCAGCAGGTTCGTATTAATAATCCGGAAACCGCTCGCCAAATGTTGCTCAATGGTATGGGTTGGGGAATGATTCCTCGGCATTATGTCGAAAACGACCTGGCCAATGAACGGTTATGCCAAATTCAGGTGAGTGATTTTGAATCGGAGTTTTCTGGCGAAATCAGAGCATTCAGACGGTTAAACCAGACCCATGGTCCGGTGGCAGACTTCATCTGGGACACGTTAAAACAGCAAGCATCGTACCCACCGTCATCAATTGTCACAACCTAATCCCTGTAGAAAAGAACACCGGCCTTACTCGCCATGAATCAGAATGCAACGCTGCCAAACGGAGTCAGTAGTCCAGGCCAACCCGGTAAATGACAGCATCGTGGTAGCCGGTAATAATGCGCTTAGTTCCACGTAACTCATCATCAAGGCTAGCATCACCACTGTCGATGATTAACGGGCGTCCCTGAAGTGCTTTGAGTTTGGATTTCGTCGCCACAACCTGCACCTTATCCCAACCGATGGTTCGTATCAGCTGCGGTGAAATTTGCTGGTTTCCCCTTCCAATAATATGCCCCTGCCCGCCGATGAGCGTGATGATGATTTCAAGTGGACTGCCAGAATTCGCCAAGTTCAATAAATCGTTCGCTGTGACGTCGGCCTGTATCAACTGATTGTTCTGAATAATATCCACACCCAATAAGGTATTCGGCAGTCCGAGTTGTTCCATAATAAAAGCACAGGTTGATCCGGAGCCAATGGCGTAATAAACATCGGGCTCCATCGCCTCAATCACATCGGCGGCTATATCGTCCAACACCAGTTCTTCGACTTCCTTACCCCCTTCTTTGGTCGCCTGAACAAATTGCAAAGAGTCCGGTACAGTCATACTGCCAAAGGTTCGGGCTCTAACACTGCCCTGACGAAACGCTTCTTCGTCGATATCCATGACCGAAGCTTCTTTAAGACTGAGTAATTCACCTGCCGCCAACTGACCTATCAGGAGTCCGGCGGCTTTTGGTGTAACGGCGTAAACCCCCGAATGAATTTTACATCCAGCTGGTATTCCCAAAACAGGAATGTCCTGTTTTAACGATGAAAACACATCGCGCGCGGTTCCGTCACCGCCAGCAAAAAGAATCAGATCGACATTTGCGGCTTCCAGTCGCTCTACCAGTTGACGGGTATCTTTAGCGCTGCTTGGTTGAGCAATGTTGGCCACTATCGTCGGATTGAATCCGGCCGCCTTTGCCGCCGTTTCGCCCATGTCACTGGAAGCTGTTATCAGTTCAATCGAAGATTTTAATTCTGGAGCAATCATTTCGAGGGCGGTTTGCGCTTTAATCGGTGCCAACTGCTGGGCGCCGAGTTTCAGCGCCTGGTCACGAATTTGCTCACCATCACTTCCTTTCAGAGCGACACTGCCACCTATGCCGGCAAATGGATTAACAATAAATCCCAGTTTAAACGAAACAGCCACCTAGCATTGCTCCAATAATTGGTCGGTCAGTTGCGGACGCACACCATTGTGAAAGACCTCCACCAAGTTATCAAATAACCTTTGAGCTCGCCTTGGTAATCCGTGTTCCCAATACTGAACCAATTGTCGGGTCACCGCGTTTTTAAATGATGGCGAGGGGTGAGCGTGACTGCCCAGATTGTCTGCCGACAGATGAAAGCGATGTTTACAGGCGATCGACAACGCCCATTCTATCGCTTGCGGTTTCACTTCGACTCGCTCAAATAAGGCTTGTTGCTCTTCGCCTCGGCCATCGGGTTCGTACCAATAACCAAAATCATCTATTTGACGTCGGTCGTCACCTGCTATGGTCCAGTGAGCAGTTTCATGCAATGCACTGGATAAAAAATCTTCCCGGGAAAAAACTTTTGCACATTCTGTGGTCGTTGGAGCCTGATAAAACGGCTCAGAAGCGCCAAACAGAAGTCGGGTATTGAAGGTGTCAAAAAACAGACGATCAAATACTCGTTGAAACAGCTCTAGCTTCGCTTTTTCGGTCATTTATCAACCAACTCTAACGGGGTCGCTCCAGAAAGCCGGTATTTTAAGCGATCCGACGCCGATTTCCAGTCTTGTCGTGACGATTTATTGGCAGAATTTCATACAGTTAGCGCAACAAAACTTTGTGGTAAATTTGGCTATCAAAAACCTCAAAATATCTCAATAAAAATATTTTTTTTCTTAAAACCCCCCAGTATTCAAAGATATAGCGAAACATTGTGCATAACAGCACCATATCTAGTAATTTTTTTGTTTGGCAAAAAAAATATCTTGCTATATATTGTGTTTAGTCTTTGGAAACCTCCTACATCTAGTGATTCTATCAAGCAAAATCATCAAGAGGTTTTCCACAATCAGCTCTCAAGTTATTAACAGTTTTACACACAGGCAAGCAAAAGGGATGCAATCAACATGACTGCGCTAAAAAAACAAATAGAAGCAAGCAATTTTGACATCGAGCTCCAAACCACTTCCGTCGACATATGGGATACCAAATACCGTTTGAAAGCGAAAGATGGTGAGCCGGTCGATAAGACCATTGATGAAACCTATCAACGGGTTGCTAAAGCTCTGGCTGAAGTTGAGTCAAAGGAAAAACGCGAAGAGTGCTACGAACAGTTTTTATGGGCTTTGCGCCACGGGGTTATTCCTGCCGGACGAATTATGTCGAATGCCGGAGCTCTTGCGCACAAACCTGCCACTTCGACCATTAACTGCACCGTTTCAGGCACCATTGGTGATTCAATGGACGGCATTCTTGAAAAGGTTCACGAAGCTGGTTTGACCCTGAAAGCCGGTTGTGGAATCGGTTACGAATTCTCTACCTTACGCCCTAAAAATGCTTATGTGTCAGGTGCCGGAGCCTACACTTCTGGCCCGTTATCGTTCATGGATATCTACGACAAGATGTGCTTTACCGTATCCAGCGCTGGTGGACGTCGTGGTGCACAGATGGCAACCTTTGATGTGGGTCATCCTGATGTTATGGACTTTATTCGCGCGAAGCGTGAAAACGGTCGTCTGCGCCAGTTTAATTTATCGCTGTTAATCACCAACGAATTTATGCAGGCAGTAATTAACGACACCGATTGGCACCTGGGTTTCCCACTGTCTGAAAAAGAAGTGGAAATCGATAACATCGACGTTAAGAATCCTGAACAGGTCATTTGGCGCGACTGGCCAACCAAAGAAGGCTACATTTCAGACAAAGAAGGTCGCGTAGCGTGCCGCATTCATAAAACGGTACGAGCGAAAAACCTTTGGAATATGATCATGACGGCGACCTACGATTACGCCGAGCCCGGATTCATTTTGATCGACAAAGTTAATGAGCGAAACAACAACTGGTTCTGTGAAGACATTCGAGCAACCAATCCTTGCGGTGAACAACCTTTGCCACCTTACGGATCTTGCTTATTAGGTTCGGTTAACCTGACCAAGTTTGTGAAAAACCCCTTCACTGAAAAAGCCGAATTCGACTGGGAGAAATTCCGCAAAGCGGTCGGCATCTTCACTCGTATGTTAGACAACGTTGTCGAAATTAACGGTTTGCCCCTCGAAGGCCAACGCAACGAAATTTTAAGAAAACGACGTCACGGCATGGGCTATCTGGGCCTCGGTTCAACCCTTACCATGCTGCGTCAGAAATACGGGTCAAAAGAATCGGTCGACTTCACTGAAAAAGTAACCAAAGAGCTGGCAATGGAAGGATGGCGTTCGGCACTCGAGCTCGCCAAAGAAAAAGGTGCAGCACCAATTATGGAAGAAACTTTTAAAGTGACTGGTGAAATGCTGCGTAAGCGTCCCGAAATGAAAAAGGACGGCATTAAGGTCGGCGATAAAATCAAAGGTAAAGTGTTACACGCGAAATACAGTCGTTACATGCAACAGGTGGGGCAAGAAGATCCTGAATTGATCGAACAGTTAGCAGAAGTAGGCGCACGTTTTACGCACCACTCTTCTATTGCGCCTACGGGAACGATTTCATTGTCACTCGCTAACAACGCCAGCAACGGAATTGAACCAAGCTTTGCGCACCACTACTCACGAAACGTGATTAAAGAAGGTCGCAAGTCGAAACAGAAAGTCGATGTGTTTTCCTTCGAACTTCTGGCTTACCGAACCTTGGTAAACCCGAAAGCCATGCCGTTTTCGGAAGAAGCCGAAGAAAAATTGCCTGAATACTTCATTACATCGGATAATGTAAAACCGATGCAACACGTCGATATTCAAGCGGCGGCACAAAAGTGGATTGATTCATCAATTTCCAAAACGGCCAACGTGCCAACCGACTTTGATTACGAAGATTTTAAAGATATTTATCTCTACGCTTACGAGCAAGGTTTAAAAGGCTGTACAACCTTCCGCTTTAATCCAGAAGTGTTCCAGGGCGTACTGGTAAAAGAACAAGATCTTGAAAATACGACTTACCAGTTTACGCTGGAAGATGGCTCGACCTTTGAAGCCAAAGGTAATGAAGAAATCGAGTACGATGGTGAAACTCACACGGCCGCTAACTTGTTCGATGCCTTAAAAGAAGGCTATTACGGTAAGTTTTAACCAACGAGCGAATTATTGTAAGGATTAAAAATCATGGTACACAAAATTTCTAAACCCATTGTTGGTTACAAAGTTAAAAAAGCCGACGCCGAACCGGAAATCACGGTTCAGGAAGAAGTCAGTAAAAGCGCCGACATAGTGCAAATGCACGAAAGCGTTGAGCGTCCAGAAATGCTGCTAGGCTCGACCTATAAAATAAAAACTCCGCTGTCTGAGCATGCGTTGTACGTCACGATTAACGACATTGTGCTCAATCCGGGAACAGAACACGAGTTACGTCGCCCTTTCGAAATTTTCATTAATTCGAAGAACATGGATCACTTCCAGTGGGTGGTAGCATTAACGCGGGTTGTGTCTGCAGTGTTCCGCAAAGGCGGCGACTGTACTTTCCTTGCCGAAGAGCTGAAAGCCGTATTTGATCCCAAAGGGGGTTACTTCAAGCGTGGCGGGCGCTTTATGCCATCTTTGGTTGCCGAAATCGGAGAAGCCATTGAGTCTCACCTTAAAATGATCGGTTTGCTCAAAGACGATGGTCTCGACGAGCATCAAAAAAAGCTGATAGCCGAAAAAAAAGCCCAGTATGAAGATGCTCAGGCGACCGCTGCCAATGCGGCTGACTCCGAGTTTCCAGAAGGCGCTCAACTCTGCAACAAATGTATGGTTAAAGCCTCTATTATGATGGATGGTTGCATGACCTGCCTGAACTGTGGCGACTCCAAGTGCGGATAGCCATAACGATCTGCTTGTGTGTTTGAGGCGACTTAGGTCGCCTTTTTCTTTTGCACCCAACATATCTCCTTGGGCGATATTCACTTTGCTTTGTAAATAGACTATAATTTAACCGCTTAAGTCATCTGTTTATCTCGAAACCACACCACTCAACTTGAAGTTTTAAAGACGTACAAACAATGCCAGCTCAAATAGTAAAAGTTGCCCCCGCTCGATTGGACGAAGACTGCATGGAAGTCACGTTACGTTTATTACCCAGTAAATTTGAACAATGGTTAGGAAAAAAGGAGAAAACGGAAGTTTATAAAGGCCAGGGCAACGATTGGTACCGCTTTCCCTGCTATACCCCGGCAGCCCCCAAAATGGCCAAGTTTCTAAAGTCAATCTATCGCGGCTGGGAATTTCGACACATCCAATACCAATTTAAACAAACGGTTAAAAAAGCCAGCTAACCAATTGATTTAGTTTAAAAGCCGGCTTTGACCAGTTGCTCTCGGGTGAGCGCAAATACACCTTCACCACCACGAGAAAACTCAATCCACTCGAAGGGCAACTCCGGATAAGCGTCACGCAGAGCAGGCCAGCTGTTGCCCACCTCGACAATCAGTACGCCCTCTTCGTTCAAGTATTTGGATGCCTGATTCAACATACGTCGGGTCAAATCAAGTCCATCGAGGCCAGATGCCAGTCCCAGTTCGGGTTCTTTCTGAAACTCTGCTGGAATATCCGACATATCGTCGGCGTCGACGTAAGGTGGATTGGAAACTATCAAATCAAAGGTTTGTTCCGGGATCTGATCAAAACAATCGCTTTGTAGCAGGCAGACGCGATCGTCAACACCGTGTTGCTCACAGTTGATCGCCGCTACTTCTAACGCATCCTCCGAAATATCGGTCGCGGTAACAAACGTATTCGGGAAGTAGTGGGCACAGGCAATAGCGATACAACCGCTGCCGGTGCACATGTCCAAAATCGCCCCAACCTCAAGATCGGAACTTATCCAGGCAGCAAACTTCTGTTCAATTAACTCGGCGATTGGTGAGCGAGGCACCAGAGTTCGTTCATCCACATAAAACGGCATGCCACAAAAGAATGCCTGGTTGGTAATGTAGGCCAAAGGAACGCGTTGATTGATGCGCATTTGTAACCGCTCGATAATTAACGACTTCTCAGCGGTCGTTAACCGGGCAGCGTACAAGGCTTCCGGGCAATCAAACGGCAAGTTTAGCGACTGAAACACCAGAGCAGTCGCTTCATCCCAAGGATTATCCGTACCATGGCCAAAAAACACGCCCGATTCATCGAGTCGGCTGGTTGTCCGTCGCAACCAGTCGACCAGAGTGAACAATTCATTGGCGGCTTGCTCACAGGTTTCGTCTTCGAGTTGATACATTTAATGAAACTGTCCCTTTGGCGGCTCGAGTAAGCGTGACATTGATTGACGAACCGACTCTGAAAGCTGGTGTCGACTCTCAATAGTATAGTCCGAAGCATCAATCGGCTCGCCCACCCTGAACTCTACGGTTTGATTTAAATTAAGCCGAAAGCGATGTTTCGGCAATACCCGGTGAATGTCTTTGATGACGACGGGAACAATCATTGCCTGTGTTTGAATGGCCAGATGCATCCCGCCTTTTTTAAATGGTAGTAACTGACCATCGGTGGAACGCGTCCCTTCAGGCGCTATCCAGATCATTATCCCGTCTTGCATTTTGTCCCGGGCTAATGCTAAATCTTTCTTGGCTTCTTCTTTATCTTGACGATTAATAAAAACGAACTCACTCATTTTCATTGCCCGACCAAATAACGGGATTTTGAACAACTCTTTTTTCGCCAACATACGCACGCTTCCTGGCAGAGCCAGAAAACTTACCGGAATATCGTAGGCACTGGAGTGGCTGCACATAATGATATAGCGTCGGCCATCAACAGGCTGAAAGTTCCCTTTTACCTCGATGTTCAATCGGATCAGACGAACCAGTCTTTCAGACCACTGACGAATAACTCGATCTATTTTTAATCGGGGAGAAGAACTGAAACTGACAACACTGATGGCTTTAAGGCAATAATAAAAGGTTACCAGCCATGAAATGATTGAGATTAAGGTGGTGCGCAGCAGACCAGCTTGAACTTCAGAGGGCGTAACATCTTTGGCGATCGACTTATTCAACAAGAAACTTCCCAGTCGTTTACTCAAACCGGCGATTCTACGAGGTTTTTAGCCGAATTTCTATTCTCGGCAATCATTTAAGAAGCGTGATCAGGTGCATAAATGGCTTTAACTCGCCACTGTTGGTCAGCATCTTGAACACACTGCACCACCTGTGCCGTCTGGTAGCCACCGATTCGGTCATCCTTGGTTAACTCCTGAGTCAATCGAGCGACCAGCGGCATATGGCTGACCAAAAAAAGATTATCAGCCTCACTGTGTTCAATAAACTGAGCCAACACGGCAGGATCGGCATCGGGAGTTAATAATTTTTCATCGAGAACTTCGTCTGGCGAATGCGATAAAGCCGATACCAGCTGTTGCGCGGTCTGTTTGGCGCGCCGATAAGGGCTGTGCCACAGCGTAAAGTTGGAGTCCAGCTCCAGTTTATTCGCAACCGAGTGCGTCTCCTTTTCGCCATGGCTTGTTAATTGGCGTTCAACGTCACTATTGGCTTCCCACTCGGCTTCACCATGACGCATGATCCAAAGTGTTTTCATTAGATTTCCTGTAAAAAGTCTTTAACCAGTTTCTGCCCGTCAGCAGACAAACGTGGACCAAACTCTTTTACCAGACGGGCAGATGCAAAGCTTGCCAGTTTACCGGATTTTTCAAAGTTTAACCCGTGAGTAATACCATACAAAAAGGCGCCGGCAAATAAGTCACCCGCGCCATTGGTATCTATGGCTTCCACTTTATGCGCTGCAACGTCTATTTTTTGCTCACCCTGCCACACAACAGCGCCATCAGGGCCCATGGTAATCGCAAAAGCTTTGGCGCACTTTTTTAACGCTTCAAAGGCATCCTCGAGTGAATCAGTCCCGGTGTACAACAAGGCTTCTTCAAGATTGCAGAACAGCATATCAACGCCAGTTCCGACCATTTCTTTCAATCCGTCATGAAAAAACTTCACCATGCTCAAATCTGAAAACGACATGGCGACTTTCAGCCCTTTGTCCTGTGCAATCTTTTTGGTCTTGATAGCAGCTTCTCGCGCCATGTCGGTGCTCACCAGATAGCCTTCTATGTACAACCATTCGGAGTCGCCCAGCGCGTCTTCATCGACCTGCTCAAAGCTTAAATCGCCAGTAATGCCGAGGTGGGTATTCATTGTACGGTCGGCATCGGGGGTCACCATAACAATACAACGTCCGGTGTGCCCTGCTTCACGCTCTTGCTCCGACAAATTGGAATTAACGCCCTCTTTATCCAGGTCTTCGGCGTAAAATGTTCCCATTTCATCATTCGCAATTTTGCAACTGTAAAAGCAACGTGCGCCCAATTTTGCGGCCCCTATCACGGTATTTGCAGCCGATCCACCACAGGCTCGATTGTGATGATTACCTGGCAAGGCATCCAATAAGAAGTTTTGACGCTCTTCATCAACCAGGGTCATGATCCCTTTTTCGATATCCAGCTTTTGCAGGTCCTGCTCAGTAACTTCAACTTCGATATCGACAAGAGCGTTGCCAATCCCATAAATATGGTATTTCTTCATACTTGAGTGCCTTGTTTATTCATCAATATGGTAAAATGGAGGAATCACCTTTTTTCGATAGACTGCATTAAACAGGCTGAACTGAATAATTTCAAGACATGACTAAACTATTTGTTGAACAATTAACTGTAATCGACTTCTCTTACTTTCATACCGTTCGAGGAATTGTCGGTGAAAGCTGGATATTGGACGTTGAATTGGAAGGTGATTTAGACGGTAATGGGATGGTTTTTGATTTCACTCACGTGAAAAAACAAATCAAAGCCCACGTCGACAAGTTAATCGATCATAAATTCGTTGTTGCCAACAAATACCCTTTGATGGAAACCCGATTAAAACACGACGAGTTGGAAATTGAACTCAAAACCGAGCAAGGCAAAATTTACCGACATTTATCACCGGTTCAAGCGGTCGCTTTCGTGCCCGGAGACGAAGTCAATATTGAGAATGTTACACCCTTTATTCACGACAGCTTGATGGCAATTTTACCCGATAATGTGCGTGGAATATCCATTACGTTGCGAGAAGAGCAGATTGACGGTGCTTTTTATCATTACTCCCACGGATTAAAAAAGCACTTTGGCGATTGCCAGCGCATCGCTCACGGGCACCGGTCTAGAATTCAAGTATTTCGAAACGGCCAGCGTGAGGTTCACCTTGAGCAGTCGATCGCAGACCATTGGGAAGATATTTATTTAATCACCAAAGAAGACATTCAAGACACCATCGAGCTCGCAGGCATCCCATATTATGTTGTGGGCTATATGGCCAATCAGGGGGAGTTTCAGCTAACTCTGCCTCAGGATGATTGCGATTTATTAGATACCGATTCGACTGTCGAACTAATTGCCGAACATTTGGCAGAGCGTCTGAAAAAGGACTACCC
>JBPEWV010000114.1:0-6313 GCA_052032335.1 Pleionea sp. | reverse complement strand
CACTGTGAATTTTCATATCGGGCCAAACTTCACTGACTGTAGTATCCCATTCAACCCGATTGTTTTTGACTAAGATAGCAGCCAAAGTTGCAGTCATAGGTTTAGTGATCGATCCAATATGCCATTTATCAGTAATTTCGATGACCGACTTGGTTTGCATGGACCGTTGACCGACGGCGACCAGCAAACCGCGCTTTTCTGATTCGACACTCACTCCGGCAAGAGATGGTAGATCGTTTTTGACTGCAATGTCTCGAAACGTTTTCTCCAAAACGCCATGGTTGGTTATGTATTCTGTCGATTCATTATTGCTGTCTAAACCCACTGACTCCGTTGCTTTGAGTGGTAGCGACATATTTGCTGAGATGAAAACAAAAATACAAAGCTGGATCAGACTTTTCTTGAAATGTTGTTTTAAGACAGTCATCGTCGTGCATTCCTGAAAATAATAATACTAATTCTAAAAACTTTTGTATTTCATCACCCCATTAAATTTTAACCGGCTGCAACAATTGCTCAAATTCGGCTTTATCACGCAAGGGCTTAAATTCGTCAAATGCCCATGCCGTGGGGACCATAAAATGTTTATTATTCACAGCCTGCCTAAGAGCAGCTATAGCTTTTCGTTCGTCTCCCGCTTCTGCGTACGCCAATGCCAACTCAAAAGGATCACCATACTCGTTTTCGAGCCATTGAATGTACCAAAGGTTAAACGGTTGAATGCTGCCGAGCTCTACTGCTTGGGTAATTGCTTCAATTTCGGATGCGCTGGCTTTTGCTTGTTGCATAAATCGCTTTAAGTAATGCGCAGAAGTCTGAGTCAAGTTCATTTTCATTGCAGAACGTCCGGCGCATAACAAACTGTAAGAATAGTCTGGAACAATCTCTAAACTTTCGGAACATTGCTTTAAGGCACGTTCGTAATTACCTGCTATCATGTAAAACCATCCGGCATGGTAGTGCTCTTGAAATCGCCCCGGATCAATGTTTAACGCTAATTGAATACTCTCTTCGGCGACCTGCATATCGCCTTGTATCACAGCGACAACTGCCAGATCATGTAGCACAGAAATGGATTGATTTTGTAACGCCAGCGCCTGTTCAAAATAGGCGCGAGCAGTTGCCATATCCCAGTCGTAATAAAAAGCAACTTTTGCCTGAGCAAGTCGGGTTAAAAACTCATCGCCACCCAGTTCGATGGCTTTGTTTAAATGATGACGTACGCGCTGACGAGCCTGTTGATTCTGCGCATAAAATAACTTCACCAAAACCAAACCTGCGTGTGCTGCCGCCAGGTCAGGTTCTTGCTGCAAGGCTTTTTCAAACAGGTTAGTACTTAGCTTAAAGTTTTCACCGCCACCCTGTTCGTACAAGTAAATCGCACGCTGAATGGTTTGATTTAACTCGGGAGAAGCGGCATAAGTTGTTTGGGCTGAGTTAAAGCCTTCGGATGTTTTAAAACCAATCAGTGCAGTCAGGCTCAAAGCCGCAACGAATACTATCGAAAATACAATAACCCCCCGCTTTCGAGAAGGCACTGGCACAACTTTATCGGTTACTGGAGCAACCGTTGCAATAAAACGATACCCACGCTTCGGAATTGTTTCGACGTAGCGCGGTTGTTTCGGATCGTCGTCAAGCGCACGTCGAATTTGCTTGATTCCAAAGTTTATATTTTGATCGAAGTCGACCACCTGCTCATCCCAGACGGCCTTGGCGATTTGTTCCCGAGTAACCAGCTCGCCGGCATGTTGTAACAGAAAGGCCAATATTTGGCCCGGTTTTGGTGACAGTTCAATGCGTCCGGATGAACTGTCTAAACTCTGACTGGCGAAATCAAAGATAAAATCATCAAAAGCTAATTTCCCATTAAATTCAACAACTTGCTGTTCACTCATAAGTTTCTCATAAAACTTTAACCGACACTCACTGTAGTCTTCGGTCAAAAAAAGCGATGGTTTTGATATTACCACAGCACAAAAGAAATAAGGAATCATCATGTTTACCACCATCGTAATCCGAGTTTTATTGGTCATCAGTCTGTTCGGATCGGGCCTGTTATTCTCCAGCCCTTCCAATCAACGGGCACTTGAAAATTTAATGCTGGCTATCGAAGACAACCGAAGCGCCGACTTCCAACGGTCGTTGGAAAAAATAGCTGACATCAATCAGGAGGTTAATGGCAAAGCACCGTTGCTGCGCGCGTCAAAACTTGGACGAGTGCCGATGGTACAAGCACTACTACAACACAACGCCGACACCGAATACAGGCTGGAAGACGGTTACACCGCCTTAATGAAGGCCTCCTATGCCGGGCATGTCGACATCGTTAATTTACTGATTCAACACAACGCCGATATCGATTACGAACATGCTAATGGCTTCGCCGCATTCGACTGGGCTCTTGAAGGTAAACATTCTGGAGTGATGCTGGTTTTAATCGAGGCCATTGCCCGTAAAAATTTTCCGGCGGCGCAATATGACCTCTTTAAGCAACTCACCGCTGCCACGAATAACTTGAATGGCATTTTGGACAAAGACAAGCGTGACAATAATACTAACGTTGCTGAAGAAATTCAGTCACTCGCATTACTCTGGACAGCGATTGCCAATCGTCCTGAGCAAACTAAGTTGTTGCTGCAGGCGGGCTTCGATCCGGACAGCCATAATTCGACAGGCTATTCCGTTTTACCGATGACCATTCGGCTCAATCAAAAAGAACAAGCTGAATTGCTGCTTCGATTTGGTGCCAATATCAATATTGGAAATAACGGAAACGACGAAGCGAGCCCTCTCAATCAAGCGGCGCGTGCAACCAACCACCACCTCTTGAATTGGCTGTTACAAAAAGGAGCAAACGCTAACAAACCAAACGCCCGTGGATACAGCGCACTACACATCAGTGCCATGCGCCAATGCCTCACCTGTGTTGAAACTTTATTGCAACATGGCGCCAAACTTTTAAACAAAGCCGAAAAAGGCTTCACCCCCTTCGACTTCGCGTATCAGACAGGGAACCGAAAAATTATTGAATTAATGTTGAATCGTTATTCCTCTCAGGAATCCACTTCAATAGCAGAGGCGTCATTAGCGAAAAAAATCGTTCTGTTACTCAACCATTCTGACTCCGATCAAATAGTAGGTTTCTCACCTACCGAATTGAACACATCGGTACTCGGATACTTTCCATTGAATTACGCGACTTACTTTTCAACAAAGCATCAAGTTAAATCCATGGTTGATTTGGGTGCCAACTTCAACAAACCGGCACTTTCTGGTTACGGCACAACCCCCTTAATGGATGCCGTTCGCCATCAGGGGAACGAAGCTGTTTTTCATTGGTTAGTCAGACAGCCCATCGATCTTCGTCAGCCAGATAAGTTTGGCGACCCAGTGATCAACTGGACGACCTATTACGGACACGAACGGTGGATTTCATTACTGCTCTCGCTTGGAGCCGATCCATTACAAGAAAATGAAGAGGGCTTTACTGCGGTTAAAACAGCGGAGCAACGGGGATTTAAAACCATTAGTGCATCAATGCAAAGTCATCTGGAACAGCGAAAAATCATCGATCAACTCATCACCCAGGTGAACAACGGAACACTCACAGCCGACGACCTAAAGCTAGCGCCTAATTTGGTCGATGTTCACTCAAGTTCAGGAACAACTCTGCTGCTCGAAGCGATCACAAAGAATAACTACGATATATTCGAACAGTTATTGCAACTTGAAGCTAACGTTAATCTTGCCAGCGCTACCGGTTATTTGGCAACGCCCCTGATGTTAGCGGCTTACAATAAGCAAGCAACAATGGTCGACCGGTTAATCGCTGGCGGTGCCCGACTGAATCAACGCGACCGCATGGGAGACACTGCATTAAATTGGGTTGTCTATGCCGGACACGACAGTATGGTCTCGCGATTACTCAAAGCAGGGGCTGATACTACAATCACATCAATTCATGGTGACGCCTTGGCAATCGCGTTACGTCGCGGACATTATTCGATCGCCGAAGCAATAGCCGACAAACAACTTGATGACAAGAAATCATTAGCGAAGCAACACCAAGATTCATTATTTGAGGCGATTACCGATAAAGATTATCGCCAACTTCAAACATGGCGTTTCGAAGACTCGCAACTCTCATTGAACAACCGTTTTGGAGAGCATCTTTTAAATTTCGCCGTGGTTAAGCAATGTTATGCCTGTGTTGAAGCACTCTTAAAAAATAAACTGTCGGTCAACTCGGAGAATCGGATCGGCTTTACCCCATTAATGGTTGCGGCTCGAGAAGGTCACAAGGCGATTGCGGAGCTACTGATCAAAAATGGCGCAAATGTGAATTATTCCGCCAATCACCTGGGAATGGAGTTAAACGCTTTAACACTTGCTGCTACGCATGGCCATACCGAATTAATTGAATTACTGCTCAATAACGGAGCGAACATCAATCATCAAGATATTATGGGCAACACCGCCATAATGTGGGCCTTGGGTGAATCACGAATTCGCGTTGTAAAGCAACTGATCAAAAACGAAGCCGACCTGAATTTAGTAAACCGATTCGGTTTCAACGTTAAGCCTGAGTTGTCAAAGCAAAAACTTTTATAACAGGGAGATCACTATGACCAAAGCACACAACTTTCGAGAGCTGAACTTTGACTTTGATCATAATCGCAACCGACTCGTTACTCGCACAAGCGCCGTTTATTTGCGCAGTAAGCTGTGGCGGCTGTTTATAACTTTGATACAGCATCGTAATGAGCTGCTCACCCGAGAGCAATTGATTCAACGTGTATGGAATGGCAACCAGTTGATTGGCGACTACGGGCTGACGCACAGCATCTGCAAACTTAGGCAAATCATACGACATTACGAACTGAATGTGGAAATCATCACTATTGCGAAGGCCGGTTATCTTATGAAGATTCGCAACGGCCTTAAAAATAAAGAATCACTTTGCACAGCGATATCACTTTAGTGAAAACACTAAGCCGGGCTATGAACCCATAGCCCGCTGTCCGAGGTCAAGAGTCACAAAGTTAGATCAGCACACCCAAATCCTGACAAATCGATTCGGCTGCTTTGCGTCCGTCGGCAATGGCAGTCACCACCAGATCGGCGCCACGCACCATGTCTCCGCCAGCGTAAATTTTCGCGTTCGTTGTTCGATAACCGGTACTCTCTTTTGCTACCACCTTATTGCTTTCGTCGGTATCAACAGAAAGTTCTGCAAGCCACTGGGGTGGATTGGGACGAAAACCGTAAGCAACGATCACCGAGTCACAGGCAATCGATTGCGTTGCACCCGTCTTCAGATTGTCACAATGCAAACCGATCAGCTTACCATTTGCATCTCGCTCAGCAGATTGCGCCTGCAAATGCCAGATAAACTCGACACCTTCTTCGCAGGCATGATTGTACTCTTTGTTCGATCCCGGCATGGCAGATTGATCTTTGCGGTAAATGCACATGACCTTTTTCGCCCCCTGACGAACTGCGGTTCGCACACAATCCATTGCCGTATCACCACCACCAAGTACCGCCACCGTTTTATCCTTTACGTCGATAAAACTGGCATTTTCAATTTGATAGTCGTGAATATGATTGGTGTTACCGATCAAAAAGTCTAAAGCTTTGTGGACGTTTGGTTCACTCCCTTCGCCAAGCCCGCCTTCGACGGTTTTATAGGCACCAATCCCAAGAAATACCGAATCGTACTCTTCATAAATACGGTCAAAAGAAACGTCTTTGCCAATGTCGATGCCCAATTTAAATTCAATGCCCATCGACTCAAAAATTTCGCGACGTCGTTCCATCACACTTTTTTCCAGCTTAAACTCCGGAATTCCAAAAGTGAGCAATCCTCCAATTTCAGGATAGCGATCGAACACGGTAACGCTCACGCCATTTCTAATCAATACATCGGCGCAGGCAAGTCCCGCGGGACCGGCGCCAATCACGGCAACCTTAAAAGGCTGCGGTTTCACCTGAGAAACGTCGGGCCGCCAACCTTGAGCAAAAGCGGTATCGGTGATGAATTTTTCGACCTGTCCAATAGTCACCGCGCCAAAATCATTATTCAAAGTGCAGGCCTGTTCGCACAAACGATCTTGAGGACAAACACGACCACAAACTTCCGGCAAACTGTTGGTTTCATGCGACAACTCAGCAGCTTCAATATACTTACCCTCAGCGGCAAGCTCGAGCCAGTCAGGAATGTAATTGTGAACCGGACATTTCCATTGGCAATAAGGGTTTCCGCAGGAAATACAGCGCGACGATTGTTCTTTGATGTGCGGTTGTTTAA
>JBPEWV010000113.1:0-9245 GCA_052032335.1 Pleionea sp. | reverse complement strand
CTCTTCAAAAAGATATTCAGTGGCCCTTTAGTTCCCGGATTAGAAACTCCCAATATTTTCAATCACGATGAAGTGTTGCCTCCTGAATTCCCGTATTTGGTGTGCGATGAATACCCGTATCCTATAAGCGAGTTCGACGATACTTGTTCAAGATAGGAGTTAATTACTATCCTTGATAGTTTTTAAGAGCAATAAGTAGACTAAAATCAACTCTTTGGTCTACTTTAGCTCTTTTATTGACCATTACGTTAAGAAAGTAAATTAGGAATCATAGAAACCAATGCGCATGGTCGTTCCCTTTTATTTACTAATAAATCCTTTCGCCCTTTGTAGTGTTATCAGAGTCTGTCGCTTCCTGTTTCGTCAAGCAATAGCACTTTTCCTGACCATAACGCGACGCAGGAACGTATTTGAAATCGTAGTATCCAAGATCGCTACATTGACTGCTGCATTCACATCGATTGACTGTAAATTTAACTAATATTCCAATAAAGATAATTATAAGGAAAGTAATAAATTTTTTGCTTAGTACCACCTCTATAAAAGGTGGTAACTCGTAATTTAAGATTTTCTTCAGTAAGCTCTCTTTCATTAGCAATCCTGCGTAGCAAGTTAGTAGTCTCCAATGACCCTGTACTGCCTTTGCCTAACTTGTCAGTCAAACAACGCGCTTAAGTCAACACAAAAACGGTGGGCTCTTTGAAGTTCAAGCGTTATTAGAGCTGCAATGGTCAAAACAATATCGCGAGAACGGAATCTTTTTATGGCCGTAGAAGCGATACTTCTATACAAGTAGGTCGCTAAAAATGGCATGAATATCGACTCTGGCCAGATTAAACCCTGTTATATGCCTGCCTGATAGAACTGGATAAACTGAGCTAAGCGTGGTTGAGCTGATTCTTTACAGGCTAACGCATCATACATCTCTGCTATAATGACTAGAAGTTTTTACGTCTTTAATTTATAGTGGGCCGTCAAAATTGTGAATATTACCGCTTT
Organism: Pleionea sp.; assembly: GCA_052032335.1. Taxonomy (GTDB): domain Bacteria; phylum Pseudomonadota; class Gammaproteobacteria; order Enterobacterales; family Kangiellaceae; genus Pleionea. The sequence goes on along the minus strand of JBPEWV010000113.1, from coordinate 8,246 downwards.
AAAACGGATAAAATTGAATCGAGTTTATAAACAGGGAGACTGATTGAAGTGAATTGTAAAAGCAGTCGAGGTTTCACTTTAATTGAGCTTGTGGTTGTTATCGTCATTGTTGGCATTCTTGCTGCTATTGCGTCTTCTAAATTCATTAATGTATCTAGCTCGGCCAGAGTCGGTGTGTTAGAAGGGGTCGCAGGAACCTTACGTTCTACTGTGAGTATGGTAAGAGCGAAAGCGAGAGCCCAAGGATTATCGAGGGCGGCAACGAACCCAGGAGGCGTCGGTCAGGCAGCCTATGTTGTTTCTTTTCCTTTCGGTGCATCTGAAGTTGATTGGCGTAATTTATGCCCCGAAAGCATCGCTGAAATCGCCGATCAGCTAGAAATGCTCGACTTTTTGAATCTATCGGGTACCGATTTGACGACCGCGGTGAATAACCAATACACGCTTATTGGTTACGACATTCCCGGATTCACCGTGCCGACCAATCAGGGCTGCTATGTGATCTACGATTCTTTTGGCAATCCAGACTGTACAGTAACGGTTGTTACTGACGATTGTTAGCGCTACACAACATTCTATTGCTGATTAAATCCGTACCGACTGAGCGACTGTTTTGCCCTTGAGTGGCTCGTAGTTGCACAATACGGGAAAACGCTATTACTCCTATCCTTTGACCTCCATTGAATTGACTGCAGCTAAGTTCATTTAGCTGAGCTTGCGGCTTAGTCGGTCAATTTTATCTGTCCTTTAAAGCGATTGTTAAGTAATATCAATTCGCTGGAGCGCGTTTGGTACTCTGGCACTGAAAATAATAATGACTTAAGGAGACTTTATGTCTGTTAAAAAAATATTGGAAGAATTGGCGACCAATGCGAAGAGCCAAATTGAATTCGAACAAGCGCCAGAAGCGTTTTTGTCTGCTCGAGGATTGACGGCAGAAGAAATCGAGTTGATTTCAGGAGGACAAAATCCTGAAGCAGCCCATCCAAGCACTTCCACTTCTTGGAACAATACGGTGAACGATGTTTATACCAATACGGTGAACGATGTTTATAACAATACTGACAATCGAGTGTTTGAAGCTAATTAGGCTTTGTTAGCACACGAGTTTCAGACCGGCTGTAATGTCGGTCTGATAACCACTCACAGACAAACTCAAGAACTTTTAACATCTAATTGAGCGTAAACGAGGCCGCTATAGAGACGTATGCGGTGGCTGAGTCATGCTCGTTACAGGGGATTTACTTTGACCGAAGTAACTGCATCGAAAGGATCTCTGACCATTGTTGGCCTGGGAATCAAATACATGTCGCATTTAACTGCGGAAACTCGTACCTGGATCGAGTCGGCCGATCAGGTCTACTACGTCGCGGTAGAGCCGTTTTCCGCCGACTTGATCGGCGAACTGAATGCCGCTTCGACACCCTTCCCGAATTACCTCAAAGGAGAGCCGAGAGGGAAAACTTACCAATTGTGGACCAAATTGTTAGTTGATGACGTGAAGCAAGGAAAACATGTGTGCGCAGCTTTTTACGGTCATCCGGGTATGTACGTCGATACCAGTTATCAAGCTCTGGAGCAATTACGAAATGAAGGCTACACCGTAAGAATGTTGCCGGCTATTTCCGCCGAAAGTTGTTTGTTTGCCGATTTTGGCGAGGATTTATCGGCCGAGGGTTTTTGTTCCTATGAAGCTTGCCAAATTTTATACGAAGAGCGTATTTGGGATCTGACGACGAACTTAATAGTCTGGCAAATAGGTAGCGTCGGCGTTGGTGATGAGAACATTCACTCGGTGGATAAAAGTGCTTTGCAGTCGCTCTGTCATTTATTAATTGAGCGTTACGGTGAGCAACATCAGGTGTTTATTTACGAAGCTGCTCAGTTTGCAACGCAAAAACCCCGTATCGATGCGACTACGCTGGCGGAGCTGGTGGATTTTCCCATGAGCGCTAAATCGACGCTGGTTGTACCTAGAAAAGAGCATGCAAAGAGACGGATGCAACAAAACTAGACAACCGATCGGGTGGCGCGCTGCGGTATTTGATAGCATTATATCGTAGCCGGAGCCCGACAAAGGTAGCATCAAACCGGACAAAATTCGCTTACCCTGTGGAGACTAAAACAGCTTATCTAACATAATATAAAACGACTTGGCGTTTTCGTTTTTTCCATAACCGACGTAGAAAGGCCCAATGTAAGTATCGGAGCCGAGAAACACGCTGTAACCGTTAATGGCATTCGTCCAGTCGAACTGTTGCGGTGCATTCCAGGTTTGTCCGCGTTCGTAGGACACCCCTAAATACATATCAAGAAAAGGCGTTGGCTTGATGCGCCGCATATAGGCGACGAAGGCAAAAGCTGCGTTTTCTGAAGATATTTGATTAATTTCGTAACCGCTGAAATTCAATAAGCCGCCGCTGCGTTGAAACGCATTAAGAGGAATATTGGGGCCTTTACTGCGAAAGTAATTAACACCTAAAGTAACGGAGTTTTTCTGCCACTCGAACGCTTTTAACAGTCGTGTTCTTTTTTGGGTGTAGTCAAATTCGGAACCGAAATCGGCGTCGCTGCGTGCGTAGGAGTACTGAAAAAGAAAACCATCTTGTGGAAAATGTAAGCTGTTTAAAGTGTCCACTTCAAAACGAAGGTATTGGTAAGCGTCTTGATACTCTTGTTCGTCCAGGATCGCTGCGCCAACTTCTTGTTCCACTGAACCGTCGAGGTGATGCAATCCGAGTCGGACTTCGCCCCAGTTATCCAGTTCAACACCTACCGCCAGATCACCGGCCAGGGTATCGCTGGAAAATTCAGCGACCAGCTGGTTGTCGGCAAAAAAGTTAAACTGATCGGACGCCAGATTTATTTGCGTTTCGACGAAGGGAGACCAATTGCTGTCGAGCGGCTGATACCAGCTGAAATCCAGATTTTTGTCGTTACCCAATTGCAGGCCCATGGATAACTCGCCATTCAATTGGTTGATGTTGGTCATCAAATAGTTGGCCGTGAGATTGAATTTATTGTCGATGTCTTCGGATGAGCTGAAGTTAAAGCCAAGACGCAAATAGTTCGGGCCCCAGCTTTTTTCCTGCGCGTGTATGGTTACCTGAATGTCGTTTTTGTTAGTCGATAAAGAATATTGCACCAAACTGAAATAGCCCATACCGTAAATAGCGTCTATATCTTGCTTAAGTTGCGTAAAGGAAAATTTATCGCCGACTTTTAAATCAATCTTGTTTTTGATGCGTTCGGTTGCGATTTTGGTTTTATTGTCGATGATAACCTTGCTGACGGTGCGCTTGTTCAAGGGTAACCATTTTTTCTCGGGTTTTGCGTAGTCGATTCGTTGCGCCTGAAAGTGTTCCGCTAATCGGTTTAACGACACCGATGCTTGTGCTGCCTGTTCCCCTCGCGGAATCGCCAGTGCCGCTTTGGCAAAGTCGGAGGTTTCAATGTCGTCCAGCTCGGGCACCAATAACACATCGCGTTCACTGAGCTTCGTCAGCTGTAACTCGGTATTTTTTCGGGTTAACAAACTGCTTAACTGATCGGCTACGTCGACCACGTCGTTCAGTTCATCGGTTTTAAACAAGGGTGTGCTGATGTCGACCGCAATGACGAGATCGGCGCCCATGTCACGAACGACTGAAATGGGTAAATTATTCGCGATGCCACCATCGACCAATAATTTATTGTTGCGTTTCACCGGGATTAAAAAGCCGGGAATTGACATACTGGCGGTAACAGCTTCCGACAACGATCCCTGTTTTAAAACAACGGCTTCGCCCGTTGCCAGATCGGTGGTCACCGCCCAAAACGGGATGGGTAATTGGTTGAAGCGTTTGATATGAGAAACCGGCGCAAAATATTGGTTCAGAATAAGGCCTATGGACTGTCCTGAGACGATACCGGCTGGAAGTTTAAAGCCTTCGCTGCCGAGACCGAGTTGCAGCTTAGAAATAAAGCGTCGGTTGTCGAGCTTGCGACGAAACGAATATTGTTCGCGTTTCACGTCGTCTTCGAAAGCCGCCTGCCAGTCGATGGTGTTGACGATGGTTTCGATCTCGTCGGGTGTGTAGCCACTGGCGTAAAGCGCACCAACAATCGCACCCATACTGGTTCCGGCTATGTAGTCGACAGGAATGTTGCGTTTTTCCAGCTCTCGCAACACTCCAATGTGGGCAGCGCCTCGTGCGCCGCCACCGCTTAACGCGAGCCCAACTTTTTGTCGCTCGGCGGCAATGCACGAGCTGGTTAACAGTAAACTGAACAGCAATATAAAACGCAAAAGAAGTCTCTTTGACTGAATTTATGGTAGCGAGCCACTGACTATAAACGCCGAATCGGTCGCCTTCACGTCAGTCTAGCATTGATACACAAGGTGTTTATAGATCATCCGTCAGGGCACCCTGAGAGGGCGCCCGATTCTCTTGCTTTTGGCTGGAGCCGACTGTGTTTATCGGAGCTCGCTGAGCGACTAGGTGCCGGTTTGTTTAATCGCCAATCGCTGCATCAATGCGGGTCGCAAAGGTCTCTGCGTCTTCAAAACCTTCAGCACGTAGGCTGGTGACTTCGTTGCCGTCTTTGTCGAAAAATAATATGGATGGTAAACCAAATATTTTAAACCTGCTCATCAGGGCTTTGTCGGCTTCGTCGCCTGCTGTGACATCGGCCTGCAATAAAATGGTATTGGATAATGCTGCTTGAACCTGCGGATCGGGAAAGGTGAATTCAGCAAACTCGAAACACGCGGTGCAATAGTCGGCAAAAAAGTCGAGCATCACGGTTTTTCCTTCGGCTTTTGCTTGTTCGATGTAGCGATCCAGATCGTCATTGGTTTTAATTGTAATAAACCCGGCGTGATCGACGTACGTTTTTGATGTATCCGAATCTTTGCTTTCGATGGCGGCGACATAGCCGGTATTTGTACCAAGCGGTTTTAACACGGAGCTGTTACCTTGTGCGGCACCAATAATTAAAGTGATTCCGTAGGCCAGCAAAACGATGCCCAAACCTTTCCAGAAGGTTGGCCAGCCATTATCGACCTGCCGAAGCGCGCCCATGTAGACAGCACAAACAATCAACAATGTGCCCCAGAGTAACAGGTTAACTGGACCAGGAATTAAATGTTTGGTGATGTAAAGTGCAACAGCAATCATCATCACACCGAACACACTTTTAACAGCGTTCATCCAGGCGCCAGCTTTGGGTAACAACTGACCACCACCGACGCCAAGAATAATCAGCGGAATGCCCATGCCAAGTGCTAATCCGTAAAGATAAACACCACCAACCAAAGCGTCGCCCACGGTACTGATCCAGGTAAGAACGGCGATTAATGGAATGGTGACGCAAGGTGAAACAACGGCGCCTGAAATAAAGCCCATAATGGCGGCGCCAATATAACTGCCACTTTCCTGTTTTTGACTGACCGCGTTCAATTTATTTTGCAGAGAGGTGGGCAATTGAATTTCGAAAAAACCGAACATGCCCAATGACAAAATTAAAAAGATTACCGCGGCAATGCTCACTGCAATGGGGGATTGCAACAACGCCGTGGCACCGGCACCCGCACCAGCGACGATAATGCCAATAGCTACGTAGGGTACCGCCATGGCCTGGGTGTAGGCCAAGGATAAAAAGAACGCTTTTGAGGTGGTAATGTCTTTGCCCTGTCCTGCAATGATGCTAGAAATGATGGGCATCATGGGAAACACACAGGGGGTGAATGCAAGGCCAACGCCCAAAAGAATGAGCGTGAAAAAGGCAATCAGGACTGAAGAGTCGTTCAGCGTGTTTAGAATTTTGTCTTTCTCTGAAACAAATTCGGCTGTTGGTTTTTCCGAGTTATTATCTGAACTTTTATCGGTTGAAGGTTGAGCCGTTGAACTATCGTTTGATTGCGCAAAAACCGGCTCTAAACCGGGGGCTGACCATTGGCCGCTAGGCTCACCACTAAATGAATCGAACGCGCTGTTGGTGATTAGTTTTGCTGTTGCCGATGTTTTATTGACCTCAAAAAAGCGACTGGTGGGTGGATAACACAATCCGGCTTCAGCACAACCCTGAAACTCGATTTCGGCAACGAAGGTGTCACGCCCGGTTTGATAGGGCAGTCCGAGCTGCAATAACTTGGTGTAAATCTGTACTTCGCCAAAGTATTCGTCGACCTTGTGTTTGCCTTCGGGCAGAAAGACGTCCTTGAGCTCGGCGCCTTTCAATTTGGCTTTGAGTCGGTGTTGGTACAGGTAATAGCCGGGTGTCACCTTCCAGTTGGCAATGATTTCATTGTCGAAAACATCCAACGAGAGCTGAAAGGCTTCGTCGACTTCCAGAAACTCGTCGGACTGGCCGAAGACACTGTTGAGATCGACTTTTTCTTGTGCAATGGCTGCGAGCGACATCAGCCAGGCGCCAAATAATATCGTAAACTTTTTCATCATTTTACAGACTGCTTTAACCAGGTTAAGTAATCGTGTCCCATGGCGTGAACGGGCAAAGCCACCAATTCCGGAACATCGTAAGGATGATGTTGACGAATGTAGGCTTCTGCGTCCTCCAAATGGGCGCACAGAGTTTTAATGATCAGTTGCTGCTCGGTATCGCTTTCAACCTTATCTTGCCAGACATAGTACGACTGCATAGGGGGTAATAGATTCACACACGCGGCGAGACCGGTCTCAACCAGCCCCTTTGCCAGTGAATCTCCGGTGTCACGATCCGGAACAGTGGTTAGTAAGACGACCGAGTCGTCGGTTTGTTGCATAGTCATAACCGATAATTAAGCTCAAAGGAGCATTGGTTTAAATAGTACACGAGATCACACCCTGCCCGGGTAATTTTCGGGCGAAGTGTGAACAAATCGAGATATTGGCAATACACGACACAGTTCAACCAATAAGTGAGTAACTATCGGGCTTCATCAGCCCAGATAAGATGAGAGGTCTCGGGATCTTTGGCCTGATTTAAAGCCGCTTCCGAGCGTTTAACCAAGCGTTGTATGTCGAAGTCTTTGCCCAGTTTCGAAAGGCCAACCGAAAGTGTTACTGAAACCTGTTGGTTTTCGTAAGCGACCGGCGTGCTGGCGAACGACTGGGTCAGATAACTCATGATGGATTCGGCTTCCTGATCCGAACAATGGCTTAAAATAACACCCAATCGGTGGCTGTCGAAAAAACCGATGCAGTCGGTTTTTCTTAAACGCTGGCGTAATAATCGGGCAAGTTGCTGCATGGCTCGTTCGCCAAAGGCGTAACCGTGCTTTTCGTTTAATTCGGCCAGATTGTTCATTTCGATCAATGCCAAAAACATGCTGTCGTTTTGTCGCATGGCGCGTTCGGCTTCGATGGTTAACTGCTCTTTTAATAACGCAGCTGAATTCAAGCCAGTTTGGAAATCGCGCGCCAGATGCGGCTGCAGATTTCGGGTACGTCGTGCGTAAAGCTCTGCGGTAAACAACAGTTGATCTTTCTTTACCGGTTTTTCTATAAAGGCGGTGCCGCCTGAGGTCATGGCTTCGCGCTGCTTTTCGTGATTTTCTTCGGCCGACAGAAAAACAATCGGAACGGTTTTAAAACGATCTTGCTGGCGCAAAATGCGCGTTAATTCGATGCCGTTGCAGCCCGGCATTTGCATGTCCATAAAAATAACTTCCGGGTCAAAGTTACTCAGTGAATTGAGCAGCTCCATTGGCTCGATAATAATTCGTGTGTCGAAGCCAGCAGTCGACAGCACTTTATCGTTAAATTTTGCTTGCGCCTTGGAGTCTTCCATCACCGCAACGCGAAACGGTTCTGCCTTGGCGGTTGATTCCAGTTGATCGAGGTATTCCATCAATTTAATGGAGTCGACTGGGCTGGCAAAAAACAGCGTTGAACCGAGGCGAATGCCTTTTAATCGTTGCTCCAGAGTATCGTGCTCTGCCAACAAAATAAAATGGCTGGTTTCATTGATGGGCGCTTCGACCTCATCGTCAAAGTCGTCCAGCCGGGCTATCACGACTTTTTGAGAGTTTCCAGCCGCGCTTTCAATGGCCGAGGTGACGTTATTGCTTTCAATCTCGTAACCGAAGTCTTGAATCTGATTTTTTAAGCTTTGGTAAGCTTCATCGTCGTCAATGCACCAGTAAACGGTTAATTCACTGCCACTTTCGAACAGTTTGGGCGCCGGCTGAGTATCGGCAATAACACTGTGTTTGAATTCGTATTCGGGTTGAATGGCGACCTGTTCAATACTCGGGGCAGTGT
>JBPEWV010000112.1:0-12444 GCA_052032335.1 Pleionea sp. | reverse complement strand
ATGGCTCGTGTGCTGAATGTTATGAATCGACAGCCCGATCTTTTGAGTGCCAGTGAATCATTAAGTAACATCTTGATCGACTTTAATAAAATCGACGACTTTGGGCTACTAAGGTGTCAGGTCGATCAACGAGACTTTCTTTATCACTCCAGTCTTAAGCGCAATGCTGCTATGCGAGAAGTCGCTAGACAAGAAAAGTCTGAGCATACAATTTCTAAACGAAAAAGTTCTGTTCAAGGCAATTCTGCGCAATTTTCTGCCAGGGAAATGCCAGATACCAACTCGTCACCTTGGCGAAAGATTGTGTTTAGTGAAAGTGCAAAGGAGCAACAATCTCTTGTCATCGTTCAAGATGGAGCGGAAATTTCTTACGCGATATATCGACTTCTTGAGAAGCCGCTTTATTTTGTTGTGTTGTCGTTCTACAGTCGAAAAAAATATCTCGACTTCGAGTCAGATGTTTTGCATTACTGTCTCAATCAATTGCGACTGGTTTTACAGAATCAACGTCGTGCTGAAAAACTGCACAAGATTCAACATTACGATCAGTTAACCGAGTTGTGCTCAAGGTCGGTGTTTCAATCAAAGCTTGAGGAGACCATCCAACAGGCGTCAACTTCCGACACGTCAGTAGCTATCATTGCGATAGATGTTGTTAAAATGAGTCTGTATAACAGTGAGCATTCGATTGAGTTCGGAAATCAACTTATAAAATTCGTTGCTACCGAATTTTCTCGAATGACACGTAACCAGGACGCGATAACACGCTTTAGTGGCGATGGGTTTTTATTGTTTCTGGTTTCTGACCAAATAGAAAAAGCCATCGACCGTGTATTGCTCACCATTGACAAGCGCTTCAAGAACCCGGTTCGTATTCAGGGGGAGGTTATTAAGGTCGATTTTCATATCGGTTACAGCTTTGACTTTGCAAGTCAGGTAAAAACCGATAACCTGATTCAACAAGCAGAAATTGCATTAAAGCAGTCGAAGCAGTCGCGCATTGTTCCGGTGAAGTTTTTGCCAGAGCACATTGACAAGGCGATTATGACGCGCAACCTTGATAATGATTTAAAGGGGGCGTTGCAAAACGATGAGTTTGTCTTGTACTATCAGGCAATCGTCGACTTAAAGACCAATAAAATTGTTAAAGCCGAAGCATTAATTCGTTGGCAAAAAGACGGCCAGCTAATTCCGCCGATGGAATTTATTCCCCACCTGGAAGACAGTGACCTGATCGTCCCAGTGGGACGGTGGATTATCCGTCAAGCGGTAACCGACTTAAAGAACTGGTTAAGCCACTCAGTAGACATTCAACAGGTAAGCGTTAATTTGTCGGTGAAACAGTTTAAAGACGAGTCCCTCGACAAATGGGTGAATGCACTGTTGAGTGAGAACGGTTTACCAAGCCATTGTCTTGAACTGGAAGTCACCGAGTCGTTGTCATTGGATTCGAGTGAACAAATGGAACGAACGTTATTCGAATTTCAGCGTATGGGGGTTGATATTGCGCTCGACGATTTTGGAACCGGTTATAGCTCATTAAGTTATCTGCATCGGTATCCATTCACTCGTCTTAAAATCGACCGTTCGTTTATTGTCAATCTCGATCAAGGCGAGAAGAGTCATAAATTACTGCACAGTATTATCGCTTTGAGTAAATCTCTGGAGTTGTGTTCGATTGCTGAGGGCATCGAAACCAAAGAGATCTCCACCTTGTTAAAGAACCTGGGTGTCAAGTACGGCCAAGGATATTATTTTAATAAACCTATGCCAGCAGATGAGTTTCTTTCGCTCATGTTAGACTGGGATAAAAAAGCTGGACAGTAAAATCGAACTAAAAATTGGGAACCTGAAGAAGAGGTCCCCAATTAATAATTGCAAGTTAGTAAATTCGGATTTTTGCATCTACCGTGTGTTCGGAATCCCAATCATTGTGCGTCATTACCAAATCATAAGTTTGGCCCGTTGTAATGTAATATGGGATATTCAAAGCGACTTGATCGCAAGACCAACGGTAAGGGTATATCCGGATCCGGTTTGTTCCATTTACCAGATAAACGCGTCGGTTTTGCGAGGAAAGTCCAAATTGGCCTCTCAAAGTCACTCTTCCGCCTCGATAGGTTGAGTAGGTCGCGATTCCGACTCCTGCATTTTCAGCTGGTTGAACTCTAGGGCGAAGGGGAACGCCACGATCCCACTCGAAAAAACTAATGGCTTCGTCTAACGGACTTTTATAAGCGCCTCTGACGCGCACACCGGTTTCGTCGCCATTAAAGTATTTTAACGGAGTTGGTGTTGCATTTAACGTGTTCTCTCGCCGGTTATTACCCGGATCCGTAGACATCAACATTAAGCGATCTTGAGAGCCACCCGGATTAGTAAAGATATTCGTTTCGGGATCACTGGTCCAATTGATGTAGTAAGGGACGATGCCTTTATTGATAAAGTCCTGATCATAAGGATGAAACCCCGCTTGTTGCACATTATTTCGATGTTCGAACATAAAGTACTCTTTATCCGAGCGAGCGGGGTCATACAACAACACCACATTTTCTTTTGCGTATTGATAAGATGATGCGATAACACTGCTGCAGGATCCTTTAAGTGTTGAATATTGCACTGTTGGCATCACCCAGCCCAATCGACTCTTATTCCAGGGAGACAGGTCAACCGAGTCGGTATCAAACACCGTTGGTGAAACTCGAGCGGTACAATGCCCTAATAATGAAACATTCTGCAAGTTACAGGCTGAGCCGTATAAGTCAGCCAATGTAGGTCGCCATAAACCGTGCGCTACTTCGTGAGTAAAGTTCGAAAAGATTGACTGGCCACCAGCGAGTCCCACATCCAGCAACACGCGAACCCCACTAACATTACGGTCCACGGCACGCGTAGCACCCAAGCCACGAGTGATGTTGTCGATTACTAAAATACTCAATTCAGTGGCGGTGATGTTGCCATCGTTGTTGCGGTCAAATATTGAGAAATCAACACCTGCATTTGCAGCTGCTGCGATAAATTGACTGGAGCCTATGTTACTCCCGCGTAACGATACTCTAACCGTCCCGCCATTAGAAAAACGAAACGCATTGCTCGAACTGAGTTTAAAAAATTCAGTTACACTAAGTCCTGAAGGATGACCGCCAAACACCAGTTGAGTGTAAGTACTGGTCGGCGAAAGAGTGAAAAGTCGGGTTCCGTCTGGGCGTTGCACATCCGCGACAATCAGAAGTAAAGGGCGATTACCTGACAACGGACGCATTTTGTAGCCCGTTTTGCGTGCCAGGTTTTCATCGATAATATCTTCCGACAATAAGGCATCGCCTAAAAAGGTCGCTGCTTTTTTCAAATTTGATACGAAAGCGATGCGCTTCCAGCCTGAGCAAACACTGCCGGAGCAGGGCGTTCCTGTGTATTGCCAGACATTACCATTACGGTGTGTTTGAATGAGTGAGCCATCCGCTGAAGAAATGCTATCGGTGTAACCGTTGCGATCCAGCATTTGCCATCCGGGGCATGATCGTCCACTACAAGGTGTTCCTGTGTATTTAAAAATGTGCCCGCCACTGTGACGTTGGTAGAGGTGGTTTCTATCGGCAACGATTTCAACGGTGTTCGAATTGTTATCCAGTAACCGCCAGCCTCGACACCCAGTCGAGTCACAAGGTCGATTGGTGTACTCATAAATTCTTCCGTTAACGTGTCGTTGATACAGCTTACTGTCAGTTGCGACCAGGTTGATAGTTGACGGGTTTCGATCGAGTAATCGCCATCCCGGGCAGCCGGTAGCGTTACAAGGTGTACCCGTAAATTGGTAAATACGACCGTTGGAATGTCGTTGGAAAAGATCACTGCCGCCAGCAACAATATCCGCGGTGGCACCATTTCTATCGAGTAATTGCCAACCGGGACAACTTGAACCATGGCATGGACGTCCGGTAAATCGATATATACGTCCGTTGTTGTGTCTTTGATAAAGTATGCCATCGGCGACAACAATTTGGGCTGTGCGAGGGTTGTTGTCTAATTGCTCCCAACCGCGACACCAATCTTGATCACAGGGCCGTCCGGTAAAGCGCCATATGGCGCCGTTGTCATGCAATTGAAAGAGTCCACTTTCATCGGCGACAAAATCGACTGTTCGAGGATTTCGGTCCAGTTCCGTCCATTGGCAAGTTGATGCGGTACAATTGTCATCGACCAAAGCCTTAATAACTCCGGATTCGCTTAATGTGTAAGTTTGGCCTGAGTAAGCATTTAGACAAGTCAGCGATATTACTATGAGAGCTCCGAGAAAAAAGGCGAGCTTTGGCTGCCTTGAACTTAAGCTTGGTTTGTTTTTCACTTCAATGAAAAGACGATACATCACATTATCGCAAAAGTGGTTTTTGTTCTGAGGGACCATGGTGGTTACTCCATTTTTAATAGGAATCGATTATTAAACATGGCGCATGTGCAACTTTACAAAGCCCATAAGTTTCACACGCATTTACTGCTTGCAATCTAGTCATTGCAAACAACTTCCATGTTCTATGCAAAAGTAATCTTAACGGTTGATTAGGCCTCGTTAGTTCGGATATTTCGAGTTTTTGTTGTGAGCGTTTTTCCTAAGGTGATTACTAAATCTCAAATTAAGTTAAAAGTTATTATCCCCGGTAGACTCTAGAATTTAATATCGTTCGAGTTAATTCGACAGCGCTTGTTTAAACCGAATACTGGTCAATCTATGGATTCAAGATTTCACTACGATCCAGTATTGTTCGAGAGTCGTTGAATGTTACTATAGTTATCGAGTTGTTTAATGAAATCTAAGTTTTTATCGAGCCTGAACGTCACGTCTTAAAATTCAGGATGTTAATTTGATGAAAGCTTTTAAGATTTTTTCTTGAAACAATCCTTAAGCATGCGACGGCTATTGTTAATAAAACCTTATACGTTCAGTTGACTATACAGCTTCTCGAAAAGTCTCAAAATTTATTTCAATTCACAATAAGTTTTAAATTAAATGACAATTTTAAGGATATTTTATTTCCTTTTCTTGCAGATCGTTGGGTGATTTCCATACTTGAAAGTCTGGGTAGTTTACTCAGCATAACTCAATGAATCACGTGGAGCAGCTTATGAAAATCACAAACGGTAAAAAAAGCGATTCCATTGCGCATTGGTTAACGTCGATTTTTATTGGTACGTCGTTAACGTTGTCAACCAGCGATGTCAACGCCAAGAGAAACGATCAAACAAATTCGTTTAGCGATCAATACGAGTTAATTGTGAAGTTTAAAGATAATGGACAGAAACTCAGTCAAAAGTCACTGGAGCAGCGTTTAACAGCGTTTAATAAAACGAACAATACAGCGCTCAAGATGAAGCGACCATTAGCCACCGGCGCTCATTTGATTTCTTTTAAGCCCGACGGCAATCAGCAGAAGAAGCGTCAGTTGTTGTCTCTTTTGACCAAACGATCGGACATTGAGTACGCAGTGCCCAACTATCGTTTGTATCCTTTGGCAACGCCCGATGACACCCGATACAACGAGCAGTGGCACTATTATGAAAATACTGGTGGCATTAATGCCCCCGCTGCTTGGGACATTACCGAAGGTCAGGGTGCCATTGTCGCCGTGGTTGATACCGGTTACCGACCTCACGTCGATCTTGCTGCCAACATCATCGGAGGATACGACTTTATTTCTAGCTCAAGTACTGCGCGTGATGGTGACGGTCGTGATGCCGATGCCAGCGACGAAGGCGATTGGTTTGGTTTTTTTGAATGCCCCGGAGCGCCTTTCAATGCAATGAACAGCAGTTGGCATGGCACACACGTTGCTGGCACGATTGCTGCGGTTACCAATAATGGTAATGGTGTGGCCGGCATAGCGAGTCAGGCCAAAGTCGTGCCGGTTCGTGTTTTGGGTAAGTGTGGTGGGACACTGGCCGACATTCAAGAAGGCATGTTATGGGCGGCCGGAATTAGCGTTTCAGGCATTCCTGATAATGCCAACCCTGCTCACGTTATTAATTTATCGTTAGGCGGGGGCGCGGCCTGCGATGCCGCTATGCAAGATGCGGTTAATCAAATCACCGCTGCCGGTTCATTAGTGGTTGCTGCGGCAGGAAACAGTAACGCCAATGCCTCAGGCTTTACTCCTGCCAGTTGCGATAACGTTTTGACCATAGCTGCCACGAATCGTAGTGGTGGTAAAGCCAGTTATTCCAATTACGGTGCGGTGGTCGAAGTTGCTGCCCCGGGTGGTCAAACATCGGGCGGATCAGCCAATGGCGTTTTGTCAACGTTAAATAGCGGTACCCAAGGCCCAGAAAATGACAGCTATGGGTTTTATCAGGGCACCTCGATGGCTGCACCTCATGCAGCAGGCGTCGCCGCATTGCTCTATGCTCACAAACCGACAACAACACCCGCCGAAGTTACCCAAGTACTGATCGATACAGCGCGCGCTTTTCCTGCCACGTGTAACCAGTGTGGCTCGGGAATCATTGATGCGTTCGCAGCACTGGAAGCGATTGGTGGCGGTGGTAATGTTCCACCCGAGGCGAACTTTACTTTTACGACGAATAATCTGTCGGTTGACTTTAACGATACGAGTTCCGACAGCGACGGTAGTATTGTAAGTTGGAGTTGGAGTTTTGGTGATGGCAACAGCAGCAGTGATGAAAATCCTTCTCATACCTATGCTGCAGAAGGTGACTACACCGTAACACTGACAGTTACCGACAATCAGGGCGGTAGTGACAGTCGTTCTCAAACAGTATCGGTTTCCGATGGTACCAATCAACCACCACAATCGAGTTTTAGTTTTGCGGTTACGGATTTATCGGTGAGTTTTACCGATTCCAGCAGCGATCCGGATGGCACCGTAAGTAGCTGGAGCTGGGATTTCGGTGACGGCAATAGTAATAGTGCTCAAAATCCAAGTCATACTTACGCTTCGGCAGGCACCTATACTGTTACGCTCACAGTGACCGATGATCAAGGTGCCAGTCACAGCAGTTCACAACAAGTTACTGTTACCGAACCACCGGCGAATAACATCGAGCTCACTGCCTCGGTGAGTTCTTTTTGGTTTATCCACTCCATTACTTTAAATTGGAATGGCGCGAGTGGCAATAACGTCGATATTTATCGCAATGGTGCTTTATTAACAACCACGTCAAATGATGGTCGCTGGTCAGAAACTCGATACTTCTCGGGCAGTGGTACTTACACTGTTTGTGAAGCAGGCAGCAATAATTGCTCGGCGGAAGTTACCGTCAATTATTAGAATTCTTCAACATTCTACAATAAAGTAAAACAAGAAAGAGCAGACTCGAGCTGCTCTTTCTTCGTTGCAGGCTTTGTAAAGTCGCACGAGAAAAAAATTCTAGAATAATTATTTGAGTGTAATGAAACTGTCGTGTTGGGATTGAAGAATACCTCTTGCGAGACAATCACCGTTTGATGCTAGAATAAACTCATTAGTGTGAAGAATAGGGTCGCCACAGTGAACATACGTGATTTAAAACCCGAAGAAGCCAAGCCATTGGGTCAACTGCTGGTTGATGTGTATTCCAAGCTTGAGGGTTTTCCATCCCCCACTGAACAACCTGGCTATTACGAGTCGTTAAAAAATGTGGGACAGTTTGCAGAAAAGCCCAATACGCGGGTTATTGTAGCGGTTGACGAAAACGAGAAGCTGTTGGGCGGACTGATCTACTTTGGTGACATGACGTATTACGGCTCGGGCGGTTCCGCTCCCGAACAGAAAAATGCCTCGGGCATTCGTTTGTTGGGCGTTAACCCGAATGCGAGAGGGCAGGGAGTCGCAACCGAGCTGACTCAGTTTTGCATCGATCTCGCAAAACGTAACAAGCATGATTCAGTGATTCTGCACACAACACGCGCTATGCAAGTGGCGTGGAAAATGTACGCTAATATGGGATTTAAACGCGACCCCAGTCTCGACTTCAGTCAAAAAGGATATCCGGTCTTTGGCTTTCGTTTAATGCTCGATTAAGCGTATCACTCAGGAATACCCCATCGGCTTTCTGTCAAACCAGTCTTTAATCAATGCAAATTCTTGTTTATTGGTCTTAAACATTTTAAGTCGCGAAATGGTTAGTTCTTAAGACTTTATTATCAACTCAAAAGTCCTGTTGACAGGTCGTTTGAATTTCTAAAAGAATAATTTTCGATAAGTTTATTACCGATTAGAGATGTCGGTCCTCCTATTGAATACGTATGCAGTCGGTTGTACTACTGCCCGTTCTTTATACACTCAAGTAGCGTTCTGTTTACGAAGCTTGGCACTCGCCTTCATTTGCTGAAACGTTTTAAACCAGCGATCGAGAAGGCGGGTGTTCTTGCCGAGAAATTTACATTCGTATGCAGTCGATAATCGTTTTTGAGAATAGTGCTGTACTCAAATCCTGTGACAAAAATAATAAGTAGGAGAACAGCTATGTTTAAAGTTTTTACATCGGCTCTGTTGACGTTTTTAATCGGTTTCACGGCGACGTCGCACAGCAAGGTTTTAATGCAAGGATTTTACTGGGACTATCCCGCTGGCGGCGTTTGGTGGAACACCATTAAGGCCAAAGTACCTGAGTGGCAAGCTGCGGGGATTACCGATATCTGGTTACCACCGGCACAAAAAGCGCAAGGTGGTGCTTACTCGATGGGTTACGATCCTTACGATTACTACGACTTGGGACAGTACAATCAACACGGTACTGTCGAAACCCGTGCTGGATCGTTTAACGAGTTGAAAAGTTTGATTGATACCGCACACAATTATGGAATGGGAGTGTACGCCGATATTGTTATCAACCACAATAGTGGCGGCGAGCTGGAATGGAATCCGTATACCAACTCCAATACTTGGACCAAGTTTGAACCTCTCAGTGGAAAGTTTAACCGCAGTTATAATGACTTTCATCCCAATCTCGACTGCAGTGGTGATTCGGGGGTTTTTGGCGGTTTTCCTGACTTGGCACATTGTAAATCGTACGTACAAGACTGGCTTTGGGGGCGCAGCGACAGTGTCGCCAATTACTACAAAAATACTTTAGGTTTTGATGGCTGGCGATTCGATTACGTCAAAGGATTTGGCGGTTGGGTGGTGCAAGAATGGGTTAACGCGGCCGGTGGATTCGCTATTGGTGAATATTGGGACAGTAATAAATGGACCTTAAACAATTGGGTTAATTCAACGGGTAATACCGCTTCCGCCTTCGACTTTTCGCTTTATTACGCGATGGACGATGCCTTTGACGGCAACGATTTAACCAAGTTGGTTGATGCAGGGTTAATTTCTATCAACCCAATGAAGTCAGTGACCTTCGTCGCAAATCACGATACCGATATAATTTGGAATAAAAATATGGCTTACGGTTATATTTTTACCCATGAGGGTGTGCCGACTTTGTTTTATCGTGATTATGAAGAATGGCTGGATAAAGATCGTTTGAATAACCTTATCTGGATATACAACAACCTGGCCCATGGCAATACCAGTACTTTGTATGTCGATAATGATGAATTGATCGATCAAAGAAATGGACAACCCGGTTTAGTGGTGTATATGAATAACAGTTCGGGCAATAAATACCGCTGGGTAAAAACCAAGTGGGCGAACACCGAATTAAAAGATTACACCGGTCATTTAGGTTATACCAAATGGACCAACAGCAGTGGCTGGGTTGAACTGGGAGCACCTGGCAACGACTACTCCGTCTGGGCGCCCAAATAAAAGAAAATAATCTGGATTGTCATTCAGGTAACTTGATATCGCTGTCTATGCATCGTTGAGTGGAAGTTGAGAATGAGTGGAAGTTGAGAACATCCATGATTATCGACTTAATTCGTTTCATTGGATGTTCTCGAACGTTCAGCCTGAAAGATTACGCCTGAGCCACAGATGGCTGTAATCTTTCGGTTTCGGGTTTGTTTTTCCAACTGAGTAAAATGGCGATCATCACAAGTTCTGCGACGATTGCGAAGATACTGGCTTCGGGTCCAAAACTTCCGCCATTCAACCAAACCGGTGTGTTGTTGAGCGAAGGTTGTAGCAGGCCGGTTTGTTCAATACCGCTAACTTCGAATCCATACACCTGACCAAGACACCAGTTCCAGCCAAAATGCAGGCCAATTGGCAGTGCGAGACTGCGAGTTTTTATGTAAGCCAGGCCAAAAACAACAGAGGCCGCCGCCAGTTCGATGCTAGCCACAATAAAAGCTAAGCCTTCTAGCCCCGGGTTATCCCAATGGCCAATCGCAAACATTCCTGCCAACAGTAACTGCGCCCCAATAACGCCTATACCATCGATAAGTCGTTGAAACACAAAGCCTCGAAACAGCAGTTCTTCGTAGATTGCCGCACACAGCGCGACATAGGCCCCTTTAATGAGCAGCGATCCGACCGGAAGCGACTGCCAGCTAAACTCAACACCGCCAGACAGCCAGATAAGGCCAACGGTTAAGGTAACGGCAACAAACGCTAGTAGCAGCCCGGCACCCAATTGAATGAGCCAGCGCCGATTCAGTTGCAGCCCCACACTGTGAAACGGCCGCTTCATTAAGCGCGTACAAATCCAGGTGACCGCCATTAAAAACAGCACCGAAAGCGCACCGAGCCACTCAGTATCCGCCCCTTGCGACTGCAGCCAGCGTGAAACCGGGGTGTACAGCTTGCCCGATAGAACCGTTAATACCGCAAACAGTAGAATCCACCATCCGTTTCTTACCTGGCCTTGTGAGTTTATTAATATTGTTTTCACGCTTGTGTTCCTTTTTTTGTGTTCTGTTTAATATCTGAGCAAATGAAAGCACTCAGATAAGCTTGCTGTCATGGTGTTGTAGTTTAATATAACACCGTAACAGAGGTTTGCCAAGTTGGATTTAACGCTTAGGCTGCCGACGACTGGGCGACGTCTGTGTGAGTAAGGGCTGGATGCTTTTGTCCCGAAACAGGAAATACGTGGGAAACAGAGTTGAACATTACAAACTGCAGCGACAAGATTGAATTCAATAAGAACGGATAGCAAACCTGGCCCCAGAAGATCGAACGTGTTTTCAGAGTTTTATCATCTGTGAGCAAACAAGCGAGCCTGTCGCAACATCGGTTTTATGTCTTAATCTCCTAGAGATTATTCTACTTAAGTATTTGTTTTAGGTGTACAAAGCTGATTATTGTGCCCCTTAAGTTCGTATGGTTTAATTGCAAAGGCTTTAGTTTTAAAAGTCCGATAAAAAAATTAACAAGAGACTCAAGGTATGCTGGAAGCAATATCATTACGATTGATCCTTTGTGCATTATTTTTGTTTTCAATCTCCCTTTATTCTGAAGATCTGAAAAATAATGCGTCCGTTAAAATTCATTCATGCTCTTTCAACATTAATATCCGGGAAAATACAGTTATCTGTGGGACTCTGTCGGTTCCTGAAAATTATAAGCAAGATAATGGAAACCGAGTAAAGCTGCCTTTTATTATAGTAACGCCAACAAATTCAAGCGATACGAAATACCCGTTGCTTGTTGCCGGTGGCGGAGGGCCTGGAGCGGGACTGTATGAGTTGAGCTCCGAACTCGAAACTTTTTCCGACTTGAATTGGATTTACTGGGGGTTCTCAACATTGCACGCTGGACGTCCATTAATTTTTATTGATAATCGAGGCGTAGGTAGCGCACAACCAAAGTTGGATTGTCCTGAAGTTGAAGACTATTTTTGGACTTCAATGACAGACACCAATGGCCGCAAGGAAGGGATGCTAAAAGGCTATGCTTCGGCCTACAAGGCCTGTAAATCTCGGTTGACAGCGTCGGGAATCGATTTGTCTCAATACAACTTAGTAACGGCAGCACAGGATATAGAAGCATTGAGAACGCAACTCGATTTCGAAAAGCTGAATATTTACGGTGTTTCATACGGTTCTCGTGTCGCACTCATGTACGAAAGATTGTATCCGGAACAGACCCGAACGCTAATTTTAGATGGCGTTTTCCCTCTGTTTATCAAGTCGCATGAGTTGGCGAACGAGTTGGTAAACGATACGTTCGAGCGTCTGTTTGGTTTGTGTCTGGAAAATTCAAAGTGTCATAATCAATTACAGGGTGACATTAAAAAAGAATTCTTAGCCTACCTTAGAAAACTTGAAAAAAATCCCTTGACCGTTTCGGTGACATATAAACCAGATGCTAGTGTGCACCAGGTGCTGGTCGATCCAACGGTTTTAATGAATACTCTTTATTTTGCCAGCTACGATCAACACGTTTTGTCGCGAATACCTATTATTCTCCGTTCTATTGTTAATGGTGGAACCGATTATTTAAGTGAATTATTGAGAGACTACTATATCGCGCAAATGACCTACCACTCATTGGATGAGGGAGCCTACGCCTCCTACACTTGTGCGGACGATATTGGTTATTCTGATATTGAAAAAGAAAT
>JBPEWV010000111.1:0-11707 GCA_052032335.1 Pleionea sp. | reverse complement strand
TCTCTTGAGTGGCTTTTTTTTATCGTCATTAAAGACGATTTAATCGTCCTTGCCGTCAGCCGTTTCTTCAACATTCCATTGAGTAATGTCTAAATGAGAAATCAGATAAACGTCTCGTTTTATTTTCTCCAATACTAACTTGGTAAAATGGCACATAACTCACCTCCAATCGATAGCTGCTTTTGTCAATGACTGTTTCTGTCGATAACTGTTCTTGGCCACAAAAATAATGAAAGAAACGTGCCACCTAGGCATATCGGTTAAGCCTTTGTTATCAAAGTAAATCAAGGCTCACGTTATTGGGTGCGCGATTGCGATCGGGCGTGAATTGCTCAGCTTTGGTGCACTGACAATAATAATGCACCCTGACAATAAGAAAACTGAGTTACAGACAAGAAAGGATGAGGAAGTGTCGCACTTGTATTTTATAATTCGTTTGAGACAAAGAAAAAAGGGAGTCAAAAACTCCCTTTTACAATTCCCTTGCTCCGATTAAACCGGCTCAATTTTTCGATTGCCCTGCCCCGGTCGCGCTTTTAATGACTTAGCACGATCGCTTAGCACCTGATAGTCGGTCGATAAAATCGTATCAACAAATACCCAATCGGCTCTCACTTCGCTGTGTGAAAAACTGACTAACATATAGCCCCGATCGTAAAAGTTACAATAGCTTAAGCCGTCGACCAAGTTAGTAATACCCGCTTCGTATTGAGCCGACGTCGCTCGATCGGCAATTTGTAAGTAATCTTCAAGGCCCGGTGACGACACAGACGCCGTTGCAAACTCGACACCCACTTGATCACCCGATAACGTTTTCAAATCGTTGGCCCAGGCATTGTGTGTGTCGCCTGCCAGTACAACCAAATTCACATTCATGAATTTAGAAAGCTCCAATAAATATTCGCGCTCATAGGCGTAACCATCCCAGGCGTCCAGGTTGTAAGGAATATTCGGCAACTGAATCAACGCAATGTTTTCATCGGTTAACAACGCCTGATTTTGCTCGAGTAGCGCCAGATTTTCTGGCGTTAACATGGCAATCTCCTGTTCCGTCAAAGTTGGGTCACTGGCCTGGTATCGTTCGTAAATGGCGGCAATTTGTGCCACTTGCGCAATCAATATAAACTGGTCGATAGACAAAGCCTGTGTGGCGATTGCAGCTGGTAAAAACATGCGCCCCATCAAAACTTGTTGACCTAATACTTGCCAGGTAGCCGAACTGCCCGCCAACTGACCTTGCAACCACTGAAATTGTTCGCCGCCCATAATGGTTCTCGACGAATCCGCAAGTGCCGCTTCAAACGCCTGGGCATCGATATTGCCCGAACCGTCGACAAAGTCTTGAATATTGATGGGCTGATCACGACCGATCAAACGTGTGTCCAGCATGTGTAAGTCCAATAAGTCGCCAAATTGAAAACTGCGGTAAATGGAGAAGTCGCCGTCATCAAATCGGTCGCGCACCGGCATCCACTCAAAATAGGCTTTTAACGCTTCGAGTTTTCGCGATGCAAAACTCCCTTCGTCATCATTGTGATTTTCTGCACCGTTGGTAAACGCATCGTTTGCCACTTCATGATCGTCCCAAACTGCGATCATGGCATGACTGGCGTGGCAAGCTTGAAGATCAGCGTCGGTTCGATAAAGTGCGTATCGTTTCCGATAGTCGGACAAACTCAAAGTTTCGGAGTTATTGTCGCTGGGTAAACTGCGGCCAATTTCTTCAGCGCGTTCGGTGCCGTATTCGCCCATGCCGTATTCGTAAGTGTAATCCCCAAGGTGTAAAACCGCATCGATGTCGTCCTGCTGCGCCACTTCTTTATACACATTAAAGTGACCGGCCGGATAATTAGAGCAAGAAACCACCGCAAACTTTGCACTGTCGATAGGACCAGCGGGTAGCGTCCGAGCGTAGCCGTCGGGTGACGATTCACCATTGGCATAAAAGTAGTAACGATAACGCGTACCGGGTTGCAAACCGAGAATATCCACTTTAACGGTGTGATCGGTTCTTGAGTTTACGAACGCGCTCCCGGAAACCACCATTTCATCGGTTTCGGCATTGAACACTTCCCAGCCCACGGCAATTTCAGAATTATCGCCCACCGATACGCGAGTCCAGATGATCAAGCGATCGGCCAGAGGATCGCCACTGGCAACGCCGTGCTTAAATTCAACTTTGGTGTTGTTGTCGCTGTCAAAAGCACACCCGGCAAGTCCGGTTGATAGTATGGCGGTCCCCATTCCCATCGACGACGCTTTAATAAAATCTCGACGATTGAGTTTTGTCATGGCTGTTGTCCTCTGTTTTTATAAATTATTATTCTGCTTCTGCAATGTTACATAACTAAGACGATTGATTCTTGAATGAACGTTTCACTCAATATCCTCTTTCATGCTCGAATCTATGGTTCAAATTTCGTAGAATCATAGACGCATTCAAAACCGGGATCGTTATGAGCCAGAATACTCAACAAGAAATTACTGAAACAAATCATATCGATGCAGAGAATTTCGAAACAAAGAATACCGAAACCAAAAAGCGAACCGAAATGAACAAAAACGCCCAGACAGCAAAAACGCTTTCCATATCCGAAGTCGCCGAACTGCATTACCAATGGGTAGAAGCCATGGGTTGGCACAACAAGTCGGTACTCGAAGCACTGGCTCTCATTAGTAGCGAAGTCGGTGAAGCCATTAATGAATGTCGCGGTGAAACACCGACCGAACACTTTGCTGAAGAACTGGCCGATGTTATTTTACGAACGCTCGATCTTGCTCGATGGCAAGGCATCGATATCGAAGACGAAGTCATAAAGAAAATCGAAAAGAACAAGCTCAGAGGCAACCGGGGCCGCCTCAAATAAGATCGGATTGTTTGCCTGGTGTCGAACCACCTCGATGAATTAATCGCAGGCCGTTAGTGAGTTGATCCAGTTTTCGATTAAAACAGTCGCCTCTTCGTCAACCATCAAAGACGCTAAAGGCGGCATGCGATTGCTGTCAAGCCGCTGCATCCGCAACAGCAAAACCGAGCGTGATGCATCTCCCGGCGCGACACGCCTGGCATCGTTTACGCCCAAATCGCCATCGGTTGGTGCAACATCACAAATATTGGTGTTAGACAATGGTGTATCAAAACGTAAATCCATGAATCCACCCTGAGCACCGGGACGATGACAGTTGGAACAGTTACTGTGCAAATAACTTCTGGCCCGTTGCTCTACCGAGGCCGATTGGTCACTTAACGCGTAGAGTCGCGACGCCTGCTCACTGTCAATTTCCGATTCGAAGTACCCCAGATCACTCATCAGATCGAGTTGATTATTGGTTGCGACCGGACCAATGCGATTCAATTGTGCCACTTCCAACCCCAAACTGGTATTGGCAGCCGCCGTGTGACAGACGATGCAATCAGAACGACTGGGAAAAGTATGCACAAAATCTCCAACATCAACCGTGGTCCCTTGCTCCAGCAAAACGGCATCGCTTTCGTCCTGATTCCACTGGTAGCTAAATCCCTGCCAACCACCGGCAAAGCGAATCAACAGCCGTGTTTCTAAATAACGGTCCTGATCCAGAAAATGTTTAATGAGCACCGTATCTTCAGGAAATAAAAAGTCTCCTGCAGCGTCCACGCTGATGACGGTTCCATCAGGAATCGCAAAGGCTCTGTCTTTGGCGGCCGTGTCAGACCATAGCGGCGCGTTAAGCTGATAATTTAATACCCCATCCGGATAAGTTTTCGCTGTTGTATCGAAGCACCCCAGGTCACTCAAATTGCTTGGCATTTGCTGCACTGTCGTGCCGCCACTGGCCACCACACGATGCACCTCATCGCCAGCATCACCCTGCAAATTGAGCAAATAAATTTCACCATCATTGCCCTGAGCCATCGCAGCAATCACCCGAGCACTGTTAAACATAGGAGTATAGTCACTGCCCTCTTCCGCATTGGCAGAAACGGATAAAAATTCAGAAGAAAAAGTGTCGCCCCAAATGTAGAGTCCCGACAAACTGGGACTGCTCTCACCGCGATACACATACCCACCCACCGTCGACACTCCGACACTGCGTCCATACTGGGTGATCGGCAGCGCAAGCCCGGACGTTTCGCAACTACTGTCATTGAAACACTGATCGCCTTCCATAATCGGCCAACCATAATTGGCACCGGCAACCACCCGATTGACCTCTTCAAAGGTTGATTGGCCAACATCGGCGACCCACAGCTCACCGGTCAGTTGATCGAAACTGAAGCGCCAGGGATTGCGAAAACCGTAAGCGTAGATTTCCGGGCAACTTCCACTGGCGCGGCTTCCGGTGTCGCACAGCGATTGTTCGGTATTAAACGGATTGTCGTCGGGAATGGCATAGGGCTGCGCGTTGACATCGATGCGTATGATTGTGCCATGCAAAGTCGACAGATCCTGCGATTCGTTGCGATCGGCCCCACCGTCGCCAAAACTGACGTACAAATAGCCATCGAGGCCAAACGCCATGTCTCCTCCGTTATGATTACCCGCCGGTTGTGGCAGAGTGAGCAACGGTATTTCAGAGTTAGCGTCGACAAGGTGGGTGTCGGTGTTGACAGTAAAACTCGACAGAGTTGAGCGCCCCTGATTACTACTGTCGTTGTACACCACGAAGAGACGATTATCTTGAGGATAATCGGGGTGCACGGCAAGCCCGGTCATGCCACGCTCGAACTCGGTGGTAACTCTCGAAGAAATGTCCAGCACCTCTTCATAACTCGAGACGGTAGAGAGGTTGTCAAAACGCACAATTCGACCGGCGCGTAAGGCAACCCACCAGAAGCTGCTGTCGCTTGTGGGTTGAATCATCGCCAGAGGACTGCCCATGAGGGGTAAATCGGGAAAACTGGCCTCTATGGTCACCGCTCCCGGATCGCCACTCTCTGGCTCGGGTGGTAAACAACTCAGATTCGACAGGCGCTCGCCTATCACAACCACCTCGCGCTCTGCTGTTGCGGTGTTATCACTGCTGTCGGTCGCGGTATAAATCACCGTGTAGCTGCCGGCAACGCTGGTGTCCAAATCAGTGCTGCTCGACACCGAAACATCGCCATCGACATTATCTTCCGCCGTGGCTCCCGGTTCTGCATAAGTCGAATGAATGTACAACGGGTATGGGTTTGGACCCTGTAAGGAAATAACCGGCGGCACTGTGTCGCCTTTAGAGTTAGCAGAATTACCACTGGAGCCACCACAGGCTGTGATGATGCTCAACATGACGCTTAACATTACAATCTGGGCTAGCTGGAGGCGAAACTGATGCATGGCGGTCTCCGGGGCGATTCCGTTTAAAAATTAACCTTCAGTCTAGAATAGAATCAATCGTTCTACTTAAACTCAGCTCACAAAATGTGTCGATTAAAGTTGCTTTATTCAATCGCAATCTTGCTTTGCTCAGTCACAATCTCGAGTAACTTTGTCAAGTCGCATCGATACGCACTATTAACGGCAACGCCTCATCGGTATACTGGAGTCTATGATAAAGCTATCCAATAATGTGTCTCTAGCAGACTCTGAAGTCGAGTTAAACGCCATCCGTTCACAAGGCTCTGGCGGTCAGAACGTAAACAAAGTGGCCACGGCGATCCATTTGCGGCTCGACATTCCAAACTCAAGCCTGCCCGAATTTTACAAGCAGCGACTGCTGGCGCTATCTGACAATCGAATCAATTCCGATGGCGTATTGATCATTAAAGCGCAAAGCTTTCGTACTCAAGAGCAAAACAAAGAAGACGCCATTCGCCGTATGGTTGCCATTGTGCGCGACGCAATAAAAGAGCAAAAAACAAGACGCAAAACCAGGCCAACCCAATCATCACAACGAAAACGGCTCGATTCCAAGAAAAAACACGGCAAAAGAAAACAATTAAGAGGCAAGGTCGATATCTGACTCGCCAGCGACAGGCGGGCTGTCACCAGGTTGACCCACCAATCGAATTGCCCAGTTTGCTCCTTGTGCTTCTGTTACGGCGGGTACAGTGAATTGCCACAAATATATATTTTTGAGATACATTCATTCCGTTCAACTTCTGCAAACGCAACCCAACACTCATCGCTATCTTTTTGAATAGTCGAATTTTTTTCAACTATACTGAATACATCACAACAATTTTCGACAACTGAATGAGCGAGCTCGATTTCCTAAAAGATCTGCAAACCTTATCGGAAAACGCGTTTCCGAAAAAATGCACGTCTTGTGGAAAAGTCTATAAAACGGTCGAAGAGTATTTGACAAAAACCGAAGGAATACGTGGTAGCTCCGGTATCAAGGCGATCAACGATGAAGATGAAAACTTTCTCGAAATGTATCGCAATTGCGAGTGCGGCTCGACCCTTATGGATTATTTTCAGGATCGTCGAGACACCTCAGAAAAAGGTTTGCTGAGACGTAAAGCGTTCGACAAGTTACTGACGTATCTGGTCTCGCTGGGTTTAGACGAAGAAGAATCGCGAGCAGCATTGAAAAAACTGGTTCGCCAACAACCGACGGATTTTTTCAAGCGCAACAACATAGACCTGGCTTCCTTTGCTAAAAAAGGACAATAGCAACGCCATAAACATCGATTATAAAACTTAAAAAATGTCAGAGGATTTAAAATGCAAAAGCAACACAAAGCAAATATTTTATGTGTTGACGACGAACCAAACATATTAAAATCGTTGCGACGGGTCTTTCGCAAACTGGAGTATGGAATATTCACCGCAGAAAGCGGGGCCGAAGGATTAAAAATTCTCAAAGCCAATACCATCCACCTGGTGATTTCCGATTTAAAAATGCCCGAAATGGACGGTGCCGAATTCTTAACCCGGGTTAGAGAAGAGCACCCCGCGGTTGCCCGAATATTGCTCACCGGATATTCCGACTTTGACTCCACCATTAAAGCGATCAACGAAGGCAAAATCAGTAGTTTTATTTCTAAACCCTGGGAAGATGATCAACTCATTCAAACCGTTCAATCGGCACTTAAAGTTCATTTTTTGCAGAAAGAACGTAACACCCTTTTGAAAAAGTCGAACGTGCAAAATCAGAAGTTAAAAAAACTCTCTCAAGAACTTGAACAAAAAGTTAAGATAAGAACACAAGAGCTGGAACAAGTGGCTCAAATGTATGAAATGGCGTCAGTTCGTCTCGAAAAAAGCAACCGCACTCTGGTCAATATCCTCTCCAACGTTATCAGTCTGCGCCCTTATACGCTGGGTAAATCGACCACCGATATGTCGGCACTGTGCAAACGCATCGCCAAAACTCTGGAGTTAAACAGCGAGTCTATCGAGCAGGTGGAATTTGCCTCGTTGCTGATAGAGCTGGGCAAACTGGGCATGCCAGATTCGATTCTGAGCATTCCACTTCGAAAAATGAACGAAACCGAAATCAATGAGTTTTCTCAGTACCCCACCTTTTCAGAAGCTTGCTTGCTCAACATAGAAAATATGAATCAGGCAAAACAAATCATTCGACAACACTGTGAGTACGAAGATGGCACCGGTTTTCCCGAAGGCATCAAAGGTGATGAAATCTGTATTGGCGCGAAAATTGTGAGTATTGCCAAAGAGTACTTTGTGTTGCGTAACGGAATGTTCGACGGAAAAAAATACACCCACGATCAAGCCTCGGATTATGTATTTTCACTTTCCGGAGTCAAGTTCGACAGTAAAGTAACTAACGCGTTTATTAAAGCGGTTAAAGTACTTGTATCGCCCGAGAAAGGCTATCGAGAAGTCAAAACTAACACACAAAAAGCGCGCCCGGGCATGAAACTGAGCAGAAACTGTATGAGTGAGCAAGGTTTGATCTTAGTGGCCAAAGACACCGAGCTGACCGACGAAATTCTCGATAAACTTCGCACTATGGAGCGAAGGCACAAACTGATTCTCGATTTATACATAAAGGCGAAAGCCGATCAGAATAACGGCTAAACAAGCCAAGGCGAACTTTTCAGAACAAACGTTTCAATGCCAACGCCTTTATAAAAAGTCGCCGCCAAATGTATTGGCCGCGACTTTCCGTTTTTCACGCGATACGAGCCTTAAAAACTGATAAACCGACTTGGGTTCACTCTTTTGTCATCACTCAACACTTCAAAGTGCACATGCGGTCCGGTGGTACGCCCGGTTTCGCCAACGAAACCTATAACGTCGCCCGCTTCAACTCGATAACCTTCGGCAACATTCAAGGCGTTTAAATGCGAATACAAGCTCTTTATGCCATTGCCGTGATCAATCACAATGATCGTTCCGTAGTTCTTAAATCCTTCAAGCTGAGTGGTTGCGGTGACGACTTTCCCAGCCGCAGCAGCAATGACCTTAGTACCCGTAGGTGCCGCCAAATCAATGCCTTTATGAAACTTGTGAAGCTTATTATTCGCGCCATATTTGGCTGTGACTCGAGCCTCGGGTACGGGATGACCCATCTTCAAAACCGGGGCCATTTCGCTTGGTGCTTGAACCGGGTAAAAACTTAGAGACAGCGAACTGAATCCCAGCCCAAACACCACCAGCGCCGCCTTTTTGATGGATGTCTTGATTCTTGGCACCGAAGGCTTCAATATACAGTTAATTCTCATTGTTATGCTCCTATGTATTTTCGATGAGAAGGCAGCAACGACTTGATTGGCGTCACTCGTTGCTGATCCGCGGAGGACCTTTACCATGGCTTGTGCGTAGGTCCTCCGCAAATTTGGTTGCTTACTAATTACGGCTAAATCACAACTGCTCTCCATAGCCAAGTTCAAATACTGATTTAATTTTGCCACAAATGGGTTAAACCACAGACAACTGGCAAGCAAACGACTTAAACTATTCAACCAGTAATCTTTGCGTTTTAAATGGATCAACTCGTGCCGAATGACCAGGTCTAACTCTTTTGGGGAAAGCGTTTGAAGCGCCATTTCAGAAAACACCATATAGGGTCTCGGTACCATGGCGATAAACGGCGACACCGGCTCACGAGTGATGGTTACGGTAAGGCTATAGCGCTTTCCAATTTTATTTAACTTTCGCAGCGAGTGGCTGTCGAATCGATCGCTACAACGCGAAACATCGACCGAGTTTTCAACCAATTGGCCAAGCCGCAGGTAGTTTTTGATGGTGCGCAACAGCGCGATAAAACAGCCCGTTAAAATAATAAAGCTCCAAACAAGTGTGGCGTATTCCAGCGGGCCCAGCGTCACACCGACAGCTTGGGTTAACGGGCCGATGGCTTCTGAGGCTGCGTGATGATCCATATGAAACACGATTGGGCTCAAGTTAAATAGCCGGGTTTCAACGACCGAATTCGGAATCAAGAAATAGAAAATGGTAGCAACCGAACAAACCAGAGCAACGATCCAGAACTCACGCCATGAAATGGCTTCGGGGAAAAACCGGACCACCAACCGACAACAGGCATAGATCACCGCGCTACTCAAAATACAGAACAGCGAAATAACCGTAAAATCGTAAGCCAAAGACAATAGATTACTCATCATGACCCGTCCCTTCGGTTTCGTTCAACAAGCGCTCCAGCTCTTTTAACTCGTTTTCGTCCAATAACTCACTGTCTGAAAACATAGTGACCGGTAAAGTGCCTTTCACCTCGAGCACGCTTTTGGCAAAATCTTTGACGTATTGAGCCAGGGTTTTTACTTTAACCAGCTTCGGCGTAAACACGCGAATGCCGTGCACCTCAGAAACCGAGACGAACTGTTTCGCCTCCATCCTCTCTAGCGTTTTACGCGTCGATGAGTAAGACCAGTCCAGTTGCGCCTCGACAGCGCGATGCACTTCTTTCGCGCTTAAGGGCGCTTTTCGCCACAATGCTTTCAGGAGCGTTAATTCGGTTGGTGATGGTTTGGAAGCTTCAGCCATAATCTTCGATCGATCAGTGTTACAGATGACGCAATATTGCGACAACTGTCGCACAAAGTCAACTTTTTTCACCTTTGACCTTAAAGAGGTATAAAAATAGGCAGCTACCAACCACCAATTGGCAAAAGTTTTTTACCAACATCAATTCGATTGCGCCTTTGTTCTTAAGACCAACTATTATCTCACGCTACAAAAGCTAAATGCCCTGTGACCCAGTTGCCGATGCTGCCATCACAAAAACCTTTTACCTCAAATTCAACTGTTCACTATTGCTGGGCATTATGTTTCTTGTTCAAAACGTTTTACCGAATTTAGAGAGGAAATTGCTTGCTTCAGATTTTTTCCAGTTATGTCGTTTCTGGATAGGTTATCCATCAACTTAATCAAGCGAGGAGAAGTTTTCTTTTGTGAGAGGTATTGTCGAGACAGCCAAACCCCAAAACCTAAACAGACAATACCTATAATCATTTGAAGCAATATCCACCAGTGCTCCAGATACAAGAATAGATTGACATTAAATAGCGCTTTCAATGCCACCAATAACACCGGTACCCAAAGCAACGGGTACGCAAACCTGGTGACGGTCAAATATTGCGCTCGGTTAAGAGCAAGCGCCCCCAGTTTCTTCTGAATTAACGTTACCGGAAGATCAAGGTGAATACGCCTTATCACCGACACTTGATACGCACTGACGACCATCTGAAAAACCACAAACGCATTAATTAAAAGCGCTGCAGCAACAAACTGCGGCATTGCCAGGTGACTCAGAATAAAAAACACAAGAAAAACTTGCAGTGCTAAACCGATGAGCAGCCCCAACATCGGCGTTCGCAAAAAGTCATCGAGTTCAGAGCGAGCACTGTTGAGGTTCATTGCCTCCAATTGCTTAGTATTGAACTTGATATACTTATCTAACGTTTCATCATGCTCTTGCCATTTCTTCTGATAGTCATCTAAATCCATAGTTGTCACCTCGGTTTAACTAGTTGTCTAAAGCCGAAAAATCTTGTTTCAGCTTTAGCTTTATTCGATTGATTTTAGTTGCCACATTGGTTTCGCTTATGCCTAAAATTTCGGCGATTTCTTTGTAGCTGTGATTGTCCAGGTATAACAACATCAGTGCTTTATTCAATTCATCGAGCCTTCCGATAAATTGGTAAAGGTGCTGAACGTCTTGCGCTGATTCAGAATGTTCATGCTCAACCTCTATGCTTTCGAGCAGCCTTTCGTCAAGCGCTACGGTACTTTTCCTTTTGCGTTGCTCCTTTCTGTAAAAGGAGATCGCAACATTCAAAGAAATTCGGTACATCCAGGTAGATAACTTATACTTGGGGTCATAATTACCCGACGCTCGCCAAAGCTGTACAAATATTTCTTGTACCAACTCCTCTCTGTCATGTTCGTTATTGCAATAAGAACGACAAACTTTATAGATGATCTTCTTATTCTCAAGAACTAACCTAAGCAGTTCATTTTTATCGATTTTATCTGACATTCAGTAAACCTATCACTGGAGTAAGCTACCCACTGCTTTTCTTTATTATTCGAGATTCTATGTGAATAATCACAAAGAAGGTGAACTTTTTTATCATCGATTAGGAAAACGGTAAGTAAATAAACGGAGCAAATCAGCATTGCAACAAAAGTAGATGGGGTTGCATTTCCAATAAAGAGAGGTATCTCTAACCGCAGATAGCCTCTAGCATGTGCAAAATGAGAAACGTTTATTATTACTTAGTTGCTTCAACCCAGTAGATTTAATGATGACTTTTACGTTCATATTCTAAAGCAGCGCATTCTGCATCCACATGATAGTCAAAACGTTT
>JBPEWV010000110.1:0-1814 GCA_052032335.1 Pleionea sp. | reverse complement strand
TAACCAGAGTGCCTATACAAGGAGTGTGTATGAATTACGAGAAATTGGATGTATGGTTGCGTAGTAAGTCTTTAGCTGTAGAAGTTTATAAGAACCTGGCAAACTTAAAAGATTATGGCTTTAAAGACCAAATTACTCGAAGTGTACTATCAGTATCCTCAAATATTGCTGAGGGTAGCGAAAGGTTTTATTGCAAGGAGAAAAAGCAATTTTTCTCTATTGCGAAAGGCTCTCTAGGGGAGTTTAAGTCGCAAACGTATATTGGTATTGAAGTTGGGTATATTCCAAGCTTTTTAGGAAATGAGTGGCTGAATGAATCTGAGCAGTTATCTAAAATGATTGGGAAGTATATTCAAAAATTAAGATAATTATTTAAACTCGAAATTCGAACGGTCCGACGATTCGGCTCGAAACTCGAAACTCGAAACTGGAGTTTGCATGAGTCACGCATCACCTTTAATTGAACAAGATATTCTGGCCTATTTGAAGCAACATGAGAACAAAGAGCTGTTGCGATTTATTACTTGCGGCAGTGTCGATGACGGTAAAAGTACCTTAATCGGTCGCCTGCTTCACGATAGCAAAATGATTTTCGAGGACCAACTTGCGGCGATATCAGCGGATAGTAAAAAGGTTGGTACGCAGGGTGACGAAGTCGACCTGGCTTTGTTGGTCGATGGACTTCAGTCAGAGCGCGAACAGGGTATTACCATTGATGTTGCCTACCGTTATTTTTCGACGGACAAACGTAAGTTTATCATTGCCGACACACCAGGGCATGAGCAGTATACGCGCAATATGGCGACCGGTGCATCGACTTGCGACTTGGCGATCATTCTGGTGGATGCTCGAAAAGGTGTTCAGACTCAAACTCGACGGCATAGTTTTATTTGTTCTCTGCTGGGTATTAAGCAAGTGATTGTCGCTGTAAATAAAATGGACCTGGTTGACTACTCTCAAGAACGTTACAAAGAAATTCAGGACGAATATTTGGAGTTGGCCGGTTCACTGGATATTCCAGATATTCGGTTTGTACCTATTTCCGCACTGAAAGGCGACAATGTTGTTAATTCCAGTGAGCGGTTATCCTGGTTTCGTGGTTCCACTTTAATGGAGTACCTTGAAAATACCGATATTGAGGCGATGCACGCGAATGAAGACTTTCGTTTCCCAGTGCAACTGGTGAGTCGCCCTAACTCAGATTTTCGTGGCTTTCAGGGCACCATAGCTGCGGGCAATGTGAAAGTGGGTGATACTATTCGAGTATTACCCTCAGGCACCATTTCAACCATCAAGTCGATAGTGACTTACGACGGTGAGTTGGAGCAGGCGGATGCGCCCATGGTAGTGACACTGACTCTGAACGATGAAGTAGACGTCAGTCGCGGTAATATGATTGTTAAAAAAGACGCTTTGCCGCATGTATCTCCCAGGCTGCGTTCAAAAGTTATATGGATGCATCAGGATGCGATGCAACCGAATCGAGAATATTTATTTAAATTTGCCAGTAAACAGACGACAGGCGAGTTTGAAAAAGTTCGACACAAAATTGATGTTAATACTTTAGAAGAAAGCGATGCCAATTTTCTGGAACTTAATGAAATTGGTTCAGTGGATGTCAGCTTGGCCGAACCCGTGGTCTTTGATGCCTATCAAAAGAATAAACAAACGGGTGGGTTTATCATTATCGATCGAATGAGCAACCTTACCGTCGGAGCGGGCATGATCGACTCTGCGCTGGTGGGTAAAACCGAACACCAGCATGAGAAAGTTGCGTTAAGCCCATTCGAAAAAGATTTAATCGAGCTGGTGCG
>JBPEWV010000011.1:0-7601 GCA_052032335.1 Pleionea sp. | reverse complement strand
TTTTCCATGGACGCCGATAACGGATCTTACAAACTCGCTTTAAACATGCTGAATCGTCATCAGTTGCCCGCGAAAGCAGGTATTCGAGTTGAAGAATTTGTTAATGCTATGGACTATCAATACCGGCCGTCAGACGACCTATTTGGTTTAAGTGCTGAAGTGATGCCGTCGCCGTTTCGCCCCGGTTATCATTTATTGCATCTGGGTGTTCAAACGAAGCACCTCGAGGATGACGCGCGTGAACCTCTTAATTTGGTTATTGTCGCGGATGTATCCGGGTCGATGGGCGCTGATAACAAGCTCGACACACTGAAACAAGCAATGATCACCCTGGTGTCGCAACTGCGCGATAATGATATGGTTTCTCTTGTCACCTACAGTGATAATGCAACAGTAGTTATCCCGCCGACCGAAGCTCGTAATGCGCAATACATAAACCAATCGATTCGGCAGTTGCAGACCAAGGGTAGTACCAATGCCGCGGCTGGTTTAAAACTCGGTTATCAATTGGCTGATCAAATGTATGATGCGGAGAAAAATAATCGTGTCATATTAACTTCCGATGGTATGGCCAATGTTGGTAGTACCCAGCCGGAACAAATTCTAAATCAGATAGAAGTATTCAAAGAGAAAGGCGTTTTTCTGACGACCGTTGGCGTCGGCGTCGGTATGTACAATGATTATTTACTCGAGCAACTGGCGAATAAAGGCAATGGTAACTACCTGTACTTGTCTGGGTATCGAGACATTCAGGAAGCCTTTGTAAATAAGCTGACGCAAAATCTACAGACGGTAGCAAAAGACGCCAAAGTGCAGGTCGAGTTTAATCCGAAAAAAGTCACGCACTATCGATTGCTAGGCTACGAAAATCGACACTTGAATCAGGAAGATTTTCTTGACGCTAAAAAAGATGGCGGCGAACTGGGTGCTGGCTATCGGGTAACCGCCGTTTACGAAGTGAAACTTACTGAAATAGCAGAATCGTTGGGAACTCTGAGTATTGCATACAAATATCCCATGAGCGAAAAAGTGAATACCCTTTCTAAAGCTATCCCGCCGTCGGTGATCCGAAACAATCCTCTTTTAGCTTCGTCTGACATGCGATTGTCAGCGGTGGCGGCCGCGTTCGCTGAA
The DNA here is from genome assembly GCA_052032335.1 of Pleionea sp. GTDB lineage: Bacteria > Pseudomonadota > Gammaproteobacteria > Enterobacterales > Kangiellaceae > Pleionea. The sequence continues at coordinate 6,467 of JBPEWV010000011.1, read as the reverse complement.
AAACTTCGACAATCTTATTGGTCACGCTTGTACTCCTACCAAGATATCGATGAACTCTTAGTTTCTTTGCCGGCAACCTATCAACGTAAAGAAAGCGTTCAACAATTGAGTATGGCAATTGAGCAGGCGGCCATACTCGACAAACGTCAAGATCCCTATCTCGGTCACGGACCGATTTCTACCATTGACTTAGATCAGGTACCTTTACTTAAATGATCCGACTTAAGGGAATGAAGAAGTCAGCGTACGTTCCTCTCATATTACTGGGAGGAATTTTCTTCTTGTGGCTGTTAATTTTTGAATACCAACAAAACCAACAACTATTATCGACGAATCAGCAGTTATTGTCGGATTCTACCAAGCGAACGCTAAGCTACGTTCTCGAACAGCAACTTTCAGGTTATCCAGAAAGCAAACAACAACTTGAACGCGAATGGCATGAATACTCTCCAGACTTTTATTGGCGATTTAATCACCAACAGGTCTTTCCGCCTTTGCCAGGTAAAGTAAATAGCTTTTGGACTCAATACTGGCAATCTCTGCGTTCGTTAATTTTTAATAGACCTCAAGAAAACAAGATTACCGAGAATTTTTCAGAACAGCTTTTGCAGCGCGCTGCCATACTGCGAACGTTACGTACCGCTCTGGGTAATGGCGACAGTGACACTTTGCGCCGCTTCCTTAGTTCGTTTTTGGCACATAAAGAAAACTATAAACTCAGTGTGCGTGAAGAGTTAGCATCCAGTTTGTTATTGCTCGAGATTGATGAAAATTATCGTTGGAATCGTGAATTTATTCACTCGGTATTATTCGCTGGATTTCAGTCAGACCAAAGCGAAGTGAAGCCAGTGTTTCATCTTCTTTTCGACAACCTTAAACTGTTTTCACAAGATGATTCGACTTTGATCGTCAATAAAATTCAAGAGTATGCCGAACGGGTTAATTTACCGTTGGACAAGTTAAAGCGTTATCAATTCTTTTTATCAAAAGGTGAACTTCAAATACCTGTAACGCATTGCAGTGATGGACTTGTGCTGGGAGAAACGTTTTTGAGCAAGGCCATCGATTCTAACAATTGTCTCGTTACAGAGGTTACACTGTCGTCGATTATCGAGACACTGAAATCGACGCTTGTATCGACGGGGCAGCTGCACGCTGACGACCGAATTGTTCTTGACAACGCAAGCCTGCCAGCCAGACTGAAAGACCTGCCAATAACAGTAACTCGACCCTCATGGCAATCGCAATCAGAACAGCAACAGATTTACATGGCCGTTAAAATACTATTGCTATTGATTTTAGTCGCACTTTCGATTTATGCGGTATTGGCCATTCAACAACGGCAGCAGCGAAAAGAGAAATACATTCAATTGAAAGAAGACTTCGTCAATCTGGTGAGTCACGAACTAAAAACTCCGCTTGCTTCAATTCGTTTGATGGCAGAGACATTGCAAAAACGGTTAACGAAATCACTCGACGGCCGAGACTATCCGCAACGAATCGAACGAGAGGCCGATCGCTTGTGGTTAATGGTTGACAATATTTTATCTTTCAATCGCCTACAAGCCGAAAATTTTTCTCTGAAGCGTACCAAAGTGGTCGTCCGAGATTTGATTGAAGACATTATCGACGCATTTCCACAACCGATAGTCGCGACTAATCGATTGCCAGACACTTTCGAGATGGATGTCGATGAACCCCTCTTTACTTTGGTGATTCTTAATCTGCTGTCAAACGCAGTAAAGTACAATCAACATGATCGCGTTGAGGTTGTTTTTGAAATGATAATCGAAAGCGATATCACTAAGGTAATCGTCACCGATAACGGCTGTGGAATTGACGAACCTTCATGGCATTCGGTTTTTGAATCTTTTTATCAAAAGAATAATGACGGTAAAAAGGGTTTCGGATTAGGGTTGGCACTGTCTCGAAAAGTTATGCAGATGCATGGTGGTCAAATAGAAATTCGACAGTCCAAGACAATATCAAAGGGTGTTTCTCAATTCGAGAAAAATCGGTCAGATGATTTTTGCTTCGACTCGGGGACACAATGGCAGTTGGTGATTGGTTGAAATGAACTCTAGAATACTTATTATTGAAGACGACCATAATCTACGAGAAACGCTGGCGGATTTTTTGCAACTTGAAGACTTTATTGTGGAGCAGGCTGCAACGGTTGCCGAGGGTCGAACAGTTCTAAATGAAACAAAAATCGATGTTACCGTGTTGGATATTATGCTGCCCGATGGAAATGGCTATGAGCTTGCCCAATGGATTAGACAAAATGCCATCAAAACCCGAATTCTTATGTTAACTGCCCGAGGACTGGAGAAAGATGTTGTCGAAGGCTTTGAATGCGGTGCCGACGATTACGTTTCTAAACCCTATCGGTCAAAAGAGCTGTTGATGCGTATTAAAGCCTTGTTACGCAGGCCGCTTACTATTGCAGAAGTTCAAACCCTGGATATTAATGGGCGGAAGGTAAACTGGAAGTCCATGACCGCAAGCTACAATGATGTGGAACTGCATTTAACCACTCGTGCGTTTAATATTCTTAAGTTGCTGGTACAACACAAAAACGAAGCTCTTTCTCGAGAAACTATCCTCGATGAATGCTGGGGTAAGGACGTTTACGTCGACAATCGCACCATCGATAACTTTATCTCCACTTTAAAAAAGCAATTCGATTTAACACCGGGTAACTCATACTTTATAAAGTCGGTGCGAGGAATTGGTTATTGCTTGATGAAAAGTTAAATGTTTTTTTGATGGTTGAGCGACTTAATGCTTTAGTTAAAACTTGGCCATTTAGGCCGCTACAACCTGTCGAAAAATAACTTAATTAAGCGGGAAGACAATAAATGTCTTATTTCCATAGATAAAAATTGTGTTTTCATCACCGCTGATGAACATCTTTTGATTGGTCGCGTCGAGACCCATGTTGTATCGTTGAACCATTTGAGCTTGACCATTAGATTCGATAGCAGATAAGTCGTACTCAAGAATGTAGGTCGAAGCTGAGTCAACATAAGACCGGTAAAGCACAAAAGCTGTTTGTCCGCTTTTGGTTAAAGCAACGTCTTGAGCGGTATCTGAGTTATACGAGTTGGGATTTTCTATATAGGCCGGAAGGCTACCAATTTCTTCAAAATTAGCATCTCGTATGCTCATTGATAGCGAGCCACCAAAGCTGAATAGAACAGAACGATTTCCATTTTGACTGAATGCCGATCGTACAATATTGACGTAGCTATCGAATAACTTATCGATAACCCCCGTCTCGTCGTTGTAACGATAGAATGCGGGATAAGGGAAGCTGCTGATAAAGCTTTTCGATTTATCCAAAGTGGTTACTGGCATAGGATCGTAACCTGTTTCGATCGCTGGCGACCGCGAAAACGTGTTGGATTGTAAATCAAAGTAACCCATAGGAGAGTCGTTCGCCCTTGTGTCGCGTCCGATCAGCAAATTACCAGTGGACGTCTCACTGACGGACGTTAAATCGCCAATGGTAGAAGGGTAAGTGTTGATAATTTCAAGGCTTAGAGCGTCTAGAATCAACAGCTCTTCACTTTTTACGACATAAAGCAAAGTGCCATCTTTTGACAAGTCCATGTCTCTTACACCAGCAATATTGAAGTTGGTGTTTTCTTTCCATACACCATCATCGTTGAAGAAGGCTTTCCATTCGTAGTCGGTATCGATGTAAATAACGTCGTTATAGTAATCGTAAAGTCCAAGATCTTCCGCCCCATAGCCATCCAAGTTGGGTAATTCGAAGCTCTGGTAAGCAAAGGTGCTTTCGGAACGAACGTCGATGGTGGGTGCCGCTTCTGAGTTAGATGACTGCTCTAATACAAGATTGATTGCTCCAACTTGAGAAACTGGAGCGGTAACAATATCGATATTGAAATTATCTCGGCGCTCGAATCCAGTAATTTGCAATCCTTCGAGTCGAAAATCTTCTGCTTGAATTTGTGTCAGTCCACATCCTTTAAGCAAGAATTGCATCGGTTTATTGGCATATTGAATCCTAGGGTAGGCCGAGATTAATTCTGCCGTCTGGCTGTCGGCAGTATAGGCAACATCGACATTGAATCTATCGGTTAACCCTCCCACAGTAGTAAACTCGATGGTTAACTGAGCGTAATGATTACCGCAACGGGTATCCAGTCCATTGAGCATGACTGTACCCTGATTACCCTCGATGGAGTGATCAATGTCGAGCCAATTCTGTGTGTCGCTGGCATAACTCGTTTCGAACCTGATTTGGCTCGCTTCAACAGACATTGTCTTGAAGTCGATATCGATCTCGGTCGCTGGTTCAGTTTCACCTTCGATGTGGGAAATAGCAACTTCACGAGTAGTAATTTCAGGTAAAGCGTGTCTACCAAAATTGAACGTTAAGGTATCTTCTCCGATCACTTTACTGCAATTACTGTCATGACAAAGCTTCAGCTTGATGTCTGTAGAGTATATTCCAACGGGGCGTCCGTCTAAAAAGTTGCTATCGATGGTAACTAACCCTCGGGTGCCCTGTATTTCTAACGTTGGAATAGCGAACCCTGGGTTGGATTGCGTTAGCTCAACAAATATTTCTTTGCCATTTTCAATCTTCTGTCGCAAGCTATCTGAGACGTCGACATAAACACTGTCGTACCGAGTATTCGGGTCGTATTCATAGACATCGACATTAAGTGTTTTTTGCACAAACCAGAATTGAGGTGAGTTGCTGCCTGAGTCACCACCCGAGCCACCGCATGAAACAACAAGTAGGATGAGCTTGAGCAATAGTAATAACTTCAAGAAATCAGTAATTATAATTTTAAACACGTTTTAATACTCATTTAATATATTAAGCTTCCGTGGCCAAAATGAGTGGCGTAAACTCTTCAAAGCATTCTATGCGCCTTCGCCATGGTTGTTGAGGCCGTAAAGGCTAGGATTATATTGTACAAAGAGATTTAAGAGATAGCGGAAATTTTGGTTTTATTGCCATTACCTGTAATCAGCAAGACTCACTTCAGTGTGGTTCAGCACTTGTTATTACAGAGGACCTAAGCCACGGAACCTTTTATTCGACAGAGAACAGTAATTTACATTGCTTCCCATCGATAACTTTATCTCCACTTTAAAAAAGCAATTCGATTTAACACCGGGTAACTCATACTTTTTAAAGTCGGTGCGTGGTGTGGGTTATTGTTTGATGTTTAAGAAAGGATAAACACCATAACTTCTAGCATGTATTCTAATCCAGTTTTAGCATTTTCTTGGTCATCGGGTAAAAGGGTTCGACCAATTCTGCTTTAAACGAACCGCCCTCTTTATAACTCTTAATACTTCCACCCCAAACGGTGTAAGGATGATCAAGTACTTGCTTGGTTAACCAATTAATGTGCGGGAAGCTGCTACGTTTTACAGCTTCATCAACCGATAACCACTCGGCTTTCTCAATAAACGCCGGGAGCTTGAGAGAACCAGACTTAACTTTGGTCGTATAAAAATTGCGCAGCGATACGACTTTTCCGTCTTCGTCCTGTAAATTGAATATGCCAACCAGCCTAGGCTGCGTAATTTCAAATCCAAAGTCGCCAGCCAATTGCTTTAATCCTTGCATTATCGACAGTTGATTGTCCTGGTACCAGCCCGTGGTCACCCAAATAGGTTTATCCTTTATTTTTACTAATAAAAGCTCGTTATGATCGTTAAAAATCAGCAAGCGGTGAAAAGAGCTGACGGGCTCTTTGGCGTAGGAGGCTAGGCTAGTTACAACAAGCAGTACTGTGACTAAGATTCTCATGAGGATTCCCTTAATTAAACAAATTGAGTAAGTTATTATGCCAACAGTTTGAAAGAGCTTAATATAATGTACGCATTTTTACGATATGTGTAGTTCAAATCAATCTGATGAAGCTTTTAAACTGTGAGTAATGGTTACAAGGGAATTCGTTACGCAGGTTTAAATTGCTGTGTAAGCCATGTAGTCTAATGGCATGGGCTAACAGGAGCAGAGTTATGAAAAAATGCCACAATGACCGATTTTATTGCTGGACTGAGTTTAATCCCGAACGCGACATCGATTTTCACAGTTACGTTTGGGTGCGCGAGCAGGGCAATGTAGTATTTGATCCTTTGTCTATGTCACTGCATGACTTAAAACATATCGAATCCCTCGGCGGAGCCGCTTTTGTCGTTATCACCAATTCTGACCACATTCGCGATGCGAAAAATATTGCAACCATTCTAGAAGCTAAACTGGTGGGCCCAAAAAGGGAAAAAGATACGTTACCCATCGAATGCGATCACTGGATAGGCGAAGGCGATAATCTTATTGAAGGAATGCGAGTGTTCGAGATGAACGGCTCCAAAACTCCGGGCGAACTGGCATTGTTAATCGAAAACACGACGCTTATTACCGGTGATCTCATTCGATCGCACCAGGGCGGGACTTTATGCCTACTGCCCGA
>JBPEWV010000109.1:0-2861 GCA_052032335.1 Pleionea sp. | reverse complement strand
GTTCGGCTTCAGAAACTCCCAGGCTGGTCACGAAATTGACCTTGTTCTGTGAACAATCCTGACCAGTGGGTTTGCCCATCGACTCGGCATTGCCATACTCGTCCAGTAAGTCGTCTTTTATCTGAAAGGCTATCCCCAGATGTTTGGCAAATTGCTTTAAGTGCGATTTTTCAATATCGTTTTCGCCGGCCAATATCGCCGGTATCAACAAACTTGCCTCTATCGCAAGCCCGGTTTTTAAATGACAAATTGATTCCAGCGTGGCGCTATCGAGCGCAGCCCGGTTCGCTTTTAAATCCATTAACTGACCTTCACAAATCATCTGAGTTGTACGAGCCGAATACTCGATCGCTTTTAAGATATTATCCGGCTCAAATCCGCGAATCTGACTTTGCACCTCGACGGCTTTCATCATCAACGAAACCGCTGTTAATTCAGCCGTTGCTTCACAGTTGTATTTTTTGTGCAAGGTCGGCTTACCGCGACGTAAATCAGCATTATCCTGGCTTGGTTTATCGTCCAATATCAAAGACGCTGTGTGCATATATTCCAGAAGTTTTGCCACCGACTTCCACTGAGCGGTTTCAAAAGAATAACGCCGAGTTGCCAACACAAACGACATCACTGATCGCATCCTTTTTCCGCCCGAACTCAAACTGTAGTTGGCTGCATCGATCAACTGATTTTGCGGCAGACGCCGATGGGGTTCGACGTCAAGTATCTGATTGACAGAATCTCGAATCGAACGAAACTCCGACACGAAGTTCTGTTTGTCTTTGTCTTGCTGTTCAAAAAAACTCGACACCTGACGACTGATAAACTTGTCAAACCAGGCTACATCATTGGGTTCAACAACCAACTGATGGATCAGTTGATCGAATGCCCGATTGCCGGTATTCAATAATGTGCCACACAATTGCTGATACTTTTCATCGCCCAACGCACGATACACACTTTTATGCGCATTTATACTTCGCTCCAGAATAAGTTGTTTGCTTTTCGCATGATCCTGATAAACGTGATAAATTAGGTAATGAACAACCGCCCAATAGATACGATACGGGTTGACCTTCCCCTTGTGCTTTAAAAAATCGGTATAAGGCGTCACATTGCCTTCATTCAGATCATCGAAAACATCTTTAATATCATCGTTAAATTGATTGTAAATACCGAAACAGAAAGTCCGGAAATGAAAGTCATCTGACGAGCCACACTCGAGAATATCGCGAGCAACCAGACGGCAACCGGCCGACTTTAAAACGATGGGAAGAAACAACTCTTCGGTCGAATAAGTTTGTTCGTTTTCCAATCGACGTGCACGATCGATGTCTTGCGCTTCGAAAAACACATAAGCTTGCTGAAAAAACAACCGGCTTTGATGTTCCGATTGCAAACTCCGGATGGTTTCAAACGCCTCTCGCAATTCGCGATAAATAAATTGCATCGATTTACCAACCGACGGCTCAAATTCTGGACAATCAACAACCTTTCCGCTTCTTAAAGATTCACTGATGGCAGCATTGAAACGCTGTTTATCCGACTCCGACAGCACTTTTGACGAATCCAGTAGATCATCGATTAAAGGATAAGTCAGTCCGTAGCAATAACCGAGGCGAATGGCTTTATCCAGCTTTTCTGCGCGTTCGGCAAATGACACCGACTTTTCAAGTCGCGTTACCTGATGCAATACAACGCCAGCAATGATTTTAACCAGTTTGCGCATGCCATCGGTCGCATCCAGCTCCTCAGGCATATTCTGGCGCACCTGCGAGAGCTTATTCAGCAGCCAGTAATAAGTCGACTCGATTCCAAAACGTTTGGCTTTATCTTGTAGTACGGTAAGCGAAAAAGGCGTTTTGCTCTCGGCAGAGTTTCCGGATTGCTTGACCACCCAGCGATTGATGCGCTTCACCAGATTGTCGACTTGCCGTTCGGTCTCACGATCTAACAGCGACAATCCCAGATCTCTCATAAAAATGTAACTGATGGATTTATTCAGATATTGTTTGAGCTTTTTCTCGGCATGAAGTTTTTGCAGAAATCCCCAGGACTCGACGTCATCACAAGAAGTCTGATTCGCCCGGTGACCGGGTACACCTGAATTTAAACTGAAAGTTGCTTTACTGCGTTGCCAACTTTGCAAATCGGCACTTAACCGATTTAAGCACTGCCCGCTTTCTGACAATTGTCGAATTTGCTCAAAATATCGACGCGCTGATTGCTCAGCCCGGGTGTAACAACCTGAATCGATAAAACATTCTTGGCTGCCGCTGTTTACTATTTGAACAGAGGACTGACTGACCATGGTTACCAAACGCGATACTCCGGTTAAAAAAATAATCGACCATCAATTGGCAACTGTGTCACCTCAATCAACGGCATTCCATTCAAACTCTATGAATCGTTAAAACGTGTATTAACAATCCTTCACTCAATAGAGCTACTGAGGCAAAAAGTATACCAGTTCATGTATGCCAATCACGACCACGGATCTTGCCGAACACAAGAATAAATTTCGCAATCGAATTTGGTGGAAAATTTCAAATTTTCATCAATTTCACCAACTGTAATCAATGCGCTCTCCAACATCAATTCGCACAGAAATCTCTTTGCGATATTTTTAAGCTCCAAATAATGAAGTGAGTAGACAAGTTGAAAGTCTCACCGAAAGTGGTCTAATCACTACTATAAAATGGCTAGAATTACTCAGAAAATGAACCCGTTCACACTATTTTCACAGCTTTAAGTTGTGAAAATCGCGAACTTTTTGCCATTTTCACCCCGTCACAAAAACGCCAACTTATTGAATTTAAAGTATATTCTCTAAAACCCAACGATTTCCAAATATTTGCACAGCGCAG
>JBPEWV010000108.1:0-28709 GCA_052032335.1 Pleionea sp. | reverse complement strand
AAGTAATGTTTTGCAATTCGGATTTGTCGGACTCGATTTGCAGTTGTTTTCTTTTATCAGGTCGACAGGCGCTAAAAATTGACTTAAGTTGATCTGGATTGGTTGACTCAGATTGCTATCCAGTTCAACAGAAACGGTATTGGGAAACTGGCATTCCGCTTCCGGGGCTCGCACCGCTGCTGGCGAAGAGCACCCGGTTGAACCCAGATGGTAAATCCAGTTGTGTTCACTCGAAGCCAGTTCAAGCCGTAAAAATTTATGGCCTGTCTGCCATACCCAAAACATGTCGGGTTGGTTCAAAGGGCTTTGCTGGGTGAGCGGATTTTGATGGTTCAGTTCGAAAGGAACGCCCAGTTTAAATCTAATCTTGCTAATACCACTTGGTGCGGTTGTTGTATCCAGAGAAACAGACCAGTCAAAAGAAGCACCGCACACACCGCCCAATAAAGCAACCCGATCACTGTTTGAGTCACCTTCACTGATTTTTGCGCTTTGCCATGATTGATTCTTAGTCTTGACCTCAATGTCATGTATGTAGAACTGAAATTGGTCCAGCCGCCATTCGACACCATCTTTGATAATGAGTGAATCACAAGTCACTGTTTTAGAGTCGAAAACTGGGTTAAATTCGATTGAATTGCGGTGCTCTGGCGCTTTGCAGGCTGAGATAAATAGAACAAAGCTAAGAATAATCTGGTGTTTTAACAAGTGAGCAACCCCGTTTCTGCGACAACAAGTTAATTTGATATTGCTATAATACCTTAAGGTTTATCAATATTTTTGTATCTTTCATGTTAATTAGACGTGAATATTCAACTTTTATGAACTCTGTCAAAGTGTTTAAATAGTGTTCATATCATAATTTGATTTCTCAAGAGCTATCGAGGCTACTCTATGTCGTTATTACAGACCTTTCGCTTAATCTCTCTCGGAGGGCTCTTGATTGCGAGTTCTCTTGGCTATTCACATTCTGAGCCCAATAAGTCACTTTATGTATCAAACGCTGGTAAAGACAGAGGGTTTTGTGACAATCCTGTTCGGCCTTGTAAAACCATCAGATATGCAGTTCAAAAAGCCAATAAGGGTGATAAGGTCTTAGTCGCGAGTGGGAAATATGAGATAAGTTCAACAGAAGAATTATTTTATCTGAAAAGCGAAATTGTTCCTGTACTAGCGGGTTTCAACCGATTCGATCATTTCCAGTCTCAGAGCCCAAATGTGAATAAAACTTTTCTCGCTGGAGTTCCCGCGGACATGGTCCCTGCATTGCGTGAGAAAGGCTTTCACATAATAGCGGATGGAAAAGCAACGGGGCGAAATCCAGAATTGGCGAAGCGCCTCGAGTCCTATGCGATTTTAAATAAGATGCAGTCGGCAGAGCCATGTACTTCTGGTACCGCCGGTGGATTCGCTTGCGAAAACATCGACTTGGTTGCGCATATCCCTCTCAATCAATTTAGTACTTCACCTTCTTCTGGGAGTGATATTTGGGGGCATGTCGATCTTAATTCTGGAGCAGAGTACGCGATAATGGGAGTTACCAATGGTGTTGCTGTTTTTGATCTAAGCGACCCTGAAAACCCGCAAGAAGTTGGAACTATTAGCGGAAGAAGTTCGACTTGGAGAGACATTAAAGTTTATCAATATTTTGATGATAGCTTGAATGCTTGGCAAGCCTACGCATACGCAACTGTTGAAGCTGCAGAGGGCGTTACAATCATCGATTTGAATAATTTACCCGAAAGTATTTCTTTGGTCGGCCGAGAGGATGATGTTGATACTGCCCATAACGTCTATATTTCAAATGTCGATCACGCATTAAACATCAAGCTTGATGGAACGGAACCAAAACTTCAGCTTGTCGGTGCAAATCGACTTTCGGGCTCTTTTCATTCTTATTCTTTAGCTAATCCAGAAACCTTAACTGTAGAGGGAAATCAGTCGAGCTTTAATGGATACACGCACGATGGTGCTTCTCTAACCATCACCGATGACCGCAAAGACACGGGCTGTTTCAATGGCGGTAGTTATTGTTCGGTATTCATCGATTTTAACGAAAAAGAAATGTTGCTTTGGGATATCACTAATCCTGCCGATACACGAGAGCTTTCAAATACGACTTATGATGATGTTTCAAACTCGAATAAGTACGTCCATTCTGGCTGGGTGACGGAAGATCATCGCTACATTCTTTTGCACGATGAATTTGATGAATATCGCGGTGGTTTAAATTCTACTGTAAGAATCTTTCAAATTGACGATTTGAGAAGTCCTGTTCAGGTCGGTCAATGGACAGGCCCTACAAGGGCAATAGATCACAATGGATTCGTTCGTGGTAATCGGTATTACATGTCGAACTATGAACGTGGATTGACAATACTTGATATTACTGATCCCAGTGACCCTGTTGCCGTGGGTTATTTTGACACATTTACTCCGTCTGACAATGATTCTTTTAATGGTGCTTGGGGTACTTATCCGTTTTTACCATCGGGCTTAATACTCGTTAGCGATATAAATAGTGGATTGTACATTGTTCGTGATAAGACTAAAGAGCAAGTACAAGGATCGGCTAGTTTTGCTGCCAGAGAATTATCTTTCCAGCGAGGAAGTGAAGCGACGGTTTCTGTTAGACGAGTTAATAGTGGAGCAGGAGCTTCAACCGTTGACGTAGCCTATGAAGTGATTAGTGGAAGTGCCGTTCAAGGCAATGATTTCTCATTAGCGAATGGTAGATTGGAGTGGGTGGGCGACGACTACAGTAACAAGTCGATTAGTTTCACTGTTGCTGAGGACAACTCAGGCAACCAATCTACAGAGTCATTTTTCATACGGCTGTTTGACCCAAGCAATGGACTGACTTTAGGTGAGCACAGTTATTTGACGGTGAGCTTGGTTGGTGAGCCACAAGCCGGTACGGTCGAATTCAGAAGTAGCGAGACTGAGCAAGTGGAAACAACTTCTGTTATTGAAATCACCGTAGAGAGAGTAGGCGGAGCCTCCGGTGAAGGTAGTGTGAATTATTCAACCGTTTCTGGCACTGCCGTCGCTGGTTCTGATTTCGAAGCAGTCGCTGGAACTTTAAGTTGGGCTGATGGCGATTCGAGTGAAAAGTCGATCCAAATTTCTCTGCTCGATGATGAGGATGACGAAGAGACTGAAACCTTTACTGTGAGCCTAAGTGGTGAGTCTGGTGTCAGCTTGGGGAGTAACTCTGAAATTCAAGTAAGTATACTAGACGACGACTCTAATACTGCCCCAGAAGTGACGGCTCAAGAAGATTTCGAGGTGAATACCGGACAGACCAGCAGCCTCACCGCCACGGCAAGCGATGCAGAAGGTGATACCCTCACTGTTTTATGGACACAGGTTTCAGGAAGCTCGGTAACTATTTCGAATGAAACAGATTTACAGGCAGAGTTTGTTGCTCCAGAGAATGAGACAACTTTGGTCTTTGAGGTTGAGGTAACTGATTCAAAGGGTGCCGTTAATAGTGATCAAGTCTCTGTGGATGTAATCGCTCCTCAGTCCGACAGTAGCGGTGGCGCATCTGGCGGCCTACTTATTATCGGTGGTTTATTACTATTAATGGGGCGTCGTAAAAGAGCATAACCGAGAGGTACGGTAAAAAAACAAGAGTTAAAAGGGACGTTCTGTCCCTTTTTTCTTGCTGCATGAATAACTTACAAAACACTTAGTGATTTAACGCTCGAAAATCAGATAAAAAAATACCCAGGCCCTGTAGGAAGGTCACCTGGGTTAGGGGAATCTTAAGCATCTACCTGTAAAGTTAGAACAAATTTACGGTAATTCAAGATAAAAAGTACAATTATTCACCAATGGTAAAGTTTTCATCGTCGTTGGCCATAAGACCGTCCTGGTTCCACGGTAGTTCGCGATAATGGGCTTTATCTTGCTCACCCCAAAATGGGAACTTGAGAATTTTAAAGTAGGGGGAGTAGTCGAAGTCGGCTGGAGTAAATAATTTAGCGTTTCGCTTGATCAGCTCAACCCGGTCTTTACCGACCTTCTTGAACTTGGGTAACACGGGGTAGTCTATAGAATTAAAGGCTTCTGCAAGCATCGATGAACAAACGGTTCGTGTGGGTTCTCCGGCACTGCTTCGAAACAATGATGATCGCCAGCGTCTCGGGATGATGACCCAGGGAAACAATAAACGGGCGAGGTCGATCATTTGACGGAAATTGTAGGGCGTCCCCAGATGATTGACTGCGTACTTGATTACTTCACGGGCATCGCTGTGCGACAGTGTCGCTGGGCGGCAAATGCGCAAATTGTCGTTAGCGTAGTCATTCAAACTGCTCAAAATCGTTCCTTGGCCGAGAAGCCCCTCAATAATCAGCTGTTCAGATGGGTCGAAAGATGAGTTTGCGGCAATTTTCTCTCTGAGCTCCGGATCCTCAATGTCGTGGATACGACCAATGTAGAGTGCCGCATGCGACCATCGGCTCTGAGTGATCAGTTTTATCACTTCGGCCACGCGTGTTCGACCCTCTACCAAAATAACGTCGCCAGGTCGTAACCCGTAGCGGAGTCGCTCAAAATCAATCAATGGAAATTGCGGTGGTGGCGACTCTCTGTTGAGCCAGTTTTCGGCCCAGGTTTTCATTAATTTGAGCATTTTTTACTCGTAAAAACAAAGTGTTACTTCTAATATAGTTAATTAACGCTAAAATGGGAACGACTCGACGAAATATCGTGTAAAGAATTCTTGCAAACTTTACCTTGAAGAGGCATAAATAAGTCTGCTTTAGTTACAATCGTGAACCTTCGATTGTAGGCTTGGTCAAAGCTTCTGCTTGCAATAATATCGACCTTTGAGGTTGATTTTGGTTAAGTCGGCACAAGGTAGCCTCTGTGGCACAGATTATCATCTAAATTGGGTAGTATATGACTGTAGACTGGATTAAAAATATCTCAGGTTTAAAATCTCTAATAGCGGCAGGCCTACTGGCTTTGCCATTGACGTTAATTGGACAAGAAAGTCCTGAAAAACATAAAAATACGGATAAATCTTTAATCGAAGCACCCGAAAAGAAAAACAAATCGGATGCCACCCCGATAGATCCTGATGAGTTGATGCCGAAACCGAGTCATGGCATCGCCAGTCGGTATATCTCGAGAATTTTTTCGGACTTACATTATCTGCAACCAAATATCCGACACAACGACGAACTCTCGGGAAAAATTCTCGATAAATACATCGACATTCTTGATAGTAATAAAAGTTATTTTACAGCGAAAGACTTAAAAGAATTTGAACGTTATCGCACCATGATCGATAACAACATAATTAGTGGTCAGCTAAAACCCGCATACGATATATACCTGGTGTTTCAAGAGCGATGGGTGAACCGTTACGACTATGCGTTAAGTTTGTTAGAGAAACCATTCGATTTCGATAAAGACGAAACTTACACTTTTGATCGAGAAGAAAGCCAGTGGCCCCAGACCGAGGCAGAATTAAACGAACTATGGCGTAAACGCGTAAAAGCCGATGCACTTAGCATGATGTTGGCGGATAAAGACTGGGAAGAAACCAAAGAGGTTCTTACCAAGCGTTACAACATGGCGAAACGTCGTATGACGCAAAACAAAAGCGAAGATGTGTTCGAATATTTTATGAACGCGTTTGCGTTGACCATCGAACCGCACGCGACTTATTTCTCTCCCCGTGAAGCTGAAAATTTTGACATTGAGATGAAACTGTCGTTGGAGGGAATTGGCGCGGTGCTGCAAGTGGACGATGTCTACACAAAAATAAATAAGCTGGTAACGGGTGCCCCTGCAGCCAAATCAAAACAAATCAAAGTTGGCGATCGCATTGTTGGTGTTGGACAGGGCGATGGTAAAGTTCAAGACGTCATCGGGTGGCGACTGGACGATGTAGTCGATCTAATCCGAGGTGAAGCGGGCAGTAAAGTAAAGCTGCAAGTGTTACCCAAAGAAGAAGTGATAGCTGGCGAAACCAAAGAAGTGGTTTTAACGCGCGAAAAAGTGAAGCTTGAAGAGCTGTCTGCCAAATCAAAGACGATTGATGTCGAGCGTAATGGTAAAACTCTGACTTTTGGTGTTATTGATATTCCCAAGTTTTATGTCGACTGGGAAGCCAAGTACAACAAGCAGTTACCCGATTACAAAAGCACCTCAAAAGATGTTGCAAAGTTTATTAAAGAGTTCGAAAAGCAAGGTATCGATGGCTTGGTCATCGATTTGAGAAACAACGGCGGTGGTGCGCTCGATGAAGCCATCGAACTAACAGGATTGTTTATTGACCAAGGGCCTGTCGTGTTGCAACGTGACTCTCGTAATCGTGTGCGTGTGCATCCCGATGTTGATCCTGGCGTAGTGTACGGTGGTCCATTAGCCGTCTTGGTTAATGGCGGCAGCGCATCTGCGTCAGAAATTTTTGCTGGTGCCATACAAGACTATGGTCGAGGCTTAATTGTGGGCGAGCAAACATTCGGCAAGGGTACCGTTCAAACGTTGCGCGACCTCAATCATTTCCGCGGATTACTCGACACTGAGCTTGGTCAGTTGAAACTCACCACGTCAAAGTTTTATCGGGTTTCTGGCGAGACCACTCAACATCGTGGTGTGGTGCCAGATATTGATTTTCCATCGGCCTTCTCGCGCGAAGACTTTGGTGAAAGCAGTTATGATAATGCGCTGGCTTGGGATACCATTAAGAAGGCTAATTTTAATCCGGTCAATGAAGTCGCTGAGTTTGTTCAGGTTCTGAAGCAAAAACACATTGAGCGAAAGAAAAGCAGTAAAGAGTTCGAGTACCTTGAGCAGGATATCGCTGAATACAACGAGAAGAAAAACGACAAAACGATTTCGTTGAATTTGAAAAAACGCAAGGCTGAAATCGAGAAGAACAAGGAAAAACGTTTGGCCCGAATCAATCAGCGACTTAAAGACCGCGGAATGGAGCCAGTTGAATCACTAAAAGATTTTGACGAATCCATTTTTGAAGAAGACGATTTCAAACTTGAAGAAACCGGTAATATTTTGGCCGATTTTATTTTCTTAAGAAACAGTAAAAAGCTTGCTGAACACAAATAGGTGAGTCAGCATATCGCAACAAGAAGGAAGGCTAGCGCCTTCCTTTTTTTTGTATTGTTCAACAAATAATAGTCGGATAAGAAACATATGACTTTTCGAAGTGTTATGGGCATCTTGTTGCTACTCAGCGTGATAAACACTTGTATTGCTGCAAATCCGGTGGTTAAGCTACAAACGAATTATGGTGACATGGAGTTAGAATTGTATGCTGAGAAGTCGCCAAAGACTGTAAAAAACTTTCTACGCTACGTAAACGAAGGTCGATACAACGGAACGGTGTTTCACCGTGTTGTTCCCGGCTTCGTAATTCAAGGCGGCGGATTTAATAAAACTTACCAGTCCATTGAAACTTTCGAACCAATCGAGAATGAAGCGACCAACGGATTGAAAAACTTACGTGCCACGGTTGCCATGGCACGACATACTGAAAAACACAGCGCGGATAGCCAATTTTTCATTAATTTGAAACACAACAGTCACCTCGACAGGCGGAATGACACCAACCGTGGCTACGGATATGCGGTTTTTGGTCAGGTCATAAAAGGAATTGAAGTGGCGGATGAAATTTCAAAGATTCCTCAAGGTTCCATCGATCACATAGGTGACGAAGTCCCGGCTTATCCTGTGATTCTGCAAAAAGCATTGCTTGTAAAGCCGAAGCAGGCGAAGTGAATTTTTCTCATTTCGCCAAACAGAGCTTTATTGTTCGCTTTGGTTTTGGGCGATTGCTTCGACTTTTTCCCAGTCGGTCACTTTTTCGGTTAAAGGCCAAGCAGCACTGGTTCTGGCAAACCAGCCGAAATCTTGGGCCAGAGCGCCGAGTAACACACCACCAGCTAAAACGGCAAAAGTGCTATGCTCACTACCACTGAAGTAAACCCAGGCGCACAAGGCAATCAGGCTGAGTCGAATGACGACCAGAGGAGTACTTTTCTTAATCAGTTGGTTGAATGATAGCCCATTGTTGTGAGCGTCTAATAATTCTTGAGCCTGAACTTGCTCGCTGACAAACTTACGATGATTCATAGAGTTAACCTTTCAATCCAAAGTCGCGTTTTCTAAATGTTTTAAATACCAGGTAAATTCCCGCTAACACTAACAAAAGGGCAAGTGCCGCAGCAATTATCAGTAGAGGATGATTAAAGTCAGTGCGATCTTCGTAGTCCATAATGTGTAGCATCCAGACAAAATCAAAAACTCGCCAGCGATTATTACGAACCGATTGCAACTCTCCGGTTAAGGAATGGAGATAAAAGGAGGTTCCTTCGTTATCATCAAAGTTAACGCGCCAGGCTGGAAGTTCTTTCCGGTATTCTGTCGACGCCTTGTTTATTTTTTCGACTGATTCGACATCTCCATTGCCAGCATAGAGCGTGCTTGCAATCTTGCGGGCTTGCAATTCAGAAATGGCCGTCAGCGGCTGACCGGTTAACAGATTAAAATAATGGGTTTGTGATGCAACATCCGATACGGTCAAAACAGGTGCTACAGCAGTTTTTTGAACTGAAATTGCTTTGGCGTCAATATTCCGAGACTCGATAATTTCGGCTACTTCATTCAATAAACTTGCGTTCAAAGGAAGTGGTTCGGGTGTATGATGCAAATGATCACCATGGACTTCATCGATAGACAGAGCGCTCATTATCAAGCCTCCGACCACCCAGAAGAAAACTTGCAGGCCAATGATCAGCCCCAGCCATTTATGGGCCTTGCGAAACAAAACGAGCGGTTTCACCATTGTATATTCCGTTTAAATCGAATTTGAGCTGAGATACTACCAGCTTGGTGATTCAAGACAAGCGCTAGAGTTTCATTTTCTCTGACGAAACCCTATACTCAAGACATCCAAACAAAAACAAAGAGTTAGCCTATGTTATTTCCAATTACCGCCCTTTATGGCTCGCTATGCGGAGTATTTATCATTGTTCTGGCGATTAACGTCGTGCGGCAACGCCGTCGTTTAAAAATCGGGATTGGCCATGGTAGCGACCATCAGCTGGAGCGATCGATTCGGGTTCATTCTAATGCGATTGAATACATTCCGATTGCGTTAGTTTTGTTGGCGCTGTTTGAAGCCAATCAGGGGAACTCCTATCTGGCTCATGCAATGGGTATGGTACTGGTAATCGGACGGGTCTTGCATGCACAGGGTTTGGGGGCCAGCCACGGCACTTCGTTCGGACGATTCTGGGGCACTTTATTCACCTGGATTTCAATTCTTGTACTGTCCATTGGCAACCTTGTAATGTTTTTCTAGCTCTATTAGCCGATTAATAAAAAGGAAAGCGTATAAAATGAAAATTCTTGGATTATTGATTTTGGCTTTTGCGTCAATCGACCTGGCCAGCCGTTCTGAGTCTAATGGCGATGTTGCAATAGCCATTCATGGCGGCGCCGGAACCATTCTTAAAAAGAACTTATCGCCCGAGCTCGAAGCTGCGTACCATCAGACCATGAAAATAGCCTTAAAAGCCGGTTACGCTATTTTGAAACAGGGTGGTTCCAGTGTCGAAGCGGTTCAGGCAACCATTGTGATTCTGGAAGACTCCGAGCTTTTTAACGCCGGTAAAGGTGCGGTGTTTACTCATCACAAAACCAACGAGCTTGATGCTTCGATTATGGAAGGCAAAAACTTAAATGCCGGTGCAATCACTGGCGTATCGCATGTGAAAAATCCGATCTTGCTGGCGCATGCAGTAATGACGAAATCAAAGCACGTTATGTTAAGCGGGGAGCGAGCAGAATCGTTTGCGAAAAAACATGGTATTTCGATGGTCGAGGCGTCCTACTTTCACACCGACCGTCGATGGCAACAACTGTTGAATGTTCTGAAAACTGATCCCGAAGCAATGCAGCTTTCAGAAGACGAAAAAGAGAGTGCTGAGCTTTACCAGCGCAAACAATGGCCTGACGATAAGAAATTCGGAACGGTGGGAGCTGTTGCTCTGGATAAAAACGGTACTTTGGCGGCCGCCACTTCGACCGGTGGGATGACCAATAAGAAATACGGACGAATTGGAGATTCGCCGATTATTGGCGCTGGAACTTATGCTGATAATAGTGCCTGTGCAATTTCCGCAACCGGACATGGTGAGTATTTTATTCGCGCGGCGGTAGCTCACGATATTTGCGCTCGCGTGATGTACAAGAATATCGATCTGCAAACCGCGGCTGACGAAGTCATACAACAAAAGTTGGTAAAAATGGAGGCAGAGGGCGGTATTGTTGGTATGTCACCCCAAGGCACACCTGTTTTTTCATTTAATAGTGCCGGTATGTACCGCGGCTATATCGATGTTAATGGAAAAATACACACGGCGATTTATAAATAACAGGACCCCAGGCTGTTTTGATTATTCAACATGAAGAAGAACTTCAGCATTTAAGTCATATCGGACAAATCGTTGCTCGGTGTGTTCAGCACATGGGCCAGCGCCTAAAGGCGGGTATGACCACCAAGCAACTTGACGATCTTGGCGCCGAGTTTTTGAAGCATCATAAAGCAAAGTCCGCGCCTCGTGTTATGTATAACTTTCCGGGCTGTACCTGCATTAGCGTCAACGAAGAAGCTGCTCACGGCGTGCCAGGCAATCGAGTCATTCAACCCGGCGACATTGTCAACATCGATGTGTCCGCAGAAAAGAACGGATTTTTTGGTGACACGGGCTACACATTTATAATGTCTCCCGTGCATCCCAAAAAACAACATCTGATCGATTCAACCCGTCAGGCGTTGCAAGAAGCGATGAAGTTTGCCAGAGCGGGAAACAAAATAAACCTCATAGGCAAGGCTATCGAAACTTACGCCAAGAAAGCAGGCTACAAAACGTTACGCGATCTTGCGAGTCATGGCATTGGAAAGTCATTACACGAATACCCAGAATGCATTCCCAATTATTTTGACAAGAAAGACAAGCGAGTGCTGGAAGAAGGAATGGTCATCACCATCGAACCCTTTTTATCCACTAAGTCACAATTCACCGAAGCAGCCGACGACGGATGGACCCTGGTGTCTGGTAAAGGAAACTATTCGGCACAGTTTGAACACACCATGGTCATTACCAAATCTACACCGATAATTTTAACTCAAGCTTAATGCGGTCTTTTATTACTTGGATTTTTTATGGCAGCCCAGCCAATCAAAAACTGGTTTCTATTTGCATGATTTAACATACACATTTTGGAATGTATGTTTGATTTTGATTGCGCAGTATCGACCTTTGTGAACCAATTGCGTAACAATCGAGAACCATCTAATATAGTAGATGTTCCTTATATTTCATAAGGTAGTAGTCGATAGATGTACTCGGGAGACGGCATGGAAAAAATAAACATTGCCAATTATGGGTTACGAGTTGGGTCGAAATTGCCTTTATCCTTGTATGATAATAAAGGAAAGCTGCTCTACAGACAGGGCACGGAAATTACGGCAGCTAATCAAATCGAGCGTTTAAAGCGGATTGATTTGTACGGCATTGTTGAACGCTCTCCCAAACCACGAATCCATACCAGCCCAGACAAAAATAAAAGTGAAGAAATTCATCCTTTTGCACAATTAGCTTCTGTCGAACTAAAACTAAAAAATATTATGAATGGGGTGGAAGAGGGCAAGTCGACAACTAAGGAAAATCTTGAAAGGTTGGCTAGCGAAATCTTTCAAATAATCAATCGTTTTCCTGACATTGCACTGGGTTACTGTCACTGGCCCTACAATGATCGGACTGGACTTCACCAGCCAATAATTTGTAGCGTTTTAGCAGCTTCGGCAGCGGTTGCAATTGAATTTGATGAATCCAAAATTATAGCGTTGATTTCTGGATCATTGATGCAAAATGTCGCCTCATGGGATTATCAACTGCAACTGAATCGACAAGCCTCCGGTCTGTCGGAAGAACAAAAAGAACGACTGCTCAGACATCCTGTGGAGTCGGCAGAGCTATTGATGAAGGTCGGTATTGAACAGCCTGACATATTAGACACGGTTAAATATCATCATGAAAGACCGGATGGTAGTGGATACCCTTTTGCATTAATTGGCAACGACATTCCATCTTTGGCGAAGCTTGTTGGTATTGCCGATTCTTACGTGGCTATGACAACGGAGCGCGCTTATCGAGCCTTGGTGCCATCGAAGATTGCGTTACGAGAAATCTTTTTGATGAATAAAGATCCGGAAGCTGGTTTGTACGGTAGTTTTATTAAGTCCATGGGAATCTACCCGCCAGGTACTTTTGTGTTGCTCAGTAATGGTGAAACAGCCGTAGTTACTGCTAGAAATAAAGAGAGCTCGATAAAGCCTTTTGTGAAAAGTGTGGTGTCGCCAAAGGGTACTCGTTACCCCAAGCCACTGAAACGAAGTCTGGCGGATTTAGGTTTGGAGGTTTTTCGTGCTTTGACGATGTCTGAAATTGTTTCTGCAAACTGGTACGAGTTATGGGATTTAGAAAACGATTAGACTAATTATTGGTTCATTTAAGCTAGAAAAGCCCTGAAATCAGGGCTTTTTTTTAATAACGGTTCGGTTGTTTATCGAACGATATCCATTTCTTCAATCAGGTTATCGGCACCATCAACGTGTTCCATTACCCAAAGCATGTAGCGTGAGTCTACGTGGATGGAACGGTTCAATGAAGGATCGTAATCCCAGTCACCGATGATACTTTCATATACACCGTCAAAAACCAAACCGACCAATTCAGCTTTGTCATTTAACGTCGGCGAGCCCGAGTTACCGCCAGTAATATCCAATGTGCCCAGATAATTCACCGGAACCGATCCAACTTTTTTGTCATAGTACTTGCCGTACTTTTTCTCTTTGATCAATTCCAACTGTTTTTTAGGCGAATTGAACGGCCAAACACCTGTGTCTTTTTCGGTGATACCTTCGAGCGTTGTAAATGGCACTGCTCGCATGCCATCAACCGGTGAGTAGCCTTTTACATTTCCGTAGGTAATCCGTAGTGTGCTGTTGGCGTCGGCATAAACGGGAAGTTTCTTCGATTTGTTGTAAGCAATTATAGCTTGCATATATTTAGGACGAACCGCATTAAACTGTCCAGACTCTTCTTTGCCTTCTTTTTCAAGTTTCTGACGCGCGTCAAATGTTTTAACTGCGTATTGAATGAAGGGATCACTGCTTTTCTCAAATTCCTCAACCGACTTTTCCATCCATGCGAGCCGCGTGGCTTCTTCATCCAGTTCCGTTGCCTGGTACATTTTTGCCAGTTTGGCTTTGAGCTGTTCAGGATTGTATCCGTCGTCCAAACCGAAGAAACGATCGATGTCGGCGATGCGCTGATCGTCAGGCAGTTGCGCGTATCGGTTCATCAGGTTAAACAACATGGCTTGCTCAACTTTCGCATCATAACGTCGATTGATGCGTTTCATACCCTGAGTGAAACGATTCATGTCACGCTCTTGATAGCCGCGTTCTCGGTCCATGTCGTCTTTTTGCTTTTCAATCGCCAGGCGATGTAAGCGAGACGCAGTGCTCATCATTTGTGAGGCGTAGCTCATGTAGCCGAGTAGGGTGTCACGCTTTGCCGTTTTTTGCGATTGTTTAACCAGCTCGTCCAGTTTTTCTATGGCATCGCCAAATTTTTCTTTACGCGAGTTCTTAGCATTAACCCAAGCGCGTAAATCTTTGCTCAATTTGACTTTACGTTCTTCGGTGGTGCCTTTGTGATAGCTCTCCATCATGCTGCCACGGTTTTTTTCGTAATTGGCAAGACCGGCCAACATGCTTTCGTATTTGATTCGAGCATCGCTGCCTTCTGCGGAATTATCTTTAATGTTCTGGATCATCGAACCCATTAATTCTTTTGATAGTGGATAACTTTCGGTGAAGGTGTGAACAACCTCAGAAGCGGTGCGATATCGGTTGGTGCTGCCGGGGTAGCCAAGCACCATGATGTAGTCGCCTTTGTCGACACCTTTCGCATTTACTTTCAAGTGATGCTCAGGCTCGAAAGGAACATTGTCGACGCTAAAATCAGCCGGCTTGCCATCTTTGCCGACGTAAGCACGGTAGAAAGCGTAATCACCGGTATGGCGTGGCCACATCCAGTTATCGATGTCACCGCCGTATTTACCGATGCTTTTGGCTGGCGCGTGAACCAAACGTACGTCGCGAATGGTTAACTGCTTGAACAGATAATATTCCAGCCCACCGTGGAAATTCACCACCGAACAGCGATAAGCTTTATCGCTTTCACATTCTGCAACCAGCTTTTTCGATTGAGAATCGATGTGCTGGTATCGTTCGTTACCCGACATTTTGTCGTTTAATCCCGATGTCATCTGCTTGGTTACGTCGGTGATGCTTTCAGTAACGTAAACCCGACTGCCAGGTGCGGCCGGTAATTCTTCGGCGTATTTTTTCGCTAAGAATCCGTCTTCGAGTAAATTGCGCTCTTCTGAGGAGTTGTATTGAATTGAACCATAGGCACAGTGATGGTTGGTAACAACAAGCCCTTTGTCTGAAACAAATGATGCAGTACAACCGCCAAGAGAAAC
This sequence comes from Pleionea sp., assembly GCA_052032335.1. GTDB lineage: Bacteria > Pseudomonadota > Gammaproteobacteria > Enterobacterales > Kangiellaceae > Pleionea. The sequence continues at coordinate 14,105 of JBPEWV010000108.1, read as the reverse complement.
GATGGCGCCCATAGGAAACCCGGTCAAATCGGTTAAATCTTCAGGGTCAAGTTTTAAACCTGCTTGCTTTAGCTGCTTGGCAATTACCGGCAACTGATGCGGTTGCCACATACCTTCATCGGCAACAACAGAAGTCGTCAATGCGGCTCCTGCAATTAGAGTGAGTAGTTTTTTCATGGTTGCTTCTTTTTTTGAGTTGATTATTACTTAATAAACAGGCAATTCGGTAATCGAATTGCCCCGTGTTTTTATTTTTTCAATGCAATTATTAATCAAAGGTCATTTCAGGAACATCGCCGTCGATGACGAGCTTTCCAGCTGTTTTTTCTTGAATTTCTTCGACTGAAACGCCAGGAGCGCGTTCGATCAAATGAAACGCTCCATCTTTGATTTCCAGCACTGCTAAGTCGGTGACAACTTTATTGATACAGTTAACGCCAGTTAGTGGAAGTGAGCATTTTTCCAGCAGTTTGGAATTTCCGCGCTTGTCGGCATGCGTCATGGTTACAATAATATTCTGCGCGCCAGCGACCAGGTCCATTGCACCACCCATACCTTTAACAAGTTTGCCGGGAATCATATAACTGGCAATGTTACCTTCTTGGTCAACTTCGAAAGCTCCAAGAACGGTAAGGTCGACATGACCGCCTCGAATCATGGCAAAACTTTCGGCAGAGTCAAAAATTGCAGCGCCAGTTACGGCGGTAACGGTTTCTTTTCCTGCGTTGATCATATCGGCATCAACTTCGTCTTCGCTCGGGTAGCGGCCCATGCCCAACAAACCGTTTTCAGATTGCAGCATGACTTCTTTGCCTTCAGGAATGTAATTGGCGCAAAGTGTCGGAATACCAATACCCAAGTTAACGTAGTAACCGTCTTCCATTTCACGCGCGACACGCATAGCAATTTGGTCTCGAGATAAAGCCATTTTTCGTCTCCTTATTGATTGCGCAGTGTCAGGCGTTCGATGCGTTTTTCAAACTTACCCTGAATGACTCGTTGAACGTAAATACCCGGAGTGTGAATCTCGGTGGGTTTCAATTCGCCAGGCTCGACGATTTCTTCTGCTTCAACCACAGTGATTTTTCCTGCAGTGGCCGCCATGGGATTGAAGTTCATTGCGGTGTCACGATAAATGCAGTTGCCGTAACGGTCGGCTTTCCAGGCCCGAACAATGGCGAACTCACCCGTGATAGACTCTTCTAAAACGTAACCTCGACCATTGTACTCTCGGGTTTCTTTGCCCTCTGCGACTGGCGTACCATAACCTGTTGCAGTATAAAACGCTGGAATTCCAGCTCCGCCAGCACGCATTTTTTCTGCCAGCGTGCCTTGCGGCGTTAACTCAACTTCCAGTTCGCCAGCCAGGTACTGGCGCTCGAATTCAGCGTTTTCACCGACGTAGGAAGACACCATTTTTTTGATCTGTTTCCCTTGCAGTAAAATGCCCAAACCAAAGTCATCGACGCCACAGTTATTGGACACAAAGGTTAAATCCTTCGTTCCCATCTTTTTAATCTGGGCAATTAAGCCTTCGGGTATACCACATAATCCAAAGCCACCGGCGATTACGGTCATACCGTCTTCAAGTCCGGCCATTGCTTCTTCATAGGTTTTAACCACTTTGTCAAAACCAGACATATCAGCTCCTTGTAGATGTAATTTGTTAGATACTTCTATTTATTAAATCGGAAACAATTTATTTAATCGTAACTCTTAATCAAATCGTAACGATCACTTCATTCGTCATTATTTATTGAAACTTAATTGCTCGCCAATGCATTGGCGACTTTTGATACGGGAGCTCGTCCAAGTTTATCTGAAATAAACTGTCCCACATCAATCAATTTCTTCAAATCAACTCCAGTATGAATGCCCATACCGTCAAGCATGTAAACCACATCTTCGGTGGCCACATTACCGGAAGCACCCTTAGCATAGGGGCATCCACCCAGACCTGCAATAGAACTATCGACTGTAGTAATTCCCAACTGCAGGCAGGCTAAAATGTTACTCAAAGCCTGGCCGTAGGTGTCGTGAAAGTGAATGGCTAAATGGTTTATCGACACTTTTTCGGCAACCGAGCTCAACATGCGTTGGGCCTTCAATGGCGTACCAACGCCGATAGTGTCGCCAAGGGAAATTTCGTAGCATCCCATATCAAACAGGGTCTTTGCCACTTCAGCGACTTTTGCGGCGTCGATGTTGCCTTCGTATGGGCAACCGAGAACGCACGAAACGTAACCACGAACTTTGATTTTATGCTTTTGTGCTTGCGCCATGATGGGCTCAAAGCGTTGCAGGCTTTCCGAAATGGAACAGTTGATATTTTTTTGTGAAAACGATTCCGACGCTGCTCCGAATACGGCGACCTCTTCAGCGCCAGCCGCCAATGCCGCCTCGAACCCTTTCATATTGGGCGTCAGTACCGGGTAGCTAACCTTATCGTTACGTTTTATTCCAGCCATGACATCTTTGTTGTCCGACATTTGCGGCACCCATTTGGGTGAAACGAAACTGGTGGCTTCGACAACCGACAAGCCGGTTAACGATAAGCGGTTTATCAGTTCTATTTTGTCGGACGTCTCGATGATTGCTTTTTCATTTTGCAAACCATCGCGAGGTCCGACTTCGACTATTTTTACTGACTCGGGATATTGAATCATGGATCACTCCGCTTCGAATAGAACCAGCTCAACACCATCATCGACTAAGTCTCCGCTTTGATAGAACAACTCTGTGACAACGCCGTCGGCCGGCGCTTTAATGGTGTGTTCCATTTTCATCGCCTCCATGACGAGGATAGCCTGACCAGCTTCGACTTTTTCTCCTGCTTCGACCATTACTGAAATGATAGTGCCTGGCATAGGCGCAGTAAGATTGGCGTTTGCGCTGTCGTCATCACCGGATAACCCTTCCTGTTTCAACTCCAGGTGATATTCCGATCCTTTGACAAACAGGCTTAGCAAATTGTCGCGTTCGATCACGGTCGCGGTAAAGCGCTCTCCTTCAATATTCACGCGCAGTTGCTTGTCGGACAGTTGCCCGGAGATTAAATGCTCACCGTTTTCTTGCTCAACCAAAAAAGCATTGTCACGAAAATGAACCGTTGTTTGGTATTCCAGTTTGCTGTTGTGATCGACGAAAGTCACATTGTGGAAGTTGTCTTCGTTTAAACGCCAACCGTCGACCTTATCCCAGGGCGAGAAGGGGTCGGCTTGATCGGCGGTGTGTTGATTGCCGTAATCTTGCTGCTTGAGCATGGTGTATAAGGCAGCAACGCTGATCACTTGTTCATTGACTTCTGGCCTATCGTTGAACAGGTCGTCTTGATAGCGGTTGATAAAATTGGTATCGAGATCAGCGTCATTAAATCCTTCGTGACTCGCCAGTTGAAACAGAAATTCGAGATTAGTTTTCAGCCCGACAACCTGATATTCCGACAGAGCGCCGCGCAATCGTGCTAAGGCTGCTGTTCGATCAGTATCCCAAACGATCAGTTTGGCGATCATTGGATCGTAATGCACCGAGACCTCGTCACCTTGTTCGATACCGGTATCGATGCGAACGTGATCACTGGTATCAGGCGTTGCCAGGTGATGCAAAGTACCGGTGGACGGTAAGAAGTCATGGTTCGGGTCTTCGGCGTATACTCGCGCTTCAAAAGCATGGCCTCTGATATTCAAATCTTCTTGAGTGCAGGGCAGTGTCTCACCGTTGGCCACACGCAATTGCCATTCGACCAAGTCCTGGCCGGTGATTTTTTCGGTAACCGGATGTTCAACTTGCAGTCGTGTGTTCATTTCCATGAAATAAAATGAGCCGTCTTCATCGAGCAGAAACTCCACCGTACCGGCGCCTTGATAGCCAATCGCTTTGGCTGCATCAATGGCAACTTGGCCCATGTTGTTTCGCAAGTCTTCTGTCATTCCCGGAGCGGGGGCTTCCTCAATAACCTTTTGATGACGCCGTTGTACCGAACAGTCGCGTTCGAATAAATGCACCGCATTACCTTGACTGTCGGCAAACACCTGCAACTCAACGTGGCGTGGTTTGGTCAGATATTTTTCGATCAACACTTCGTCGTCGCCAAATGACGATTTCGCTTCGCGTTTACATGATGACAATGCATCTTCAAACTCGTCATGCGACTCAACAATGCGCATACCTTTGCCACCACCACCGGCAGTCGCTTTAATCAAAACAGGATAGCCAATGGCATAAGCTTGCGTTTTGAGGTACTCAGGATCCTGATTGTCGCCGTGGTAACCGGGAACCAGTGGCACACCGGCTTTTTTCATAATGTCTTTGGCGGCACTTTTAGAACCCATGGCATCTATGGCTGAGGCGGGTGGGCCAATAAAGACAATTTTGTTGTCTTCGCAGGCTTTGGCAAACTCTGTGTTTTCGGACAAAAAGCCGTAACCTGGGTGTACTGCTTTGGCACCTGATTTTTTTGCAACCTCGATGATCCGATCGCCTTTCAGGTAACTGTCTTTGGCCGGCGCCGGACCCAAATGCCAGGCTTCGTCGGCCATCTTTACGTGCATGGCGTTTTTATCAGCGTCGGAATATACGGCAACTGTTTTAATGCCCATCTTCTTCGCCGAACGAATAACACGGCAAGCGATTTCGCCGCGGTTAGCAATTAAAATTTTATCAAACATAATTCATCCAATGCTTATTGTTCTTGTTGCGTTTTGGGAGTGCTCGCATTGAGCCAGTTGGGTGATCGTTTTTCCAAAAATGCACTCACACCTTCTTTGCCTTCTTTCGACGCTCGAATATCAGAAATTTTCTGCGCTGTCTCGCGAATCATTTCTTCACCAAAACTGCTGTTAGAAACGAAGTCGATAAGTTCTTTCGCCGCTTGAATGGCAGTCGGTCCGTTTTGTAAGGTGGTTTTAATGATTTCTTCGCAATACAAATTGAAGTTCTCATGCGCAACACATTCGTGAACCAACCCGATACGAGCCGCCGTTTCTGCGTCAAACCTTTCTGCCGTGACAAAATAACGACTGGCATTGCGTTTGCCCAAAGCGGCAATCACGTAAGGGCTGATAACTGCGGGGATTAATCCCAGTTTAACTTCCGATAAGCAAAATTTAGCTTTGTCTGACGCGATGGCGATATCGCAGCAGGCGACAAGGCCAACGCCGCCACCAAATGCCGCGCCTTGAATCAGTCCAATGGTTGGTTTTTTAAATTGATACAGTTTTTGCATCAGCGTCGCCAGAGCCAAAGAGTCCTGATAGTTTTCAGACCAGCTGTAATCCGCCATACGGCGCATCCAGTTCAAATCTGCGCCAGCCGAAAAACTTTTGCCTTCAGCTTTTAAAACCAACACTCTAACCTTTGGGTGCTGCTCCAGTTTTTCCAAAGCACGGGTTAGATCTTTGATCAGTTGGTCATCAAATGCATTGTGTACCTCTGGCCGGTTCATCGTAATGATGCCTGCGCCTTCGGCAGTGACTTCCAGTTTTAAGGTTTTTTGTTCGCTCATGACTGTCTCCTGGGAGTTACATTCGGAACACACCAAACTGGGTGTCTTCTTGTTCTTTGTTTAACGAGAGTGAAAGACCGAGGCCGAGTACCATTCGCGTGTCGGCCGGATCAATAATTCCGTCATCCCACAAACGGGCCGATGCGTAATACGGATGCCCCTGTGTTTCGTACTGTTCTTCAATTGGTGCTTTAAATTTCTTTTCGTCTTCTTCTGACCATTCGACGCCTTTACGCTCAAAGTTATCGCGTTTTACCTGCGCCAGAACATTCGCAGCCTGCTCGCCGCCCATCACCGAAATTCTGGCATTTGGCCACATCCATAAGAAGCGGGGGCTGTAAGCGCGACCACACATGCCGTAATTGCCAGCGCCGAAACTGCCGCCAACGATGACGGTAAACTTGGGTACTTTTGCGCAGGCCACTGCGGTTACCATTTTTGCTCCGTTTTTTGCTATGCCCGAGTTTTCGTATTTTTTGCCAACCATGAAACCGGTTATGTTTTGTAAAAACACCAGCGGGATATTACGTTGGCAACACAGCTCGATAAAGTGTGCGCCCTTGAGTGCCGACTCACTGAATAAAATGCCGTTGTTGGCAATAATGCCCACCGGGTAGCCCCAGATTTTAGCAAAGCCGCACACCAGCGTATTACCGTACAAGGGTTTGAACTCATCGAGCTCTGAACCATCGACAACGCGCGCGATGATTTCACGAATATCAAAGGGTTTGCGCGAATCTTTTGGTACCACACCATAAATATCTTCAACCGGATAAGCTGGCGCCTTGGGCTCGGCAATGGCCCATTGCGCCTGTTTTTTGTGATTTAAATTGGAAACTACCTGACGACAAATTTTTAAAGCGTGTTCATCATCGTTTGCGAAATGGTCGGTCACACCGGAATTACGGCAATGCACATCTGCGCCGCCGAGTTCTTCTGCGGTTACGACTTCGCCTGTGGCGGCTTTAACCAGTGGCGGTCCGCCAAGGAAAATAGTGCCTTGCTCTTTGACGATGATGCTTTCATCTGCCATGGCTGGAACGTAAGCACCACCGGCGGTACAACTGCCCATGACGACGGCGACTTGTGGGATGCCTTTGGCCGACATATTGGCTTGATTAAAAAAGATTCGTCCGAAATGTTCTTTGTCAGGAAACACTTGATCTTGTTGTGGCAAATTGGCACCACCCGAATCAACCAGGTAAATGCAGGGCAAATGATTCTGCTCAGCGACTTCTTGGGCGCGAAGATGTTTTTTTATGGTTTCCGGAAAATAGGTTCCACCTTTGACAGTCGCATCGTTGGCAATGATCATACACTCGACACCATTGACACGACCAATGCCAGTGATAATGCCTGCCGAGGGAACTTGATTGTCGTACATATCGTAGGCAGCAAATTGTGAAAGCTCGAGAAAGGGCGAGCCGACATCAAGCAATTTGCGTACGCGATCACGAGGCAATAATTTACCCCGGCTCAAATGTTTTTGATTGCGCTCTTCGCCACCACCTTGTGAAATAACGGCCATTTTATCACGGACATCATCCACCAAACTGGTCATATACTCATGGTTGATTTTAAACTCTTCGCTACGCGCGTTTATACTGGATTTTATTAGCGACATGACGTTTCCAATTGTTATGTTTCGTATAGGTTAATGCCAAGAATGAACTGTTTAATCGAGCTCATCGAGCTTGGCAATTCTACTCAATCAAATGCTAAAAATATTTTTAACGTTAGCGTAATTACTCGTTTTCTAACGCCCGGGCAATTACCATTTTCTGGACTTCACTGGTACCTTCGTAAATTTGGCAGACCCGAACATCACGATAATATTTTTCTACCGGGAAATCGGTTAGATAACCATAGCCACCATGCACCTGAATGGAATCGGAGCAGACTCGCTCGGCCATTTCAGACGCCATCAGTTTTGCCATCGACGCTTCTTTCAAACAGGGTAAGCCTTGATCTTTCAGCTGCGCCGCGTGCAAAACGAGCTGTCGAGCCGCTTCGATTTGTGTCGCCATGTCGGCCAACTTAAAGGCAATGGCTTGATGTTTGTTAATGGGCTTACCAAATGACGTTCGATCTTTTGCCATATCATTCGCGGCTTCCAATGCGGCTCGGGCGATACCAACACATTGAGAAGCAATGCCGATGCGACCACCTTCAAGATTTGACAAGGCAATTTTGTAACCCTGGCCCAGTTCGCCCAGTAAATTTTCAGCCGGTATGCGACAGTCTTCAAAAATTATCTGACAAGTGTCAGAGGCGTGCTGGCCCATTTTGTCTTCTACTTTGGCAACTACGTAACCTTTGGTTTCGGTTGGAACAATGAATGCACTGATGCCTTTTTTTCCCGCTTCCGGGTCAGTGACTGCAAATACGATTGCAGTATCGGCATTTTTACCGGAGGTTATGTATTGCTTTACGCCGTTAAGAACCCATTCGTCACCATCTTTTACGGCTTTTGTTCTTAAGTCAGACGCATCACTGCCAGCATGGGGTTCGGTCAGGCAGAAAGCACCCAGATGCTCGCCCGACGCCAACGGTTTTAGAAACTTTTCTTTTTGTGCATCGTTACCAAATTGGTAAATAGGCATGGCAGCCACGGAGTTGGTTACGCTCACAACCGTCGAACAGGCTGCGTCACCCGCTGCAATTTCTTCGAGTACTAAAGCGGCGGCGGTGTATCCGATGTCGCAGCCACCAAATTCTTCAGGGATTAACATGCCATAAAAACCGAGTTCAGCTAAGCCTTTTAACGCATCTTTGGGAAAGGCTTTTTCTTGATCCCATTTCATATGATTGGGTTTTATGACTTCTTGAACATATTGTCTCGCGGCATCGCGGATCATATTTTGTTCTTCAGTTAGAATCATGCGGGTAACCTGTATTTGTACTGAGTGTTTTGATTTTTAAAATTGCCAGATGAAAGGAGCGAGAAGGGCACTCTCGCTCCAGGCATCAGTTACAGTAGCTCAATTGCCATTGCAGTTGCTTCACCACCACCGATACACAAAGAAGCAACGCCTCGCTTTTTACCGTAACGTTTTAACGCTTCGATCAAGGTGACGACGATACGTGTTCCGGAACAGCCAATCGGATGACCCAATGCACAGGCACCACCGTGAACATTGACTTTGTCGTGATCCAGTTCAAGTTCTTTTATGGCTGCCATGGTTACGACGGCAAAGGCTTCATTGATTTCAAATAAATCGACGTCGTTGGTGGACCAACCGGTTTTTTCAAACAAGGCTTTCATCGCGCCAACAGGGGCGGTTGTAAATTCAGCTGGCGTTCGTGCATGCGTCGCGTGTCCAACAATTTTTGCGATGGGTTTCAGACCACGTTTTTCAGCTTCCGACTGTCGCATCAGAACGGTTGCTGCAGCACCATCAGAAATGGAACTGGCGTTGGCCGCGGTGACTGTTCCGTCTTTTTTGAACGCAGGGCGCAGCGATGGAATTTTATCCAGACGGGCCTTTTGGGGTTGCTCATCGGTGTCGACCGTTATATCACCTTTTCGTGTTTTAATGGTGATCGGTGTAATTTCATCTTTAAAGGCGCCGTCTTCAATGGCTTTCTGAGCGCGCTTTAATGAAGTAATCGCGAATTCGTCCTGAGCTTCTCGAGAAAAGCTGTATTTCTCTGCGGTATCTTCTGCGTAAACGCCCATTGCCTGACCTTCGTAGGCATCTTCTAACCCGTCAAAGGCCATGTGGTCGATGACTTTTCCATGACCGAACCGATAGCCCGTGCGAGCGCGGTCTAACATGTAAGGCGCATTGGTCATGCTTTCCATGCCACCAGCAACCATCACTTCATTGGTACCAGCAACTAACAGGTCGTGAGCCAACATGATGGTTTTCATGCCAGAGCCACACACTTTGTTGACTGTGGTACAACCGGTGGATTTCGGTAAACCGGCACCGAGAGACGCTTGACGTGCTGGCGCTTGACCAACGCCCGCCGGTAATACGCAACCCATGATGACTTCTTCAACGTCTTCTGGTTTTAATCCTGCACGCTCAACCGCCGCGGCAATTGCGTTGGCTCCCAAAGTCGGTGATTTAACGTCTGACAGAGAACCCATAAATCCGCCCATCGGTGTGCGGGCAGAACCTACGATTACGATTGGATCATCTTTGCTCATTATTTCTATCCTTTCATCAGTGTGTCGTGTCTGGTACGACTCTCAATTTTAGTTGGTATATAACCCTTCGAACATAGCAGTGTTTTGCGTCGCAACAAATCGGATGTTCAAACGGTTTGAATAAATATCTCAGTTAGCTAACAAGGACTTAGGCTGACTCTTTGAATAGCTCACGTCCGATTAGCATGCGGCGAACTTCTGACGTACCGGCGCCAATTTCGTACAGCTTGGCGTCTCGTAATAAGCGACCTGTTGGGTATTCATTAATATAGCCGTTTCCGCCCAATAACTGGATGGCATCCAGCGCCATTTGTGTGGCTTTTTCGGCAGCGTATAAAATAACACCCGCGGCATCTTTTCTTGTGGTTTCGCCACGATCGCAGGCTTTGGCGACTGCGTAAACATAGGCTTTACAAGCGTTCAAGGTAGTGTACATGTCGGCGACTTTGCCTTGTACCAATTGAAACTCGCCAATCGATTGGCCGAATTGTTTTCTTTCGTGAATGTAGGGCACAACATTGTCCATACAGGCCTGCATAATGCCAAGAGGGCCGGCTGAAAGCACCAGTCGTTCATAGTCCAGCCCGCTCATCAGCACTGCCACACCGCGGTTGAGTTCACCCAGGATGTTTTCTTTCGGTACTTTGCAGTCTTCGAACACCAGCTCACAAGTGTTTGAGCCACGCATACCCAGTTTGTCGAGTTTCTGCGCAGTAGAAAAGCCATCGAAGTTTTTCTCGATGATAAATGCGGTAATGCCTTTGGAACCGCCATTCGGATCGGTTTTGGCGTAGACGATCAAGACATCGGCGTCGGGACCGTTGGTGATCCACATTTTATTGCCGTTGAGTAGGTAGTGATCGCCCTTGTCTTCGGCTTTGAGTCGCATACTGACAACATCTGAGCCGGCATTGGGTTCACTCATGGCAAGAGCGCCAATGTGTTCACCGGAACAAAGTTTGGGTAAGTATTTGGCTTTTTGCTCGTGCGTTCCATTCTTGCGCAGCTGGTTTAAGCATAAGTTCGAATGCGCTCCATAAGAGAGACCAATTGACGCCGAAGCTCGTGAAATTTCCTCCATGGCAACACAATGCTCAAGATAGCCCATGCCCGAGCCGCCGTATTCTTCTTCCACGGTGAGGCCAAGTAAACCGAGTTCGCCGAATTTGACCCAAAGATCGTTCGGAAACTCGTTCTTTTCATCGACTTCGGCAGCGATGGGAGCAATTTCTTTATCACAGAAACTTTTTACCGTTTCTCTGAGCATGTCGGCTGTTTCGCCAAGATCGTAATTTAAACTAGGAAACATCGGGTTCAGTCCTCTACTAATCGGTCGTGTTCTTGTGTTTTACGTTATTGGGTTGCAACGGGTTGTTTCGTAATGCGATTTTCTAAGTCGTCGATTTCTTCAAGCATCGAACGTATGTCTTCAAGTTGCTGATTTAACTGACGTTTTCTCAGTTGGATTTTGTTGAGAAGAAATTCGGTTTGCTTTTGTTCGCCATGAGGGAATTGATACAGATCGATAATTTCTTTGATCTCGGCCAAAGAAAAACCGATGCGTTTTCCACGTAATATTAGTTGCAGGCGCGTGCGATTTTTGTGGGTGTAAACACGATAGGTACCCTGACGCTGAGGCTGGATCAGACCATATTCTTCGTAATGACGAATAGCTCGAGTGGTGGTACCAAACTCTTTAGCCAGCTCACTGATGCTGTAGGTTTTTTCGGGTGTCGTATCGTTCATAAGGCTATTTTGCCATAACCTTAACGTTAACGTAAAGGTATGCGGTGAGTGAGCGGACCATTTGACGGCAATCTATTCGACAAAACTGGGACGAATTATGCTCTTGCGTCGCAGCATAAATATCCAGTTTTCAGATATTTTTATACAACAGGGATTGTTGCAGTTATATAGATTTTCTCAGTTTGTAGGTCATTGATAAAAGTGAGTTATTCATACAGGTGTTTGCGAAATTTTAGGAAAAAGTAGAGTTTTCAATAACCTTTTTAAAACTGCCTTGAAAATATAAGTTCCAGGAAATAACACTTTAATTAATATGGAAAATTTAGATTCCGAAAAAGACGGTTTCTATTGATAAGCTGACCGTTTCTGCCAGAAATAAAAACTGTTTATAGCGAATTTTTATTGGATCTGTCGGTCAATAGCTTCTAGGTTCATATTATATGTGGATGCAAGGATGGTCATGCCTCCAGATTGATGGGAATGAACGAGCCTTGAAGTCGAGAATTGACCCTTGCATCCGCACCATTTTGAGCCTGAGCTTTATTCTCAAGCTCTTGATACCACCGACAAGTGACACGTAAAGAGGGGAAGCCTATCTATGAAAAGACAAAAGCGCGATCGTCTAGAAAGAGCCCATTCAAAAGGATATCAAGCAGGAATAGGAGGAAAAACCAGAGAAGACTGTCCTTACAATGCACTCAAAGCGAAAGAAGAATGGTTAGGCGGTTGGCGTGAAGCGAGGTCAGATGTCGGAAGCGGCCTCTTCAACAACGTAAGATAAGCCCAAAAATTGAAACAATTTAAAACTTCACACCCAGTGTGACAATAATGGCCCAGGCGGCCATTCCAGCCCCGCTAACGCGGGGTTTTTTATTTCCGTTTAATTTCCTGCTCCGTGCCAGTTATAATACCCAGATTATTCTTGATCTGGACTTGAGTTAATGAGCGTTGTAGCCCCGCAAATAGAAATTGATGTACCGCTTCCTGTTCCACCCAAAGCCATAAGTGAATCCAACAAGGCTCAATATCGAGCAAAAATCCAACAACTGTTAAAACAACATAACGCGGTGTTGATTGCGCATTATTACACCGACCCGGAGATTCAAGCTCTGGCTGAGGATTCGGGCGGTTTTGTAGGGGACTCACTAGAAATGGCCAAGTTTGGCGCACGGCACGATGCGCAAACCTTAATTGTCGCCGGCGTCAAATTCATGGGTGAAACGGCGAAAATCTTGAGCCCCGAAAAGCGGGTCATTATGCCGACTTTGGAAGCAACCTGTTCACTGGATTTGGGCTGCCCCGAAAAAGAGTTCTCAGAGTTTTGTGATCAACACCCTGATCGAACGGTCGTGGTGTACGCCAATACGTCGGCTGCGGTAAAAGCGCGCGCCGATTGGGTAATTACCAGTTCGATTGCAGTCGACGTTATCGAGTACCTCGACAAGAAGGGCGAGAAAATCATCTGGGGACCCGATCGTCATCTAGGCCAGTACATTAAAAATAAAACCGGTGCCGATATGATTTTGTGGCAAGGACATTGTATTGTTCATGACGAGTTCAAGTACAAAGCTCTAGAGCAAACCATTACTTTGCATCCTGACGCAGCCGTTTTGGTGCACCCTGAATCGCCCGACAAGGTGATTCAGTTGGCTAATGTTGTTGGTTCAACGTCGCAATTGATTAAAGCTGCTCAAACACTTGAGCAGAAGAAATTAATCATTGCCACAGATAAGGGCATCTTTTATAAAATGCAGCAAGCAGCACCGGATAAAGAGTTGATCATCGCTCCGACGGCCGGCGAAGGGGCAACTTGTCGCAGTTGCGCGCATTGTCCCTGGATGAAAATGAACGTTCTGGAGAATCTGTCGACAATTTTTGAACGTAGTGATGTTGAAATAACGGTGGCACCTGAAGTAGCGAAGAAGGCATTGGTACCCCTTACACGTATGGTAGAGTTCGTTAATTCTTAAATAACAAGGTGAATAAAAAGATGAAAAAACTCGGTATTTTAACGCTTTTATCAGCAAGTCTGGCAATGCCTGTTTTTGCCGGTGACGCATTGAGTGGTGCAATCAATGGTGAGCATCGCAGTGAACAGAACAAACAACGCGATCAGTTTCGTAATCCTGAAAAGACCTTAAAGTTTTTCGGTTTTGAACCCGGTATGACGGTGGTAGAAATTTGGCCCGGTGGTGGGTGGTACACCGAAATTTTAGCGCCCGCTTTAAAAGAAAAAGGTACGTACATAGCGGCAAACTTTGATCCTGACGCTGGCGTGAAATATTACAATCGTCGACTGGAGGAGTTCGAAGATAAATTCGCGGGTAACCCTGAAGTGTACGGAGAAGTTAAGTCGACTGTTTTCGCGCCACCAGCAAAAGTCGCCGTAGCGCCAAAAGGCAGTGCTGACATGGTCTTGACCTTCCGAAACGTGCATAACTGGTACATGCGCGGGGAAGAAAAAGCGGTTGCTGCTGCATTTTCCGGATTTTTTGAAGCGTTGAAACCGGGTGGTATTTTAGGTGTTGTTGAGCACCGCTTACCAAAAGGTATGGATTTGGAAATGCAGAAAAAATCCGGTTACATGTCGGAAGAACTGGTTATTCAATGGGCAGAGCAGGCGGGTTTTAAACTGGTCGCTAAGTCTGATATTAATGCGAATCCGAAAGACACAGCGGACCATCCGAAGGGCGTTTGGAC
>JBPEWV010000107.1:0-18867 GCA_052032335.1 Pleionea sp. | reverse complement strand
AGTGGATTTGGTTTTTTAATTTGACTCAACGTCTAACGAAATCGCGTCTTTATTTTAATATCGTTTTTAAAGTAAAGACGCGAACTCTTAGCCTGCAATGAAACAGTAACTCTCTGTACTTACTACAAACTACCCTCTCGCCAACGCGCCATGGCCCAGCGTGCGGTTTTTAGTAAACTTTCTTGCGTTGAATGACTGAGCATCGACATGATCAGATGTTGTAAATCGGGAATGCTCGCATTAATAATCAGATCGCCGTCTTCACCATTGGCAATAAATTTACTTTGTCGCAAGGATCCTACGATTTGCTGGAATAAACTTTTATCGAACGATTCGGGCGCGTAGATATTGTATAAGGCAGCAATTCGTTGCGCCAGCTTCTGGCTCTGACTTTCCAGTTGACTTCGGCTTATGGCGCTCTGACCGGCGTGTGTAGCTAAAAGTGTCAGCGTAATTCCGTAGCGCTCTAAGGTTTCTTTTAATGTATCGGCCAGTAGAATAAGTCTGGAATATTCGTCGCTATTAATATTCGGCCTTAAAATTTCATCGCCGGCAACAGTAAGCAATTTATCGTCGGCAAACTGCTTGATGTACTGATCTATGATGTCTGCCAATTCGTCTTCTGAATATCGAATAAACAACTCTCGTTTCAGCAGTGGATAGACAGCTTTGCAGTTTGCGATTAACTCCGCACGTTTCAGGCTTTGACGTTGTCTGAAACAGCTTGCGATTAACGCTGGCATCGCCATTAAGTGCATAATATTATTTCGATAGTAGGTAAGCAGTACTGCCGACCGATCAGGTACCTGGCACAAATTTCCCAGCGGATTATTAAACTCTTGCACTGCTCCCAAAGTTTTTGCTTCTTCAATAAGCGAGGCGGCATTATCATTTGATATTGTTACATCTTGACTGTAAGGTACTTTCTTGATGATTGAGAGGTACCACTCAATCTGACTCATTAACTCACGTTTTCCGAGCGTATGTCGCTGTGTCGAAAGTAAAATTAAGCTGGTTAAATTGACGCAGTTAATCGCTGCACTTTGATTAATGTGGGTCATGCACTGTTCACCCAACGCCAATACTTTTTCGCTCAGCCAGGGTGGTCGCTCATTGGTGTTTGTCTGTTTCCAGTCGGGTACATTGTTGGTTAACCAGTTTTCTAAATTAATGGGTTCGGCAAAATTGACGAACACTTTCCCATAGCGTTGCTTTAATTGATTTCGGACTTTAAGTAATTGCCCCATTGATTCTTTTTTCTTCGCACCGCCTTGCATTTCTTTGACGTAGTTCTTTCCTTCCATCATGCGTTCGTAACCCACATAAACCGGAACGATCATAATGGGCTTTCGACAGCCTTTCATATAGTTCTGGATCATCATCCCCATCATCCCGGTTTTGGGCTGTAATAATCGACCGGTACGACTGCGTCCCCCTTCCGGGAAGAACTCGACGGGAATGCCCCGGTCCAGCAACGAATGAAAATAGGCGTTAAATACAGCGGTGTAGAGTTTGTTTCCGCTGAAACTGCGACGAATAAAAAACGCGCCTCCCCGACGCAGAACACCGCCGATAGGCCAAAAATTCAGGTTTATACCCGCGGCAATATGAGGTGGCACTAATCCTTCATAATACAAAACATACGACAGCAATAAGTAATCAATATGGCTTCGGTGACAAGGAACATAGACGATTTCATGATCGCTGGCCAAATTACGCACCCGTTCGGCATTGGTGACAGCAATGCCACCGTATATTTTGTTCCAGACCCAGGACAAAATAGAGCTCATAAATCTTACGGTTTTGTACGAGTAGTTGGAGGCGATTTCGTCGGCGTATTTATAGGCGAGTTTTTGCGCTTTGGCGTAGGGTATTTTCTTTTTCTTTTGTTCCCTTTTTATGGCTTCGATAACATTATCATTGGCCAATAAGCTGGTTAGTATTTGTTTTCGATTGGCCACCAGAGGCCCCATGGCGGCAATCCACTGTCGGTGGAAATAGACGCGTAAGGTCCTTACCACCTTAAGTGCCATGTGCTCAAAGCCGGATTGCTTTTTGACCAAGTTCAGTTTTAAGGGCTGACCAAAGTGCATAAAGCTGTTGCGCCCCTGGAACAGCAGAATTAACAGTTTTCTTAAGGGCGTCGCGCTTTCTGTGTCGGTTAGCAATACACGAAGTAATGATTTCTCTCTACCCGGATTTCGTCCCCAGTAAATCGAAACAGGAATAATTTGCGGATTCTCGTGATTGTGCTCGTGTTGCTTCAGCAAGGTTTGCAAGCGTTCAAAGTATTTTTTTATGGTGCTAGGTCTGCGTCCAAAAATTTGTTTGTGTTGAATGAAGAAAACACCACCATTGGGAATAGCTTCGCTCGATGTGCTTATGTACTGGGGCTCGGGTAAACCGAGCTTTTTGCATTGCTGCTTTAACATGATAAAGCTGCTGGTCGCCCGTGTTCTCATCACATAGTAAACCGGCTTTTCAGAATCGATTTCTAAGGTTTCTTTTGGCTTCTCGGGAATGGCTTTTATTCGAACCAGCCAATTGATGGGAAGTTTTGCCAAGCTGAAGTAGAGTTGTCTTAATCCAAACATAGTCATTATCTTTTTAAAGTTATACCAGTACTTCAACAGGAGGTTGATGGCTTAAAAATTCTTTTGGACTGGCAGTAAATCCGTAAGCTCCCGATTGAAATATCACAACCAAATCGCCGATCTCAACCGTAGGAAGCATCATCTTTTTTGCAAGCAGGTCAAGCGGGGTGCATAAAGGACCCACTATGGTAACCTCCTGACTTTTGCTTTGGTTCATTTTATTGCCAATGGTGACTGGGTAGTTTTTGCGGATGACCTGACCAAAATTACCGGAAGCCGCCAAGTGGTGATGCAATCCGCCATCGACAATGGCGAACTGTTCGTCGCGAGAAAGTTTAAGATCGGTCACACTGGTTACGAACACACCTGCTTCGCCGACCAGATAGCGTCCCAACTCCAGAATAATTTCGGTTGCTTTAAACTGATGCTCAAACTCGTGATTAAGGCGTTTCAGGTTATCGACGACGGGTTTGAGGTCAAGTTCAGTTTCTCCCGGAAAGTAAGGAATGCCAAAACCGCCTCCAATGTTAAGAGAAGGTAAGTCGATCTCAACCGCGTTTTTTAACTCACTCGCCAGCTGATAAATATTATTGTGCGCTTCTATAATGGCGTCGGCTCGCAGATTTTGTGAGCCGGTAAAAATGTGTAACCCGAGAAACTGCAACTTTGAAGAGCGCTTTATCGTATTCAAAACTGCTGGCACCCGCTCAGCATCGATGCCAAATTGCTGCGGTCCACCGGCCATTTTCATTCCTGATGTTTTGAGCTGAAAGTCCGGATTAACTCGCACCGCAACGTGAGCCTTGAGTTGATGGGCGTTGCTCAATTCGATAATGCGCTGTAATTCCAGTTCGGATTCAATATTGATAGTGACGCCTGACGCAATGGCCATTAATAATTCCGTTGGGTTTTTTCCGGGACCGGCAAAGCTGATATTGCTTGGTGAGAGCCCACTGTCTAAAGCTACTTTTAGTTCTTTTCCGGAGGCAACATCGAGGCCATCGATAAGTGGCGCGATAAAATCCACCAGCGCAGGCATCGGATTGGCTTTGATGGCAAAATGAATGTGGGCATTGTCTTCTAGCATGTTTCTTAGTTGGCCGATCTTATCTGCGATCACAGAGCGATCGTAGGCATAAAATGGGGTTTGCCCAACCCTTAAAGCCAGTTGTTTCAAGGGGACGCCGTTGATCAACAGGTCGTCCTCGTGAGACTTGAATTGAGACATGGGGGCGTGCACTGGTTTATTTTTCATGCGTTAAATCTGTTTTTGTGTTCGTCGACCAATTTAGGGCGATCGATTTTACCATTAGCGTTTTTCGGTAACACCTTATAAAACTCGATATGTTGGGGTTGCATAAAGTTCGGTAGGTGTTGCCTGCATTGTTTTAATATCACGGCCGGATCACGCATCGAATGGTCGTTTGTTCGAACGGCCAAAACAATGGCCTGCCCCAATTGTGAATGTGGCACGCCGAACGCAGCAAGCTCGGCCACTTCGGGAAAGCTGTGCACCACCTCTTCTATTTCGGCCGGACTGATACGATACCCCGAGCATTTAATCATATCGTCTTTGCGACCAACAAAGTAAAGGTAGCCATCTTCGTCCATTTTGACCGTATCGCCAGACCAGACGGCAACTTCTCGTTGGCTTAATCCAAGTTTTGCCGGTAATGGTTTAAAACGTTGGGCCGTCTTTTCGGGGGCATTCCAGTAGCCCAACCCGACATGCACACCACGATGCACCAGTTCACCCGGTTCATGCGGTTCGCAATGCGTCCCGTCTTCCCGAAGCACTAATATTTCAGCGTTGGGGATGGCTTTGCCCATGGACCCCGGGCGATGGTCCAATTGCTCTGGCTCCAGATAGGTGCTTCGAAAGGCTTCTGTTAGTCCGTACATAAGGTAGGGCTGGGTTGTGGGCAACTTTGCTCGCAGTTGCTGCAGTGTTGTCTGCGGCATAACACCGCCACTGTTGGTAATGTAGCGCAAAGACGGCAAATTATCGGGCCAGGGTAGATCTGCCAGTTGAACCCACAGCGGTGGTACTGCGGCCAATCCGGTTACCTGATATTTTTCGACCGCCTTGATCACATCTCGCGGGAGCAAGTACTCCAGTAGCACCACACTAGCACCCGTAAGAAACGCGGTGGTTAACTGGCTCAGTCCGTAATCGAAGCTGAGCGGAAGCAGTGCCAGCAGGCGGTCATCCGGATGATTCTTCAGGTACCGCGCGACACTCTGGGCACCCGCGACCATATTGAGATGCGACAAAACCACGCCTTTAGGTTTGCCGGTACTGCCTGAGGTGTATAACAACGCGGCAATATCAGAATTAATGCGGCGATGTGGTTCGGCTTGATTCGTCTCCGGATGCGTTAGCCAAC
This sequence comes from Pleionea sp., assembly GCA_052032335.1. Taxonomy (GTDB): domain Bacteria; phylum Pseudomonadota; class Gammaproteobacteria; order Enterobacterales; family Kangiellaceae; genus Pleionea. The sequence goes on along the minus strand of JBPEWV010000107.1, from coordinate 13,886 downwards.
CGGTCGACTTCGCAAAGCTTGGTGCTTCGTCATCGATAATTATCGTATTTTTTAATGACGGTATCGGCTCAACCTCAGCTTTGAGTTGGGCGTAGCGTTGTTTCGACGTGATTAAAAACTCAGCGCCCGAGTCATCAAGAATGTGGGCCACTTGTGGTGCTTTTAACTGTGGGTTGACGGGTACCATGACGCCGCCAGCGAGTTGTGCACCAAACAGGGCAACCACGGTTTCAAATTGTTTTGGTAAATAAACGGCAACTCGGGCACCCGGCGTTAAACCGAGGTACAGTAATTGCTGAGCGAAATGCTCCAGCGAATGAGCCAGTTGTTGATAGCTCCAGTGCTGGTCTTTATGGATCAGGGCAACCCGCCCAGGATGGCGATTGGCGCTATTGAGAATTAACTCGTGCAGTAGCTCACTCATAAAAAACGATCACTTATCCGATTGCAACAACAGGTTGGTTAAGCTTTAAAGTATCTTAAATAGTTGCGGTAACTCGTTGAAAAAACAGTTGTTAAACGGTTGTAGGCAGGGCATAGTGTACCACGGGTTGCGGTTTTCGTCAGCAGTGAATGGATAACAGCAGAGTATGCGACTGGTCTTTTTTATAGTCTCTCTTCTTATAGCGTATGGATCACTTTATCCGTTCCAGTTTGTCATGCTCGATGGATCGAAGCTTGGCGGCTTGGACTGGTTGTTTACTTTGGAGCAGCGAACGACTCGCGGTGATATTCTGGGCAACGTTTTATTATTTGTGCCATTTGGTTTCTTTGGAGCTTTGTGTGTTGAGCAGACAAACAAAGCGAGACATTTCTGGTATACGGGACTTCTTATTTTAGTCGGATTCGTTTACTCGATATTTCTGCAAGTTATGCAACTGTATTTACCCAGCAGAATAGCATCGCCAATGGATGCCTGGGCCAATCTGGCCGGATTACTGACCGGTGTCGCTATCGTTAAATTATTAAGTAGCCGGTTCATGGCTCGCTGTTATCAAACCGATAAGGTGACCTCGACTATTGCTATTCCTTTGCTCTTGTGTGCCAGTTGGTTGGGCTATCACTGGTTTCCTTTTATTCCTTCATTTAACTGGGCGCAAATTGAATTCAGCTTCCGACCGTTAACCCATTGGCACCTGGTGTCGCCGTTTTTGTTGGTAGATAAGTTTATTGCCTGGTCGCTGTTTTGGTATTTTTTTGAAAAACTGATGCCCCGTGAAGTGAAAGTCTGGCATCGTTGGTGTTTGGTGCTGGTTATTTTACTCGGCCAAATCATTTTGATTCGAAATTTAATGTCGTTGAATACACTTGCTGCAGCGCTTGTGTCAATTGTTGTACTTCGATATACCCGGCAAATCAATAAAGGCAATCTGGCGTTTATTTTATTGGCATGGTTAATGATTCGTGGTTGGTACCCATTCTCTCTTGGTGAGCAGGCGCAGGGTTTTTCAATCACACCTTTTGCCAGTTTTGTCAAAGGCATGATGTGGATAAACAGCTACGTATTATTTGAAAATCTGTTTTATTACGGCGCAAGTTGTTATTTTTGTTATCGTTGGTTGCTTGATTGGCGAAAAGTATCCATAGTCATGACGCTTTGGTTGTTGACGATCGAAGTCGGACAAATTTGGTTCAGTCACGACTCTGCTGAATTGACCGATCCGCTGATTGTCTTGTTCTTATCGTTGGGCTTTGCCCATTTGCACCGGGGAAAACTGAATCAGCCAAATCCGCTTGTCACAAGGTTGTAAAAATAAACCGGGATAATGAACTCTGATTCGTACAAATCAGAGGTTCTGTCGATGATTAAGTTTTCAGGCGATGGCTCAATCGATACGCAGCGTTTTTCTCGTAAGCATCACAAACAAGCTTTTCAGTCGTTAGCTTCGGCGCTCAACAAAACCGAACGTTACCCTAGACGGCTACAACTCGATGCATGGCTAAAGCATCACGACCATTCTTTGGAGCAAGGGGCCGCGTGGGAAAGAGAGCTGAACGAATTGGACTGGGCCACCGAATATCGTGCAGTTATCCGCGAGGCATTGAGCCAAGGGGTTTTCTATTCCGATGCTTTTAAAAAGCAATTGCACCACTGTTATGTTGAAAGCGAACGGCTGACTCTGAAACAACAGGAGCAACTCCATGAGTTAGAGCTAGCGAGGCATCAAAATAACAACCAATGTATGCAACCATTTTCAAGAAGCTTTTACGCCTGGCTCACTTCGATAATTTTTTCAATTCAGTTATTCAAAGGTTTCTAGTGTGTCTCGTCTTGCTTGAGTTTAGCGCTATGAACTCTTAAAGTGGTGAGATTATTAGGGTTGTTGGGGCCTTTTTTTGCTGGAAGTACTGGCCGATTGGCCAACCAATTTTGAACAAGCTAAAAATAACCAAAAGCGATTAGCGCGCAAAGTGTCGTGCACACCCTTTCATCATAAGGTACGCGTTATTGCAGGCATCGATGCAGGCGTGGTTAACGGTGGTCAATCGATTCGTGCCGTTGTCACTTATCACGATGCCAAAACTGCCGAGCTGCTCGATCATAAAGTCGCCGTTGAACCATGTCTTTTCCCCTACGTACCGGGCTTTTTGTCTTATCGCGAATTACCCGCCGTGTTAAAGGCGCTCGCAGCCCATGAGCAATTACCCGATATGCTGATGTGCGATGGTCAGGGACTCGCGCACCCTAGGCGTTTTGGTATAGCATGTCATTTAGGCGTATTAATTGATCGGCCCAGTATTGGGGTTGCCAAAAGCCGTTTAGTCGGCGATTATCAGCCTCCAGCGCTTCAAAGAGGCGAAAGTTCTTCGTTAACCTTACGCGGTGAACCAATAGGTACTGTGCTGTGTACCCGAGATAAGGTCAAGCCACTGTTTATTTCTCCCGGGCACAAAGTATCTTTTAAGCAATCGGTCGAGTGGACATTGCGAATGGGACGTGGCTTCAAGTTGCCCGAGCCAACCCGCTGGGCAGACAAACTAGCATCAAACAGGAAACACCAATGAAACGACACGCAGTATTGTGTTTTATACTCATATTCATTTTTATCTTGGCTGGCTGCAGTTCATCTCAGCCCACACCACCCAAAAATATCATCCTACTTATCGGTGATGGTATGGGGCCGTCGCATATTAAGGCTTTTCGGGTATTTAAAGACGACAGCTCAACGCAAGAGATCGACCCTTTAATGCTCGATCGCTACCTGGTCGGCACATTGGCAACCTCCAACAGTGTTGGGTTGGCCGAGCACACCAGTGAGTACCAGAAAAACCGAGCCAGTCAGTATCTTGAAGGAGGCGCGTATCAGGTGACCGATTCGGCCGCTTCGGCCACTGCTTACAGTACCGGAGTAAGAAGTTACAATGGCGCCATCGGATTGGATGCCGACAAAGGCGAGCAACAAACTGTGCTTGAACTGGCTAAATCGAAAGGACTGAAAACTGGCTTGGTGGCCACTTCGCAAATCAATCATGCCACACCAGCGGCGTTTATTTCGCACGTCGAGAGTCGGCAAGAGTACAACCAGATTGCTGATGCCTTTGTTGATAATACTGTGAATGGTGAACCCGTCATCGATGTATTTTTGGGTGGCGGCTGGCAGTATTTTAATCGTAAAGACCGAAATCTGGTTTCTGAGTTACAGCAGAAGAATTTTGCTGTGATCACCGAAGCGCAACAGCTCGACTCTGCAGCAGATCGAGTGGCTGGTCTGTTTTCTGATAAGGGCTTACCGCGAGTGTTGGATCGTGAGGCTAAACATCCTTCGTTAAAACAAATGACGAAAGCCGCGATCCAGCGTTTAGACAACGAGAATGGGTTCTTTCTGATGGTAGAGGGAAGTCAAATTGACTGGGCCAGTCATGGTAATGATATCGCTGGCACTCTGTATGAAATGGACGATTTTTATCAGGCCATAGAAGCCGCAATTGAATTTGCTGACAAAGACGGTGAAACTTTGGTGCTGGTAACGGCCGATCACGAAACCGGAGGTTTGTCGGTTGGTCGACGTATAGGAGACTCGAGTTTTTACACCTACAATGTCCAGCCGCTAAAGCGCATGCAAAAAAGCTTGAATCAGTATGCCAGTGAATTGACGAACACCGCGGACTTAACACCCTTTTTGTCTGACTTAGGGATTCAGTTGTCGGACGAAGAATCTGCTGAATGGGACGAGCTAAAAAACAAGTTAGAATCGTCTGATGCGTTTGATTTTTTAAGACGCGTTGTGAATCGTTCGACCTATACTGGATGGACAACCAATGGGCATACAGGCGTCGATGTCAATTTATACGCAATGGGTAAAGGCGCTGATAAATTTCGCGGGCATCACCCGAATACTTTCATCGGCCATCAAATTAAAATTTGGTTGAATCAAAAATAGGAGAATATTATGGCGGGTAAAATAGTTTGGACAGATCTTACGGTACAAAACGCTGAATCGGTCAAAGAGTTTTACCGCCATGTTGTCGGATGGACACCGGAGCCGGTTGGTATGGGCGATTATGAAGATTACAACATGCTTGCCGAAGGCGAAAAAGATCCCACCGCGGGTGTGTGTCATGCCATAGGGCAAAACGCCGATATTCCTCCCGTTTGGATGATCTACATTATGGTTGAAGATTTGGAGCGTTCGTTGGTGGCGTGTGAAAAGTTGGGTGGAACAATTCTCAAGCAACCAGAACGCGATCGACGATACGCCGTGATTGAAGATCCAGCGGGCGCTATTTGCACTTTGTATCAAGAAAAAGATGCCAAGAAATAAGCGAAGGCTGCGAATCTTGAAAAGCCTTATAGCCACTTTAATTTGTACCTGCTTGTTCGGTTGCAGCTATCTGCTAACACCATCGGTAGAGAAGCAAATTGAAAACCTTGAATCGGGTGAATATCAACTCGATGCGTCACACACAACCGTTTTATTCAAAGTCTCACACATGGGGTTATCAACCTACGTGGGCCGATTTAATCGGTTTGATGCTAGCCTCGACTTTGATCCGTTAAACATTGAGCAAACACGTTTGGATGCTTACGTAGAAACAGCAAGCGTTGATGTGAATAATACGGATCTGGAAGAAACTTTGAGAGGTGGCTCCTGGTTTGATGCTGAGTCTTTCCCAAGAGCGACCTTGAAGACACTGTCCGTTGAGCCTTCTGATAACGATGACGCACAGTTTCTATTTAATGCCGAGCTGACCCTGCTAGGAGTGACCAAACCGATCAAGCTTAATGCAACCTTTAATGGTGGCGCCGACAATATACTTACGGGCTACTACACCCTCGGCTTTACGGCGAAAGGAACCATAAAGCGATCCGACTTTGGTATGGACAGTTACATTCCCATGGTAGGAGATGAGATTACTATTGAAGTTTTTGCAGAGTTTCAAAAATAACTTCAGGGTCAGTATAGAATACATACCGACTCTGAAGCTGTAACGAATCAAAACCTATAACTGTGTTGTTTGGTGAATCCGAAACTCTTTTTCCAAAAGAATTTTTTGATCCCAGCCAATCAACTGTAGTTTCCAGGTGTCATTGTCTTTCTCGAAAGGTGTTAATACACTCCATTCACCAAAAGGGGACCCCCAAAGCGTAAAGTTTCGTACATAAGTGACATTCCCTTCAGAGTCTGTTTTTATCCAACGACCGGGGATAGCTATTGTTTCACTTTGAGTATTAATTCCTGGCGCATCAGTTTGAAAGCGAATCCCAAAACGATCTTTTTCGTGTGGTAGATAGTTAATATTTGTCCCTACCTGTTTCAATTCCCACTCGTCTTTGTCGCCATAGTACTCTCTTCTTTGAAAGACATACGATCCTGCTTCTACATCTTCGACAGTTACATTGAAATAATCGATGCCATAAAATGATTTTGCAAAGCTATGAATTCTCTTAAGTTCTTCATCATGCAATGGCGCTTCCGCTAAAATCCAGGGCATAGCTTTCGAAACTTCCTGGATCGCCAATTTTCGTTGATAATCAGATACAAGTTCATATTGATTTAAGCGCATGAGCTTTAAGCAAGTCGATACATCACGATACTTTTCTGGCGCAGTACAATAAAAGCGAGCCAACATAATATTGTTTTGAGGCGCTCCTTCTATCTCGACGGCTTTCTCCAGATGGTACTTTGCTTTACTCCAGTCTTTAGCAACGAACTCAGCCTCCATATACATCTTACCCAATTGCCTATGAGCGGCCTGAAAATTAAGTTCGGCGGCTTTATGATAATATCTTAATGCCTCCTTCATACTTTTTGATGTATGGTCTCCAATATGGTAAGCGACACCTAAATTATAGGCCGAGCGACCATGTCCGTACTCTGCAGCCACGCGATAATAGGTCAGCGCTTTCTCTTTATTAACATCTGTTTTATTGTTAAATTCAAAACGATCTGCAATAAGTACATAATCCATTGCAATAGCTTTTCTACCCGAGTCGCTCAGTTTTGATGGCGGAGGAAGCGTTATACCGAGTTTTCTAATTAAGTAATCATATGTGATTGCTGCTTCAGTCTGGTCACCAATCCAGTTACTGTGGCCATGGCCAGTGTCATCAAAGAATAAGGTTTCAACATCATGTTTAGATTTCTCAAGTAGGTATTTGAGTCGATTCGAATGTTCAAAGTCTGCAACGTCATCATCTTTTCCTGCAATGAGTAGCACGGGAGCTTTCAAGCGCTGATATTGGTGTACCGGTGATACGTTTTTAAGTTCATCTGAGTATTTTCCAATTTGACCTTCGACTCTCGAAGCAAATTCTTCTCCCGAACGATAGTTACTCACATTAAATGCCAATTGTAAATCATACACTCCGAAACTTCCGATTACGCAGTCATAAGTATCCGGGTGTATCATGGCTAACATGACGGATGAGTATCCACCGTAACTCGCCCCGATAGAACATATATTTTTAAACTTTTTACGTGATAAAACATGATTAACCGCTCGGGTAATGTCTTCTTCGATTAGTTTTCCGAATTGGCCGACCCCTTGTTCTTGAAATGCTTTGCCAAAGCCTGATGAGCCTCTAAAGTTCACTCTTAAAATCGAAAATCCTCGACTTGCGTAGTATTGAACCATATTATTGAAACGGTCGGTTTCTTTTACGGATACTGGTCCTCCATGTGGCATAACTAATAAGGTATTGAGATCACTTTCTCTATTAGGATACGTGATAAATGCTTCTATTTTCATACCATCTTCTGAATTAGTGTAAAACGATTTTGAAGGTCTGAATTCACGGTCACCTAAATCAGAGAATGAATCGAACAGTCTTTTTGCTTCAGTAGCATTATGATTCAATAAGAAATATTCACCAGGCTGTGTGGCTCCATTTACGTATAACAGGCTTTTAGAACCATTAATAGTCGAATCAATGATGTAATACTCGGAATCCGAAAAGGTATTTAATATTCGACTCTCAAGCCTTTTGACATTAGAGTTAAAGAACTGCTTCTTAGTGAGCCCATGTTGAAAGAAACTTACAGAAATCAACTCACCGTTGTCACTGTATTTGGCACTCGTAAGGTCAAAGCTAGGGTGCTGGTAAACAATACCTCCCAGGCTTTGGGATTTAATATCATAATTTCTAAGAACTACCTTGTCGGTATTCTTGTTGGTTAAAACGGCCAGCGTATTCTCACTAATGAATGCTTCGGGAATAAACGTGTAGTCAACATTTTCTAAGGAAATGATCTCTTCCCAAGAGCCTCCGTTCAAAGGAATTCGACTTACAACAATTGATTCGTCCTCCCAGTTATACTCCGTGGTAAATACATGGTTAGACTGTGGATCAAAGGTGTATAGGTGAGTTTCTATATCGTGTTCGAGAGTATATGAGTCGGAAAAGTCATTCGCTATAAGATCTTTAATGCTAATAAGAATCAAGTCGCTATACTTGGAGTCAAAAGAGCGTTTAGCAAATAATATTTTATTGGAATCTGCCTTATACCGATCGACGAGGTATCCCTTGGCCTTGATCGGCCGCATAAAGGCTATGTTATTGAGACTTATCTCCAAAATAATAGAGATAGGCTCTTGGTCTTTATAGATAACGTTTAGAAATAACTGTTTATCATTCAACCAGACATAGCTTTCGATTCTACTATCTAGACCAACTGGAATAGTCCGTACGGTTTCCATTTTTTTTGTGTCAACCAGTTTTAAGTATCGATTTTTTTCTTTAACAATATAAGCCGAAACTAATGAGCCATCTGGTGATATGGAGACTTGTTGCACATCAGGAGAAGTGAATAGTTTATCCGCCGCAATTGGATTTGCATTGCATAAAGAACTGACTAGTAAAATTAGTAGTATCCGTATGTACATTTTTAATCCTTCTTCATAGATGATGCTAATGTGAAAAAATCGTCTTCGCCGAAACCACTAAAATTAACTGAATGTTGTGCGAGAATAGAGGGGTAAGAATTTTCTAGGTATTCAAGAGCTTCTGAAGATCGGTTGACTAATTCAACTTTGGATACCCGTCCCGAATGACGAGCACGAACTAATTCGAGGTGTCCGACATAATTGACTTGACCTTTATTAATATCAATCGTCCAGTGTTCTTCTTCTAAATTAATATACCAGTTATTATCCAGTCGAATTTTAGTAAAGGTATATTCTCCAGCTTTTAAATCCACCAAGATATAATTTGAACCAGCTTGAATGTCTTTGCCGGTTAGAGAGATAAATTCGGTGCCATAAAGAAATATTTCTTTTAAATCTATGTTGGATTCAATATTTAATAATAGAAAGCCATGGTCTTTGCTAATGGTAGTTTTACCATCGACAATTGAAGTAATTTGAGTTGCGCAACCTGATATAAGGCACAAGACTACTGCGAGCGAATAAAAGAGTTTCATAACCGATTCCTTTGGAAAATATGAATACGAAATACTCGTTTATATCAGAATTAAAATCAAGGGAAATAAGAGTATTTACTTTCTTTTAACATAAATCCGTTTCTGAACCTTGGCTACTAACTCGCCATTTTCATCCACCACATCTACTTCAAACTCGGGCTCGTATTTGCCCAATGTGTCAGCTTTCTGTTTAATGTTATTGACCTTGTCTTGAGTTAAGGTAAATTGGCAATAGACGTGTGTTTTGCCAGGCGAGATGTATTTGATGCAAGCGCCTTTGTCCCAGACAATATAATTTCGACCCAGTCGATTGGTTAGCATTAATACATAGAAAGGATCGGTCATCGAGAATAAGGAGCCGCCATAGGCCGTACCAAAGTAATTGGTGTTTAATAATCCCTTTCGCAATTTAATACGAGCGTAGTCCCAAGATTCGCTCAGTTCTAATACGCGTATTCCTGAGCCGAGATAAGGAGGCCAGAAGTTGAGGAGCCGTTTAAGCCATCGGGCGCTGAGTTTTCTTCGCATGGAGTGTCTTGGTTGGTGGTCGTACCAGTTAAATTAGCGCCTCGCGGCTGAAAATTCAAGTTTGAAGCTCGTTAACCTCTTGCCATGATAGTTCTTGTTCGGATTGAAATTCGCATGGTTTTCCAGAAACCGGATCGATGAACCGTAATGATTTGGCCAGCAGTTGCAGTGGTTTGCGGTAATTTTCGGCTTCGGCACGCGGCATCAGTTTGGGGTAAAAACGGTCGTTTAAGATGGGCATGCCAAGGCTCAACATGTGCAGCCTGAGTTGATGAGTTTTTCCAGTTTGGGGATTAAGTTCGAACAACCCCAACAGGCCTTTTTTTGCGACCAGCGAAATACGACTTCGCGCGTTTATTTGCGTTGGATCGCGGGGTTCAAACTGCTGTCGTAAATGGCTTTTTCTAACCGCTTCGATACGGTTTTGGATTTCCCAGTGTTGGGGCAAGGTTGACTTAAGACTTTCAGAGTTGATTTTTGCGACGGCTTGGTATCCCTTGGAGACAGCTTGTTGTTGAAACAGCCGAAAATAGTCGGGACGGCTTCTTTGGTTCAATGAAAAGATCACTAGGCCTGCAGTATCGCGATCGAGCCGATGCACTGGCACGATATCTTGCTGCTGCAACTGCTTTTGAAGCCTTGCCAATAAACATTCATTCACAAAGCTTCCGCCCGGGGTCACTTGGAGAAAGTGCGGTTTGTCGGCAATCACGATATGTTCGTTTTGAAAAATTACTTTATGCCGGAAGGGGATTTCTGGCTCACTCTCGACTTCGCGGTAGTAGCAAACGATCTTGCCGGGTATGGCCGGTGAGGCCTCATCAATCGCCGGACCATTAAGCCAGTGCACTTTGCTGGCTTGCATGCGTTTTTGCCATTGTATTGCTGAAATGTGCGGGAAACGCTCGCTCAAAAAAGCCAGCACTGTTGTACCCGAAGGGATATTTTCCGGTAAAGTAACTTTTGAAGGGTGTTTGGAGATACTCATTGCGGCGGATCTAACCACGTCGCCGCACAGGTTGCAACGCGTTATTGATTAATCCAATGCTATTATTAAAGGGTGAGGAAGGGGAAGCCGGTGATTGAGCATGGTATTTCTGCCAGTGAACGTGAAAAAATGGAGTTGGAACATCAAGCGGCAAAAATTTTTATGCGCTGGTACGAAAAAACAACGGGGCATAAGATTCGACACATCTGGCATAACAAGCCCATCAAACCCGATGTCTCGTGTCGTCTCAATGGTGCGCGGCTGGATCTCGAAATTGCGCATCTTTACGCGTCAGAGAAAGAAGCCATGGCCATTCTAGGTCGCCAGTTGACGGCTGATACACGTAAGGCGCTAAAGTGTCTGGAGGAGCAGTCAAACATTCAAGACCGGCTGCTTGAAGCGTTACAACGAATTCTTAAGGTTAAAGCGCAAAAGCGTTACAAGACGAAGAAAGTGTGGCTGATCATTCGTAATGCGCACGCGGAATGGACATCCGATTTGATGTTAGAACAGCTCGACCACTTGAGCGTGCCTGATGATCATCCATTTGAAATGATTTGGCTGATACGCGACTTTAATGGAAGCAGTGGGGTTTTTCCGCTGTACCCGAATAAACAAACAGCGTTGACTAACTAGGAGATAGGCGATGGACGTCGCACTTTTCAGCAGCAAAAAATACGATAAATTTTATTTTGACCAGGCCAATGCACAGCAAGATTTCAAACTCATTTACTTCGAAGAGCCGTTGAATGAGTCAACGGCAGAAACAGCGTCGCGTTTTGAAGCGGTCTGTGTGTTTGTTAACGATCGCTTAGATAGAAAAGTGCTTGAAACATTAAAACGAGGCAAAACCAAATTTATTGCTTTTCGTTGTGCCGGCTATAACAACATTGATTTAGATGTTGCTAAAAAATTAGGATTTCAATGCGTACGAGTTCCGGCTTACTCGCCTCACGCTGTTGCGGAACATGTATTGGCACTGGTTTTGACGCTTTACCGTTCAACCCATAAGGCCTACAACCGGGTACGAGAAGGAAACTTTTCATTGCAAGGTCTTTGCGGTGAAGAGATATTTGGTAAAACTGTCGGCATTGTCGGAACCGGCAATATTGGATCCGTCTGTGCTGCCATTTTTAACGGTTTTGGATGCTCGGTTTTGGCATACGACCCCTCACCGGTTCGGGAGCTGAGTGCGAAACACAATGTTGAATACATTGCCCTGGATGAACTGTTCGAGCGGTCTGATATTATTACGCTGCACTGTCCATTGACTAAGCACAATCGCCATATGGTGGATGCTTCTGCCATCGCTAAAATGAAAAAAGGGGTAACGATAATTAACACCAGTCGTGGGGCGTTGATCGACACACAGGCGGTGTATCAGGCGTTGAAGTCAAGACACATCGGATTTTTGGCAATAGATGTGTACGAAGAGGAAGCCAGTTTATTTTTCGAAGATCTCTCAACCGACATTATTATGGACGACCTCTTTATGCGCTTAACCACCTTTCCCAACGTGCTGGTTACAGGGCATCAAGGTTTTTTTACGGTGCCTGCATTGTCGGCAATAGCTGCGATAACGCTTAATAATTTAACTAGTTTGAGTCAAAATGGATGTTGTGAAAATCTAATTGTACCTGCCTGAGTGTATATCTGGCGTCTTAGTCCTAGAAGCAGATGGAGCACTAAGTTTTTGGAAAAACGTCCGATGATGGGCTCAATCTTTTCCTCTCCTAATCTGCTGGGTATCCACGTTTCTTCAATTTTTGGGTATAATTGTTGTCAATTAAGACAATCATGAATATAAGGGCGCTTTGTTGGCGCTTTTTGTCTTTATGCACAGGCGAGAGGCTGCTTATTTCTGGCTTGTGAGCGAGCTAGTGCAAAAGCTGCCTGTGGCACTGTTTTTGGAGCAGGCTCAGGTATATAACTGCATTTTCTATTCGCCCTGCTTAAAAAGCGAGGGCGGTAATCACCGGGAGTTCAATCAATGAAGCAAGTTGAAGTCGGAATTATTATGGGGTCGAAGTCAGATTGGCCAACTATGCAGCGGGCAACCGAGGTATTGGAGGCGCTGGGGATCGCTTATGAGTCCAAAGTGGTTTCTGCGCATCGAACTCCAGAGCGGTTGGTTAAGTACGCCAAAGGTGCATCAGAGCGTGGGTTAAAGGTTATTATAGCCGGCGCTGGCGGTGCCGCGCATTTGCCGGGTATGGCAGCGTCGATGACTGAGTTACCGGTGATTGCGGTTCCGGTTGAGAGCCGTGCCTTGAAAGGTATGGATAGCCTGCTCTCTATCGTACAAATGCCCAAAGGTGTTGCTGTGGCAACCCAGGCGATTGGAGAGTCGGGCGCGTTCAACGCGGGCCTTATGGCTTCTCAGATCATCGCGTTGTCGAACAGCGACGTGAAACAGCGCTTGATCGAATGGCGCAGCAAGCAAACGCAGTCGGTATCTGAGGAGGTAAAGTAATGCATATCGGCATTTACGGCACAGGGCAAATGGCCCGAATGATGGCACATGAAGGTCCAAAGTTGGGAGCGACCTTCAGTTTTATTGCCGAGCCGAAAGACGATGTTTCAGCAGTTGAAGGGCTGGGTGATCGGGTGACTTATTCGGGGACTGAATCGGCCGAACAAATTTTTCAGGCCTTGGGTGAGCCGTCGGTCATTACCGTAGAAAAAGAAGCGGTCGACGTCGCTCTGCTTAGAGAGCTGCAAAAGTTTTGTCGCGTGTCACCGAATCCTGAGGTGCTTGAAATTACCCAACACCGTTTGCGAGAGAAAAATTTTTTAAACCAGATTGGATTACCAACCGCAGGCTATGCCGAAGCTAACTCAAAAGCCGACATCGAAAAAGCGATTGAAAAGTTGGGTTTACCAGTGGCGATCAAGTCGATCGAGCAAGGATACGATGGCAAGAACCAATGGCATATTAAGTCTGAAAGCGAACTGAAGTCATTTGTTGATAACTACACTGATATACCGCTCATTATCGAGCAGTGGATCCCTTTTGAAGCGGAGGTTTCGCTGATCGCCGCTCGGGCCCTTAACGGTGACATTGCGTTTTACTCGCTTGCCTACAATGAGCACCGAGGAGGTATTTTAATCAGTTCCATCGTACCCGCAAAAGGCTTGCAGGAAAAATTCGAGCCGCGAGCAAAAGAGTACCTGAGCAAAATACTAACCGAGACCGACTATGTGGGTGTGTTGTCGATGGAGTGCTTTGTTGAAGGGAACAACTTGTTGATTAACGAGCTAGCGCCTAGAGTGCACAACAGTGGCCACTGGACCCAGTCGGGCACAGAGTGCAATCAATTCGAAAATCACGTTCGTGCCGTTATGGGGCTGGAGCTGGGTTCGACGGAGTTAAACCAGTCAACCGCGATGCTTAACCTGTTGGGCAAGCAGGTTGCACAGTCTGATATTGCGATCGAAGGCGCGCAGCTGCACTGGTACGATAAACAATGCAAACCAAAACGCAAAGTTGGGCATATTAACTTCCAGCA
>JBPEWV010000106.1:0-3572 GCA_052032335.1 Pleionea sp. | reverse complement strand
GTCGACTCGTGAAATTTGTAGAGGGCTCTCAAACAACACATTTGACATATAATGCTTTTGGCCAACGGGTTAAAAAATCAGGCCCTTACGGCACCAAGTATTTTATCTTTAATCAAGCTGGTCAAATTATCGCAGAACACAATGGTTCGGGCTCGATTGATAAAGAGTACATCTATTTGCACGGTAAAGTCATCGGTGTTATTAAGGGTAGTACTTTGTACTATGTTCATAATGATCATCTAGGGCGAGCTGAGAAAATAACTAATCAATCGAAAGGTGTGGTGTGGCAAGCGCATAACTTTGCCTTCGATCGTGACGTTGTTATTAATTCAATTGGTGATTATAATTTGAACTTTCCAGGTCAATACTACGATAAAGAAACGGGTAAGTACTATAACTACTTCCGAGATTACGATGCTGAAACAGGGCGGTACATGCAAAGTGATCCAATTGGATTGGCTGCGGGTATGAATACTTATGCTTATGTGGGCGGGAATCCGGTAGGGTTTTACGACCCGTTTGGGTTGAGTGCTTGTTCGTGTCAGCAGCAAGCCAGAGAAGCCGCGGGTATTACAGATGGTGAAAAGTGGAACCAACAAAGGATGAATAATGGGAAACGAGAGATCTTTCGATTTGGGAAATGGAATTCGACTCATTCCATAGATGCAGATGCTGCACTGGACTTTTTGGTAAGTAATGCTCTCAGCCCGGCAGCGAGTTCTGTAAGTGCAGGACTAGGTGCTAAGGTGACGGGACTTACTAATCCATTAAATGCGATGAAGATTTCTGGTTGGGGGTTAGCAGGATCTTTCTTTGTTTCTGGAATTCATACCGGATATATAGGTGTAAGAGAGTATAATCAGTTTCTTTCAAGAAACTATAGTGACACTCAGATTAAAAAGATAAAGAAATACAGCAGTTCGCTCTCTAGCTGTTTAAGACAGCAGGCTGGAGGATTCGGAGAATAGAAAGGCATGATGCGCAACATACATTAGAAGAGAAATTATTGTTTCAGAAATTTAACTGGAACATTAACTGATTGTTTAAAAGGAAACTCTGTTGGTGAACAAACAAAAACGAGATAGTATTATTGAAAAAGGGTTTATTTACTTTTTATTTACTTATGGCAGCGTTATTTTATTGTTCAGTTTTTTTGGCGGCTTTTTCGCATATTATGCGTATATGTATTTGAAAGTAGACTTAAATTTCAGTGACTTTTTATTCAAATATCTCGAGAAATCACCTTTCACACTTGCGGTAGGCTTTTTTATAATAGTCTATATTTGGTTTGATATAAAAAAGTCACATAATATTAAGTAGTGTGATTACTAAGGAAGCATGAGGGTTTAATTACCTAGCGATATTGTCTCAATTAAATTATTAGTGCTCCTAGTAAGTTACAAACTATTTTCGACGGTTATACGATATCTTCACATGTAACACTAGGATGGTTTACGTGTGAAATATTTCCTGTTCGTTCTAATGAGCGCTGGGAAGCAATGAATGAGAGTCTGGTTTATTTTAGGCTGCTAAATCGATTGCTCCAAAGGTGTGATTACTGCTCAGTAATCACACCATTTTTATCCTCTTTTTAAATCAACTCAAAAAATGCCCCGCCAAAGCAACCACCGGCGCTGCTGTTGGCTTGTCGTGTTGCCAGTCGCCGGCTTCGACGCCGCTGCCAGCAATATCGATGTGACAATACGGCAGTGGTTTTTCTGAGTTCTGACCGTGTTCGTCGAGACCCGACGCGAGGCTTAAGAAGGCCATAGGGAACTGATGACCTCGGGCGACAGAAACAGACGCTCCATTGTTGGATGACAACACGTCGTCCGCTTCAGTTCTTGCTTTGATGATTTTCCAATCTTCGCGGCGTGGTCGACTCAGTTCGGCGCAATCGCCCCATAGCTCGCCCGCTTGTTGCATTTGAACCGCCAGCTGTTTGTTTCTTGCAGGGCCATTCTCTACAAAAATGGAATAGGGGCCTGCGGTTAGTGCGGCGTGTCCGGTTAAAGTGGCGATGGTGAACAGAGCCGGGTTGTCTTCGTTCACTGCTTTTTCTCGCAAGTGTGAAAGAAGATCGCACATCACCAGGCGACCTTCGGCGTCGGTGTTGCCGATTCGTACGCGTTTGCCAGAATGTGCAGTGATGATTTCGTCGGCGACAAAACAATCGGCGCCAATACTGTTTCGAACTGCGCCAATCGATGAGATGACGCGAATGCCCTTGGGCTTCAGCTCTGCCAGGGTTTTCATAAAGCCGGCAACCGCTGCGGCACCGCCTTTATCTCGGCTCATACCGGCCATGTGTCCACCCACTTTTAGGTCAGCGCCTCCGGTATCGTAGGTCACCGCTTTACCGACTAAAAACAGGGTTTGCTCAATTGGGCCTTCGCCTTCGTACGTCAGGTGAACGACTCGTGGTTGATGTCGTTCAACGCCTTGCGATGCGCGCGCAACGGCGGCAAGTAGTGGGTATTTCTTTTCTAGATCGTCTCGGTTGGATTCGATTTCAACTTTAACGTCACTGCCAATAAAAGCACCTTTGCAGTAGTCGGCAAATTTTGGTGGTGCCATGCGCTCGGGTTCGGTGCCACACAAATCGCGTGCCAAACGGCGACCGGCTTCTACGGCGGCAATATAATTCGTGTCGACTTTTCCTTCAGGGTCGAATAGGCCAATGGTCAATACAGGCTCAAGCTTCTCTTCGCCAATCACTTCGCGGCCTTCCAGTGGCTTCCAAAGTCCCTGACAGGCCGATAAAAAACAAACCGACAGTGCGTTTTGGAAAGATTCGCTTTCTGGCAATCCGTCGACCACCAACACAGGATTGACGCTACCAGCGTTCTTCGCGGTTTCCACCGCTTTTTTTGCCGCGTCGCCAAAGTTTCTTACGTCGGCAACATCAGCTTCAAGGCCGGTTACCGGCGCATGAATCAAACGACCGCCCGGACAGGCTTCGTGGTAAAGGACGATTTCTTCTTTGCCATAACGATTATCGACTTTGGCGATTTTTTGAAGCGCATCGTTGATGCCTTCATCAAATGAAAATTCAGTAGCGCTGCTGATAATAATCATTGCATCAAAGTCATTGCTGTTCAGAATGTCTTTAAAGTTCGACACAGTGACTGGATTTGGAAACGACATGTCTATCTCCGATGATTGGTTATAAGTTAACTGTGTAAACCTACTGCTTAGTGACCAGAAATACAAGGGGATCGGGTTGAGCGATAAAGGGTTGAGTGATCGCTCACTCAACCCTTGTTTTTAGACGGTCTTTAATTTCCAACGGCCGCGTTTAAAAATCCACACTCCAACAATGGCCATTAACGATTCGGCCAGGGTTATGGCAAGAAATACACCCAGTGGACCAAGAGCTAAATAGTGCGCAAGCACATAAGCCAACGGGATCTGAACCAAGCAGTAACACAAAAAGTTAATTTTGGTTGGCGTCATGGTATCGCCTGCGCCGTTAAACGCTTGGACGACAATCATACCCACCGCGTAAAAACCGTAGCCGTAACTGATGAATCGTAAGCAATCGGTTGCGTAATCAATGACCACCGGATTCA
>JBPEWV010000105.1:0-4004 GCA_052032335.1 Pleionea sp. | reverse complement strand
TAAACGCTTTTCCGGCGTAATCATAAACACCCATCTTCTCTAAATCTTCATCCTCAGGAAAAGCGCGCTGCACATCTTCAAATCGACAAAATTTTTCTGAGCTTAATACTTCTTCACAAGGAGTTTGCTGAAAGTTGTAGGTGAAACAATCAACAAAGTGTCCCGAATCGTACAAAGCTAAAATTTGAGCCTGGTTGGTTTCTGAGCTTAACTGACAAAACGCCGCCCAACGACCATTACACACAGTTGCGACTGCAGCCGCCATTGCTTCCGGTAAGTTAACGCCTTTATCCAGTAAAGAACTGGCCAATTCAAATGCATTATCGGCTGCACTTTTGTTAAGGATGGGGGCGTATTCAAATGATTTATTTTCTGAAGAAACAATGACCGTCAAAGTAAGGACTCTATTAATTTTTATTATTTTACAATATCTTATGAGTTATTGTTCGAATCATCAAACCATAAATTCTGCCACTTTATTTATTGCGCTTTTTGTATTTCTATTCTTTTTAATGTTGCAATCTTCAAGAACACAAAACTCCTCTTCCTAAACAAAAGTATCGTTTGATTCTTGACCACTCAGTAAGCCGTGCTGCTCGGGTGTTGGCAAACAGATGCCTTTCTGGAATTCCACCCAACATAGACTATGTTTTAAGAACATCTCTTAAACTTTTAAAACTGTCACAGGATGGTCCAGCAAAATATATTAACCGTGATTAAGGGCTTTATCCCACTGGCATTAAGTACCGCTTTGTGCACCTCTGCCTATGCACTGCAAAATGCTGGCGATGATTTAAACAGCCTGTCGCTGGATGATCTGCTCGATCTCAAAGTGTCCGTTGCTTCCAATATTATTTCTGACGTGACCAAACAACCGGTCTCTGTTACTGCCATCACACGAGAAAAAATTTCTCTCAGCGGTGCTCGTACGTTAAACGAATTACTTACCTTATACATTCCCGGTTACTTTTTAGTGGAAGATCAGGACGACACCATTGCTGGCTTTCGAGGGCTTGTGCCCGACAATAATTCCAAGGTGATGTTACTGCTGAATGGAAAAAACTTAAACACAGAATGGTTCTGGGGACCACCCGACGCGATACTCAATGGCATTGATCTCGGCTACATTGAACGCGTTGAAGTGATTCGCGGACCAGGTTCGGTCACACTCGGACAAGGCGCATTGCTTGGCGTCATCAATATTGTCACCAAAAAAGGCAAACTTGATCAGGTCAAAATGGAAGTCAGCACGGGTGCTGATGGATTGAGTAAACGCAGCATCAGCATGCAGTACAACAAAGGCGACACCGCCGCTTATTTCTACACCAGCTCCGGCCACTATCAAGGTAACCCTATGAGCGAACAAGGGTGGACCAGCGCTCGTTCGGAAGAAGGTCTTTCGGTTTACCAAAGACAACATCATCTGCATCGCAGTGATTACAACAATACGGTGACGCACTTTAAGTACAAACACTTTGAAACCAATCTTTTCCGATTTCAGCAACAGCGCGATCTGTACAATTTTTTTCGCGATCGAGAAGCAGTTCAACAAACGTTAGAAGGCATTGGTGTGAGCTATCAAACGCCATTGTCGGACAACATACAGTTAACCCTGAGCAGTAAATATCTGAAAGACGATTACGCTCTGTACACCCACGGCGGCAACATTGAAGCGGCGTCACGCCTTGAATACGAATCTAACGGCAGTGGTTTTTCCGATATCATTGCATCCATGCCCGGATTAGCCGATGCGCGCGTTGAATCCGGACTTACCATGGGCGGCACTCGCGAAACACGGATCGGTTACGAAACATTGTTCAACTGGAATAATTTTTTATCGTCGAATAACAAAGCTGCCTTGGGCTTTGAATACAACCAATACCGAAGCGGTCATAAAGACAGTCGTGGCAACAACTTCATCATTAACGAAGAAATTCAACGCATCGGTCTGTCCGCCGACGATCAGGGCAACATCATTGCAGCAGGCAGCGTGAACGACAATAACACCTGGGTAAAACCGAGCGATTACGCCATTAAAAGCGCGTTTTTCGAAAATGTGTTTCAGATGAATCAACAGCTCGACTTATTCGCCGCTTTCCGCTGGGATTCTCATCCCAATTGGGGCTCACATTTCAGTCCTCGTTTGGGTGGGTTTTATGCGCTTTCAGAGAAACACCAGTTTCGGCTAACTTGGCAAACAGGCTTTCGCGGAGCCGTGGGTGTTCAGTTTTCCGGCGGCTTTGTGCAAGATGGTTTTCTCGCAGAAGAAAACTTTGCCGCCGTAAACGCCATTGCCACGACGGCGGCCGACTTTGATTTTGATGGCATCGCTGCAAACGATTCCAATCAACTGAAAACGGTCGATCCAGAAACCATCGAGTCGTTGGAACTCGCTTACGCCTATCAGACATCGGAACTTTATTTTAATGGCGTCGTATTCTTCAACACCGTCGAAGACATTCTTGCCGCTCAAGCGCACGGCTATGAAGGACTCGCTTTTGGCGACACCATAGGCACTGACGCCATCGGCACCTGGAATGGAAATTGGTATTACCAAAACCAAGATGGCAAACTGCAACAATTAGGGTTAGAACTCGAGCTCGATTATCAGGTCGGTAACTGGCTTATCGGAATCAGCCACGCTCACGTTCAGGTAACTTCGGCCGATGCCGGAACCATGGGAATTTACGTTCTCGACAGTAAACATAATGCCGCCTATCCCGAAGACGTAACCCGCCTACACGCCAACTATATTACCAACACATCTGTTGGTGAATTCTCTTTTTCGTTCAGTGATGTTTGGTATTGGCATTACTACGCACCCACCAAAAACCGAGTTGACGGCAGCCACCTTGCCAACATTGGCTTTGCGCTCAAACCCGAATCGAACCCGAACATGAGCTTGAAATTTCTGATAAAAAATATATTTAACAGCGACACTCTGTACCCGATCAACGGTACGGGAGACCTGGCAGGTGCCGACGGCACTCCCAGCATCGAAGCTCGAACCTGGTGGATGAATGTTAACTACCGCTTCTAACTAAAACTACTAGTGTAATGTAGAATAGTCTGAACTGAATTTAAAAAATAGGTAAACAGTGAGTTAAAACTTAGGCATTTTAATTTCCGCAACTATCTTCTCTCGGACGAACTCACTCAGCTTTTCTTACGCCAACGTACACTACATAAGCGGAAACAAAATTGTTCGCTAATCACTGGTGAGAGCATCCAAAAAACTGTCTATGCAAGTAGATAAATGCACGGCTTTTCGCATATATGTCTGTGGATAAGTTGCTAACATATTGACACCAATGAAATTTTTCCGGCGCGTATAATGAGATCTTATGCTATTAAGCGATCTATACCGCATGAATGAAAAATGTGAATTTTGCTCTAGCGCATACGGTGAAAGGGATGTAGGCTAATAAGCAAAATATGAGAGCGGTTTATTTAAGCTCTTGTGAACATAATATATTGTTATGCACAAATATGAATAAGGAAGAATACCTAAAACTCGCGAAGTCACTTGAAGGCGAATCACTGTCGTTAGTAGAGTATTTCGAAATTAACTATGATGGCTTCGAAACGCCATTTAATTTATCCTCTGAGTTCGATTCACTAGATTATGGGGTTAACCTAGTTACAGAATCTGGTAAAGTGTTTGGCGTTATTTGGGGCAGTGAGTTTACGCAATATGGCGTTTCAATATTAAATTCATCTCTAAAATCAGAGGTCAACGAGTGCCGCATAGTAAATGTCTCAAACTCAACAAATTGGTCAACTTTACTGGGGCATAAAATCACTACTGCCGAGGTAATTTGGCATTGGGTTAAAGAGGCTGGGTTGTTTAAACCAAAAACTTACTATCCTCAAAGCATCGTTCTAAATTTCGCTAATAACTCAACAATTGTCCTGTCGGCAACCGAAATCTCAGATAAGTCACATTGGGGTATGGCCGATAACATCGTGGTATTTTTCAATACCGAAACTGCGAAAAAATACGG
>JBPEWV010000104.1:0-16871 GCA_052032335.1 Pleionea sp. | reverse complement strand
AAAATGGCCAGTCTGGTTAAATATTTTCTTGTAGTTAGTTGGGATAGTAGCATGACGGCACCACTACCATAGGCTAAGTCATGCAGTTTGCTTATAAGTTGAGCTGCCCCAAGCGTAAAGATTGAGAATATCACCACGCGAATTAAAAGCGGGATGTCTTCGCGACTGATCATCTGCAATAGATATGGCAGCAGAAAGATGGCCGCTGGCATGACCGCAAATATAACGGCAACGACCTTACTTTGCTCTTTATACAGTTGCTTCAGGGTTCTGGAGGATTGCTTAAAAAAAAGACTAACGGTATTCATTTAAGCTATCAAACGCAATTGAACTAAAGTTGGCACCCAGTGCAGGGTGTTTAACGTGAGTCGACAATATAATCAATTTATCCGACAACTCGGTTAATTCCTTGATCAAGACTTCGCAAGAGTGATCGTCCAGACCATTCAGTGGTTCATCAAAAAGGTACAAATCGCAATCGCTGCACAAGGCTACTAGCAACATCAGTTTCTTGGCGTTGCCCAGCGAGAGGTCGCCAATGGATTTCATCGAGTCGATGTCGAACCGAAACGAATCGGCTAGAGCCTCGAGTTTAGACGGCTCACGTAACTTGCGTTGCGCCAGTGCGAAGGGAATAAATTCACTAACGTACAGTTGATTAAAAAACGACAGACTATCAGGTACGTAGCTTACTTTCTGTGTATAGCGCTTATACTGTTTCGCCTGTTCCAAACCCGCAAGCTGAATACTTCCTGACCAATCGTTGTCGGCACCAGCAAGAATGCGCAGTAAAGTGGACTTCCCACAGCCATTAGGACCATGAATGATGTAATGTCCTTGATTTAGCTCTAGAGTTAAACCTTGGATTAATTGCTTGGTACCATAATTTTTATTCAAGCAATCGATAGTTAACAAAGTCTGGCCTGATTAAGCAAGTTGTTCATTACGGTATTCTTCAAATAGCGATGTCAGCTCGGCATTTTGCAGGTATTTTACATACTTTTCAATCTCACTGAGCGGGGAGCCCTGTGATACAATATGGTCAAAATACAGTTTGGAGTCTTTAATTTTGAAAGCATATTGCGACAAAGTGTTACTTTGTTTGGGTAATAAGTTTATCGAAATAGAAAAGTCTTTAGGAGCAAACTGAGTATGAATGTGCTTACTTGCTTCGTAAATCATCATACTCCCTTTACTCAAGGTAAATCGTCCCACATAATCTGCTGAAACTTGCTCTCCTTTTACTGGATTGACCTTGTCATGATCGTAGGTATAAATATCTGTTGAGTACCCACTACCGTAGTAGCCCACGGTTAAAAAGTGAAAATTATGATCGTGAGGGAAATTATAAGCAAAATAGCTTTCAGAAAACTCTTCCTGAACAGTAAAGTCGTTTGGTGACGGCCAGAAGTTAATTCGAATGTCGTAATTTTTTCTTTTCGCGACAAGCAACGACTGGATATTGTAAGAACTACTGCTTTGAAAATTGTCTAAGTCTGATAACTCTTGATGCAGAGTATCAACTAACAAGTCTTCATTGTTTGCTAGCGATCGAAAAGCATCTAAAACGGGAGCGTAATCGCTCGCCTCCATGAATGGCCCCTTGGAATCACAAAGTGCACAAAACTCATCTAGTGTAATAGACGAACTCAGATCTCTTTGAATAACGAAGCTCATTGTTGTTCCCTAAATAAATGTGTTAATGAATAGTTTACGGCATTCCTGATATGTGGGTGCGGATCATCTTTTAATTTCGTTAGTGCTGCCTTGGTATCTTCTGGCTTCGCTATTTGAGCAAAAGCTTGCATTGCTGACCAACGGATATAATGAACATCGTGCGCGATAAGCTTATCAAGGACCGGAAGAGACTGCTCCCTTGGGAATTTTGCTAGCAAATTACAAGCGAAATCTAATTTTGAGTAAAGCATTTCTGAAGCTGATACATTCGCTAGCTTACCAGACGAAGGGTCGAACTTGAAAATTTCAGGAATGCTTGATTTTCCGACCAGAGAAACGATAACTCCTGCTTTTTTGTAAGTGATTTTATAAAAAGTCACACCTTTTTTTAACTCAATGAAGTCACCATCCTGATAAAGAATGGAATCGCTCAAGACTAAGGTCTTGTTATAGCTATCTGCATTCGGAGTGGAGTCTGTGTAATAATCAACTTGAACTTCAGCACCGCCAAATACCACCAATAAACAATCTCTTTCTGACAGGGTGACGTGTTGAGAAACAGAATCTTGTGGTGATATAAGTGATGATCTTAAAACTAAGTGTTGATTCTCTTCAATAATTTGAAGTTTATGCTGTACATCGCCGAGCGTAAGACTTTCGTCGTTTAATCTTGTCGTTAGATATTGCGTGAGCCATTCAGTTGTCGCGCATTGTTTCAATAGAGCCTTTGAACCCTGACTAAATACCAAGTCTAAATTCTTTAAATATTCCATAAAATTATTCCTAAACAAGGGAGGGAAAACCCTCCCTGTTGTAAAGCGTTACTACTTATTCACCACTCTACTCAGCCGGCTTAGAATAAAGTACAACAATAACGCCAACAATAATAGGAAGTCCTACTTGGCCCAAATCAGCAGGGTTAATATTTACTTCTAGTCCAGGTAAAATCATTTTTAATCTCCAAGTTTTTAGAATTTTTCATGTGTGTGCAATTCCGGATTTGCTCGAAAATAATACCTGCCAAATAAATCGATTATCAAGAGCAAAAAATGTGACTTATTACCAGTGAAATTTGTTTAAGAAATTAAAGTAAAATTTAAACGCTGAGAAAATCAAAGTTCATTTTATTTGAAGCAAGAGGAAGTTATTAAATTGCAAATCTCTATGAGAGATATTTGGCTTGTTGTCTTTTATCGTAACTTCTTAGACGAAATTCAAAAATAAAAATATCCCGTTGTAAGGGAAGTGGTCTTATCGCTGCAAGTTCATACGTATCATATTGGCACTGTTGGTTAAACTGCTTATGGTACCTAAAACCCCCATGATTGAAGCGACTATCATATAGAGCGAGTTGCCAGAGGTTAAAGCAATAATCACGATGATCATTAAGATCAGTAATGTGACTGGTAAACGATAATCTTGCCAGCGTCCAAGATTGCCGACTTCGACCAGTTTATCCATGGTGGCTTTATCTTCAGCGTATTCTACGAAAAAAGCGAAGCTTTTGTTGACGATGTGCACGCGCCCGCATTTGACGATGATTAACCCTTTTTGCGCGAGGTGCTCAAGCATTTGCAGGTTCGATGGGTTAATTCGTTTTTGCTTTACCAGATAATAAAGCGCCAGTTTTTCGGCCTGTGTGCATGACTCCCATTTAAACCGGTAAAACGCTTCGGCTTTGATTAAAATAAAGCTGATTGAGCTCCATTCATCGTAAGTTTTCTGACGATCATTTAAGTTTAGCCAACGAAGCGTGTCGAAGGAAGTTTCGACGTTATCTTGTGCATCTTTTACCGTTGGTTCGTGAAGTTCTTCTTGAATGAATCCGAGTGCAGGAAATGCTTTGATTTCTTGCTGAATAAATGTCTTGTCGATATTTTCTTTCAGATCAAAAGGTACCAGCACGGTAAAGTCTTTAAAGCACCAGCTCCAATTAAAGTACTCGGAGTTGTCGAGGTGGTTTCTCGACGATTTTTCAATGGAAAGCTCTGAGTTTTTAAAGAATAGATGCTGTAAGTGTTGAAAGTTGCAGTAGATCACCAACTTATCTAGCTCGTTAGTCTCTTGCAGTGATTTAAAATAATTGATCATCTTTAAAAGCAGTTGACGAAGCCGAGCTTCTTTAAGTGCGAGGTCAAAGCCCCATAAATAGAGAATTTTGTTTTCTTCTTTAACTTCTACGCGAATTTTCAAGCCGGGAAAAGCGTCGTTGGATTCACACAACTCGAGTATTTCTGGGCATTGTGAGAAAAGCTGCTCGTATAACTCGGGTAATCTGGAACGGTCACCGCGAAGGAGACTCACCAAATAGCACAATGAATAACCTTCTTTAGGCGTGTTCACCAAGTCAAACACGCGCGCTCGACTGGGAAACTCCATTTCACTTCTATGACGGCGATTAACGATTTGATTCAAGTGTCGTAAAAAATTGCGTGGTCCATAAATGCGATGTGCCAGAATGTTCTGATTAAATAATACCCACAGCCAACAAAGGGAAAGGAAACCCACGCTAAGGAATGCCAAATTGGAAAAGTCGCTCAACTTTCTTTGGTATTTGTCTGACCATTGATTAAAGCCATCGGGCTTTTCTAATGTTGTTTCCTCACGTTGGCGGAAACCTTTGGTGTCGAATATATAACGTTGGATAAATTCGTACATATCGGTGGTATTGATTAATTTGGTGAAATAATCAACATCTTCCGGCTCCAGATACGGCTCTTTTTCAAGTCGAGAAGGACTCTCGAGTACTTTGCGCCATTCGTTTGAGATGGGTAATACATCAAGTGGATTGACGTAATGCAAATTAATCGAGTTGGGAAAACGGGTACTTGCCATTTCTCGCAACTCGTTTTTTTCTTGCAGAATTCTGGCGGGCCAAACCTTGGTGGTGTAATACCAGTTAAGGCTACCGGAAGAGATCAATCCAAACGAGGTCAAGTAATAGAAAACCATCGCTCCGCTGAGTGTGAATACGGCGAGTAAATAGAGGCAGCCTCGCTCACTGGGTATGGGTTCTCGCTGCATCTGTCGAGACAAGGCGTAGTAACTTCGATATTTATAACAGCCCCAGATAAGTGTAAGCAGTACGGCAATAAGAGTTACCAGATAAACATACGAGTAAGAGCTTTGCGATGGATCGTTTCTAAATAACGCCATACCGATCCAGTAACCAAGATAAATACTTGAGAAGAATATTGAACTGAATACCATGATTTTCCGTCGGTCGATGACGAGTGGTATGTTAAGAAATTTTTTCAGTCGTCCAGTATCGACGAATTTACGCAGTCCGAATCCAAGCACGGCGATCACCGCCAAAACCGTAGTAAGCGTTAAAGCAATGACCAAAAAAAGATTGGTCATGTAGTTGTCCAGACTTTCATCGGGCATAAATATCACCAGCGCCCATTGTTTGATCGGAAGTTCGCGGTATACAAATGTTCCGGCGGCACCGTGATAATAGCCGTCGGTAGCCTGAACAGGGCGTTGGGCTCTACCGCCCAGTCCTGCTTTTATTCGATGGCTGATGGCGTCGGTTCCCTGTCCGTGTTCAAACAAGTTTTCAATCATTGCGCGTTCATCATCAAGGTGAAATAACACCTCGCCTGAATTGCGATCAACCACCATGTAAACCATATCCAGCAATTGCGTCTTCGAGATGAACTCGGGCATCGAAAGCGATGTCAATTCAATATCAGAAACCAATATGTATTTGGGTTTAATGGACTGTTTATCTTTATTTGAAGTCGACTTGCTTTCCAGAGGCATGGCGAGCGTTGTGCCTTTGACACCGCTATTCACATTTCTAAGTCGCTGTATGTAAATATTGTCAATAATTTTTATATGCTCACTCGAGCCACTCAGTTTAAGTGTCCAGCCGCGCTTTTCGCGAACCGCTTTATAATACTCCCGGTGGGTTAGATCGTATTGGGTGGGTGGTTTGTTGCTTTCAGAGTTAATGTAGGTCGGGTAACTATTGATACCGTCTTCGGCACTGAGTAAGAGTGCACTTAATATTTTATTCTGGGCGGAATTGGATCGGGCCTCGCCACTGAATACGTCTTGATAAGATGGCGAATTCAGAGAGGAAATACCCGACGCAAAAATATTAATATTTTTAATAAGTGCTAAGAACAAGTTGTATTGACTATCTGAGGTTTGAGTACTTTTATTAAAGTTCTCGCAAGCTTTTTGCCACGCTATCGAGTTGACTCTGTAATAACCTACCGGGGCAATATTCTGATCTAAGGTTAGTTGGTTGTCTTTTAAAAACGAACTGATATTGGATGCAGCAGGTGCAGTCTGACTCGAATTTTCTAATTCGATTAAGGTGCTTTTGAGTGAGCAGTCAAACATTTTTGTGAGGGATTTTTCGCCCGAGGATAATTCGGTTTGTCGATGGATTATTTGAGTGAAGTAGGTTTGAAATTTCTGTAACTCTGTGATGATGCCGTTTAACTCACGGTCAAGGCTGGTCGAAATACTGGTCATGAGTTGTTCGGCTTTGAGCTGCTTACTCTGCTGCTCCATCGAACGTTCACTGTAAGCGATGAATAAAGCAACCACCAGAACAAACAATAAATAACTGCACACCATGACAGAACGATAAAACAGATCGCCCACTGGCTGATTGTTGGAAAGCATAAACAAACGCGCCATCAACCAGATGAAAATTAACAGTGCTAATACCAGCGTTAATACAGTCAGGTTCCAGCGCTGGTTTTCGAGTGTCTTTAATCGCTCTTTGGGTAACACGCCTATGAGGTACAGCGCTTCGATGGTTTTGTAATCATGATTTTTTAATCGAACCTGCTCGTTCAGCTTGAAGGGGTAAATAAACAGTCGATATTCCTCAGAGGTTAACTCTATGTCGAGTAAACGACTGTAGCCTGGAAGCTCAAATTGGTCTTGCTCAGTTTCTGGCAACTCAGCTTTAGCAAGGTTCTGCCAGCTTTGTTGCTCGCTCAGACGTAACTGCTGGGAAATTTGTTGAGTATTGATAATCGATAGGGCAGAACTCTCACCAGATACGGCAATGACCTTGTTGTCTTTATCGACAATTAAATACGAACTGAAGCCTCCGACGGGTATGGGCAAAATATCATCGATACTGATGTTTTTATGAATGTGATATTTAGAATCTTCAGTATCCGCTTGAGTCTTCTTCTCGATACTGATGGCATTTTCGGTAACGCGATAGACCATTGGTAGGTTAGCTTTATTGGTGAGCTCAGTTGAATTAGAGGTTGAAGCAGGTTTTCGAAAACTGGGGAAAACAGAACGAATGTTTGCATCGCTCTCATCGTATTTGATAAGCGTAGCGAGCTGTGAGAGTTTTTCATTAAAGGCTTGCGCGCTTTCAGAAAGAATTCGAAAGTAATTAATGTTGGCAAACTTCTCTTCACTTAATCGGTGTTTATAGTAAAAGTAAGAAGAGGCTGCAAAAATGCCGAGCAGTCCCAGCACCCAAAAACGGAAAAAGCTTGGGTGTCGTTTGGCTTTTGGGGAGGACGTTGTGGTCTTGATAGTCCGATCCTTTGACAATTAACGATTCCATTGACTGTTTTTTAGTCTACACCATAAGTTTGGTTGTTTCAGAGATGTTGGCTATTTAAAAGTCTGTTTTTGAGTTTATATTTCAAATCATAATAATTTCTGGCGCATTATCTCAACGAATAATGTTTTCTGGCGAATACTATTGAAAAAGAGAATTGTCATTAATGCTTGAGAAACTCGAGGTGAGATAATATAATCGCGCCGCCTTTTAAACGGCGTTCCATCCTTTTCCTGGGTTTCATCGCACTTTATTGATGTATTGGGTACTACTGCTTGAAAAAATTGTCTCAGCGTGTCGCGCGCAATCTTATTCAAACCATTAAATTCAACGAACAGAAAGCGGGACAGGAAGACACCTTGCTGCGTTGTGACAATTATTTGTCCCTCGCTCATTTGTACATAAGTGAGGGGTTGTATGGTAAAGCCGTCTCGGTACTCAGTCGCTTTATCGATTTGGGGCGCAGTGAGTTTGCCGATATCCCTCTGGTGGAGAGCAAGCTAAACGAGGCCAGGGCGCTACTGCATGAGCAGCGTCAGATAGCAGCGCTGAACAAACCCGTTAACACCTCGATTGAAGCCGGATTGGATTCATTTCTGCAAAGCTCGCCTACAAAGCTAGCTCTGGTTGGCGACGTACCCGAACCGCGAGGCGTGTGGCAACAGTTGCGCGATCCCATGAGCCGGCTCGCGGCTGAAGCAAAGGAAATCGAAAAGAAACCCCAATTACCCGCAAAGCCGATTAAGTTGGTTGCCATGTGTGCGGCTTACACGGGAAAAACCATTCAAGATGAAATATACGAGCTGGCCATGGTGGCATTCGAGTATTGCTTGAATAACGACCGAATCATTCGAACAGTCGATGAGTACTATGGCTGTCGCAAAACTTATTGCAAACTTGAAACCGTTGAGCAGTTAAGACTTGCGCCCGAACTCAACAGTGACATTACGCATAAGTTAAGCCATGAGATGGTTGATCGACTGATCAAAGATGCACACTGTGTTATCAGCCACAATGACCCTTATTTGGAGCGGCAGCATTTTTTCAGCTTGTTTCCGCATTTGATCGATTTGGAATGGCGCTCGTCACAACTGGATATTCCTTGGGGCGCCTACGGCTTTAAGTCGAAAGGATTGACGTCTTTGCTCGATTATTATGGCATCACACACACCACCCGAACGGCCAAAGATCGCGCTCGTGGCATTATGCGCTTATTGGGGCAGGTTGAGCCCGATGCTGACAATACGTTTTTGAGTCGACTATTATCCTGCAAACCGATGCGTCGATTTACCTGGTCACCAGAAGCCAGGGCGCAATCGAACAAATTAAATCGCAAACGTATCTGGCTGCCGTTTGTGTCTTAGGTCACTTTGGAATTGGACTTACGCAATTAACATAAAGCCAGCTACGAAAATAGTTGGCTTTTTCTCCAAGTCGCCCTGTCTTAAAGCCCACTAAAAAGCGACAGCGTCTTCGAGGATGGCGCTACCACGTAGCACTTCGAATCGAAACACACGACAAATACAACACCGTCAAAATGTGAATAATACGCATGCAATTGCCTCGGCACTCACCGTATAATCCGCTTGCGTCATCTGGTATGGCTGTTTCAAAAGTGCGATTAGCGATAATTAATGGAAAACCCTTAAGCAAAGGTAAACTGAAAAAGGATGGTTTACAGAAATATCAAGACGGACCTTATCCAAACAATATTTGAAATGGAGAAAAAACATGAAGCTGGTATATAACAGTGAGAACAAGTCGGCAGTGACTTTTACAATATTTAACCGCAATGACTGTTGGTACATTAAGTTATCTGATGACAATGTATTAGGCCCGTATACGTCATTCAGAAAAGCGCAGCAAAACACTGAAACATTGATTTTACTGTCAGAAATAAAGAATGTGGCCTGATAGCAAGTGATACCCAGATCCGAACTTAGCAGTCACTGATGATTTAAAAGAAGCGTTTAAATTCAAACTTATTTCAATTCGAAATTCGACTTTGGGAAACGCGATAGACAATCGGCAATGTCTCACGCAATTAGTATGAGCTTGAGACATTGCTGAATCAAAATACCGACCTTGCATCATAGCGTATCTCAACGCGACTGTTTACTATAGTGCCATCTTAATCATGACAACAGGGACGAAACACTCATGCGATGGCTTGCAGGCGCAATGTTAACATTGCTCATATTCAACACTTTCTATTTGATCACTCAACTGAACACTCATTCGGTTTCCGACGAGTTTCAATCGAGCGCTTTTGAACCAGACTCTGAGCTATTCGTCAACGATTCGGTCAGTGGCAATCCGGATAAAACGCTTCAGCAAATGCTGCGCACACTGGCGAGATTAGACAGTAAAGTTAATCAGTTGAACATTCAGCTACACGATCTCCAAAAGCTTTCTCAAAACTCGAGTAATTACAGTGACTCCCAAGCGTCTGAGCAATCTGCTGAAGAAAGAGCAAGAATCGAACAACAATACGCAGAAGTCAATCAACAGGCCGTGATCGCCGTTGATGAAGTGATTGCCAACGGCGTTATGAGTCAGGAGGATGTCCATCGTTTGCGCATGCAAATGGCCAACATGTCGCCTGAAGCGCATCAACGTGAATTACAACGAATTATTATTGCATTGAATCGGGGTGATATCGAGTTACCTCCCGGTGTGATTTTCTAAGCATTTCGATAAGACGGACTTTTTTTAAACAACGGTGAAAACCATAAGGAGCAACACAATGAAATATCTAATCACAGTAATCGCACTTATCATTTCTGGCGCCGCTACGGCCGGGTTTACCAATCATTATCAGGTGAATGTCTCGGGCAATACGGCATATGGCTCAATGATAGGCGCTCGTAATAGCGCTGATAACACGCAGTACATCAGCTGTGCGTTTGTCGGGTTGAGCAGCTCACAATACGGAATTTGCAGTGCAAGAAACGCGGCGGGAACCTCGTTCTATTGCACCACGAATGAAAGTTATCATCACGAGCAAATTCGTGGCTTGAGTAATGAGTCTTATTTGTACATGCAAAAAGACAACAATGGTAAATGCACCTACATTTATTCTTCGACCGGTTCGGTCTATCACGAATAAACAGATCGATTACAAAAAAAGCAAAAAGGCTCTGCAGATGCAGAGCCTTTTTCTGTCGGCAATAAAAATGTTTTATGGATTAGTCTAAATTTAAACTTACAACTTTGGTGATAAGAGTTTGATATAAACTAACAATATGGCTTCTGTTGATATCTTTTAGCGGACATTGGGGATTTTGGGTTAGGCATGAAGCATCACATTGTTGATACTCGCTTATATGTAAAAGACTCACAGTTCCTCCCCTTGCGAAGGGGAGGTTAGGTGGGGTTGAACGCACTAACCGTCTACTGCTCAACCTAGGTATTTTTTGAACGTCCAGTTTAACCCCCTCTAACTCCCCCTTGAAAAGTGGGAGGACCAGTGTCCGCTTCATGGCAATTTCTGCCTATCGACCAGGCGTAGATTTGTGTCCACTAATGGCCAATTACTGAAACGTAAGCTGTACGATTAAGTCAGGCTGTAGTTTGTAAAGTGTCAGATCAAGTATGAGTCACTACAGTTTATACTTCGGCATTGTGATAAACATTCTGTACGTCGTCTAAATCGTTTAGCATGTCGAGAAACTTATCAAACATTTCACGGTCGTCACCTTCGATGGGCGTCGATGTCTGAGGAATAAACTGAATTTCGTCCACTTCAAACTCAATATCACCGAAGGCATCATTAAGCGCCTGCTTGGCTTTAAAATATTCACTGTGCGGAGTGAATACCGTAATGGTGTTGCCTTCGTTTTCAATGTCGGTGACATCGACATCGGCTTCCATGAGTGCGTCCAGTACCGACTCTTCATCTTGACCACTAAATACAAAGATGGCGCAGTGGTCGAACATATGACTGACGCTGCCCTGAGTGCCTATTTTGCATTTTGTTTTGGTGAAGCACTGACGCACATCACCAAAAGTGCGATTCGGATTGTCCGTCAGGCAGTCGACAATCACCATGCAATTGCCGGGTCCGAAACCTTCGTATCGTGCCACGGCAAAATCTTCGCCCGCGCCGCCTGTCGCTTTATCGATTGCTTTGTCGATAACGTGGGCTGGCACCTGACTGCGTTTTGCACGATCCAGCAGACTGCGTAACGCCAGGTTAGCATCGGGATCGGGGCCGCCCGATTTGGCGCAGACGTAAATTTCACGACTGAATTTGCTGTAAACTTTGGCGTTGGCATCAGAGGTTTTTGCCATCGATTCTTTTCGATTTTGATAGGCGCGGCCCATAAATAGTCCTGTAACAGTAATGGAAATTGGTTGGAGTCGAATTTTACCCCGATTGGTGGTGCGAGAAAAGTCAGTAATTAAACGGGGAGGCATTTCTCCCCCGTTTATTTACTCAAAATTCCAGTAACCGGCACAGGGGCCAGCCAAAGGGAAAGCTATTTCAGCATCTGTGGCTAATTCCATTAGTAACTCAGTGATTACATCAGCGCCATCGGAAGTGTTTAATTCAATGCCGGGTGCACTTGTGATATAGAGCAACGTTTCCTCGTACTCTCTAATCGAAGCGTTAAAGGTGTAAAATCCGTACCGATAAGTGCCGGCATCTTCGCATTGCGAACTACTAACTTCTTCTAACCCAGACGCATCAACATACACACTGGCTTGCCCAAGTATCGCTTGCTGATTTTCCGACAAAGTGGTTAAAAGTGATTGGTTCGGAAAAA
Organism: Pleionea sp.; assembly: GCA_052032335.1. Lineage (GTDB taxonomy): Bacteria > Pseudomonadota > Gammaproteobacteria > Enterobacterales > Kangiellaceae > Pleionea. The sequence goes on along the minus strand of JBPEWV010000104.1, from coordinate 4,874 downwards.
AATAAGTTTCCAGTTCACTTTGGGTGTAACTGCCATCGAGGGTCATCGTCGGCAACTCCGAATCTTCGGCTTTGATAACTTCGCCATCGTTATTAATGTACAGTGCTCGAAAGTCTGGACCGAAAGCAGCATTGGTGTATTGCACAAAAAAAACAAATGTTTCTTCGTCTTGAAGGGCCTTGTTGTTATTGTCACAACCAGTGATTGAAAAAGTGAACAATAAGCCGAAAGTCAATGCGGTAATTAAAGGTGTGCTTTGAGACTTGGTAATACGATAAATCATAAATAATGTCCTATCCAATACTAATTGAAAATTGAATCACTCAACGAGCCCGTGAAATAGGGTGCGTCGAATGACGACCTTGTTTGCAAACCAAGCAGAAATATCTCAACAAGGTAATTGTCAATTTCATTACCTATCGATAGCCTAAACCAAACAACAAAAAATACAAAGGACTTATCATGGCTATTAGAACATTAACGTATTTAATCGTACTTGGTTTACTGTCGGCTTGTTATGTAAAAACGGCGGTTGATACCGTTCCTGATGCCGAGAATTTACACTTTACACTCGACGGTCGATTGTTCATAAGCGGCGGAAGTGCGTTGTTTGAATTGCAACAACAACGCGAAACCTTGAGCGCTAACAATTTAAACGGTCCTGACTGCGCATACACAGGCATCACTCAAATTGAGCATATGCTTTTTACTCTGTGTACCGAAGTTAAACTGGTCAACGCTAAAAAGTGGCTTTTGGGATTCAATTTATCGGAGCCCGACGCACAATTAGAAGTGATTGCCGATCTGAGCCATATCGCCTTACCAAATGGCCTAACCAGTGACGGACAGCGGTATCTTTACATTGCTAACACGGCTTATTTCAGCCAAGGTAGTATTGTTCGGATTACGGTTGGGGAAGATTCACTGCAAAATATCCAAGACATCGACACCCAATGGGCCGGCAAGTCGCAAAATGTCAGTAATCCTAATGGTATTCAGTTTCTTGATAATCAACTTTGGTTAACCGACGGTGGCAACATAAAGCAGATCGCCATTAACGATGATGGCTCCCCAGAACCAGCGCGACCATTTTTTCATCGCAACACGATATTCGACGATTTGATTCCCTACTGTGGTGGTGCCATCGTCACCGATTATTTGTCGGGTCAGTTATTCTATATCGACGCGTCGGGTAACAAACAATACGCCACCGGATTTGCTAGCTTTCAAGGAGCCTCATCGGTATTAATTGGCCAGCCGCCCATGTTCGACTCAAACCAATTGGTGATTACAGAAAAGGGTATTTTACTTGATGAGCTGTCCGATATTGGCAATCGACTCAGCACTGCGAGCTTCGACTTTGATTTAAATAGCTGCCAATAAGCCTTTATTTATCAATGCCTTAGTGTTTTTGCCCGGTTTTTACCCGATAAATCGTTGGGGTTTCACGAGCGGCTGTATAAGATGGACTCAGGATAGGGACACAAAAGGTGTGGTATGAAGAGCAATAAGATGTCGAAGCTGCAACAGTTGAGTATAGCCATCGTGGCCAGCACGTTTGCACTCGGGGTGAGTGCGCATGAAGAGGCCATCGAAAAGGGGTGGTGTGCGAATGGCGAAATCAAAATTTTAGGAACCTTTAACTTAAATAAAATTTTGTTGGAAAAATTTCGTGATGAGCAAGATGCCGTGTGCACTCAATATCGTAGCTGCGGTCAGTTCGACGACGATTACGATTTATCTTTTCGGGCCGCCGGTTCTATTTGCCATTCGTTCAGTAGCGATGAATTGGCGTATCGAAGCCGCGGCGATCATCTCACGGTTCGGCCTATTTTTCACAGTCCGGTGACCATGAAAAACGCCGAAGAAAATCATCATGAGATTTATTCCATCGACCAAGGCGTTGAGTTTAGCTGCGGCTACTGTGTCATTTCGTCGCTAGAAACCGACTCGTCTGACACCTTGGCGGCTGAGCCGACCACGCGAGAAGCGCGCTCCAGCTCAAATTAACGCTTCGGCTCGCAGGTGATCGGTCACTGCCGCCAGTTTCTCTTCCAGAGACGACTTGGTGGCTGTGTCGAGTTGGCATTCAGCCAAAACGAAATGAGCGGTGCGAACCACTTCGCGCCAGCGCGGTTTTTTGGGTAACGTTTTGAGTGAAAGATAACGATCGAGTGATCGGGTTCGCAGGCGCCCGTCGTCGATGGAGACGCGCCAAATACCACTTTGTTCGGCCAGTTCGATGCGTGATGAATGAGTCGCCGTTTCCCAATTTTCCAAACTTGAAATCATCAGATCAACCAGCAACTGATGAAAGCTGGCTTTGGGTAGAAGCGCATTAACCGGGAGCCCCGCCGAATCGTGCGCTGGATCGCACAATACAATCACGCCAATGGATTCTTCGCGATGCAGGGTCGACACCAAAACATTATGTTCTGATGTTTGCCCGTCGATCGAAAATCGAACGTGCTTGACGTATTGATTATCGATTTCATCCTGGCTGTGCCACAGTTGCCAGAACTCATCATTCGACTCGGGGACAATCTCATTCAGGGCAATGGATGTGGCTTTCGGATTGCCAATCGCCAACAATTTTTGACACGCGTCGTTGGCAAACAATAAGGTCTGTTGGTTGTTGACGATGATGATGGGTTGTTTGAATTGACCGAACACTTTTTTCAGTGATGCGTAATTAACGCCCAGCTTTGCAACCTGTTCGCGGTGGTAAGCAATGTCTTTATCGTACTGATCGGCAAGTTCGCGTCGTTTTTTTAATAACCAGACAATGACCCAGCCGAGCAACAGGGTCAATATCAAAGACGCAAGAATAATCATCGTGATTTGATTACGTTGGTTTTCCAGTTCCAGGGCCTGAATTTCTTTGTTTTTGTTCAGCAAAGTAATTTCTTTCAGTTGTTGCTCGTATTCGAAGGCGGCCCGTTTGTGCGCTAACGAATCGGTAAAGGCGACTTTTCTTGCAGCGAGCATGCTTTGGGTCAGTTGCTTTTGATAATCGAAGGCCGACTGCCATTGTTCAAAAGCCACGGCGTTATCTATTAGCGCTTGTAAAATTGCCAGTGAGGTGTCGCGTTGTTTTTTGTCTTGCGCGTCGTTCAAACCGGCAACCAACAAAGACTCGGCTTGCTGGTACGAGCCTTTAGCACTGGCCAGTCGACCCAGTTGCAACATAAGGGCATTGGACTGATCGGAGTTGCCAGTATTCAGCGCGAGGGTCTCTGCAAAGGTTAAGTACTGCTCTGCCTGCTCTAATTGTTTGCGATTTAAGTGCGCTTTACCCAGCAAAATGGATAAGCGTAATTGCGCGTGACGGTTGTTTGATTGCTTAAAATAGTCCAGTGAACGTTGGAACAGTTCGATAGCGCGATCAAGTTGCCCGAGATTTAAAGACACAACGCCCAAGTTTTCTCGGGTGTGCGCGATGCGTCCCGGCCGGTTGCTTTGTTCGTAATGTTGAATGGCGCGGCGGTAATAGACTTCCGCTTGTTGCCAGTCTGACATGTGTCGATACACCGAACCAATGTTATTCAGGGTTACTGCAATCGCTTCGGCGTTGGCGTATTGCTCTTTTATGGCTAAGCTGCGCTTGTAGGCGTTTAATGAATCGGGGTACTCCATCATGGCCATGTGCGCGGTGCCAATATCGCTTAGCGACTTGGCTATCTGGGAGTCGTTGAATTTTGATTCGGCGTGATCCAGTGCCTGTCGAAACACTTTTAAAGCCGCGGGCAGTTCGCCCTGGCGATACAGTAAAATGCCTTTACGTCGTAAAAAATTGTAAAGCTGCTTGTCAGAAAACTGCTGCTGAGAAGTGTTTTCCAGTTGCTTAAGCCATTGGCGGGCTCCCGTAAAGTCACCTCGGTGTGTATTTAAACGCATGAGTTGCAGTGCGTAATCAATAAACTGGGCGGTGTACGTGCCTTTTGCTGTGGAGGTTTTCTGTAATTGAGCCAGTTCTTTTTCGCAATGTTCGACTTGCTCGACAATCGATTTCGAGCGCGTAAAGCAGGGTGACGTCGCTGACTCGCTTGCGAATAAGTTGCAGCAGAAGCTTAGTGCTGCCGCAGAAAACAAAAACAAACGATAGTCTGATAATTTCATAGAGTAATGCGCAATGGCCCAAAGCAGCCTTACACATTACTCAACTGACCGTAATTTTCAACGAAAATTACGGTCGTATCGACTTGTCAATGCTACTTACGCTCGACTTTTTCATCTTCGTCGAAATCTGCGTCCTCGTCCGGATCGGTAATGGGCGCTCGCCAATACTCAACCATATTGGTCAGTTTTTCATAAGGGCGCACCACAATACCGCCGTCGTCATCATTAGGATCAATTTCTCGAACTTCCAAATGCTGGGTTAGTGGTGGAATGGTGTAGCACTTATCGATTGTAAACTGCACGCCCTGACTGGTGTGATAGTAACCGGGGCCAACCATATTGGTGTAAGTGTAAGGCGCGTAAGCGATCACCCGTACCGTCCCCGAACCGGGAACTGAATAGCCACCAAATCCACCACCGCCGCCTGCAAAGGTCGAAGCGTAATTGTGCGTGGCCGTATAAGTGGTGTAATACTCCGGATCGATAACGCCTGAAGGTACACTGCCCGAAAAATTCGCCATGATCTGTGCCTGCGACCAGGACACATCGGCAATTTCAACAATGGTTCCCCCGTGACACCAGGGCACCGCACTGGCCGAACCCGCGAGTAAACTGGCCCCGAAAGCGAAAGGAATGAGTGACTTTTTCATAGTATTTACCTCGGTTTGATTATCAATGAAATCCATCTCGCATGACAGCAGCTGCTTTTGCTCTGCCAATCACGGCGATGTCATTCCAAAGTAATAACAACTGCG
>JBPEWV010000103.1:0-12737 GCA_052032335.1 Pleionea sp. | reverse complement strand
CGTTAGATCGGTTAAAAGCTCAAACGTTGCCACGGCCTTCAGTTTACCGTTATTCGACGTGGTAATTTGCGCTGGAATCTGCATTCGGTACTGTTCAAAAGCCGTAATGCTCCAGTGCGGTCCATCGACCGGAAGCTGGTAAGTCCGACCTTGATTCAATACCAGATGGTTTTGTTGATTTAATGATTTTGAGGTGCCTGACTCAGCAGAAATGATGTTCCAGACGGGCGATGTGTCATCCGGAAGCTGAGCAAAAAACAATCGATTTAACGTGCCATTCCCGGTCGACGATGCCGCATACATGACACCCGAGCCGTCGGACGTTACCTGAAATCGACCCGGTGTAAGAAAAGACAACTCAGACTGTGACTTTTGATCGTCCAGTAAACTCTGCTGAGTTGCTGCCGCCCAGGGAGCAACCCACAAACTGAAAAAACCAGCAACGCACATGACGATCAAACAGGTTGGCAACAACATGTTCGCTAACGCTCGGTTCCCCACCCCAACGCTGCGCGCGACCGTCAGTTCGTTTTCTACATAAAGCTGACCGAACGCCAGTAAAATGCCAAGAAAAAAACCTAAAGGTAGTAAAAAGCCCACTAATGGCGGCAGTTGCAAACCAACCATGCCCAATAGCAAAGAAGGTGCTATTTTTCCATCCACAACATCGCCTAAAAAGCGAACAAATTGCTGACTGGAAAAAATAAGCAACAAAATGATTAAAACCGCCGAGGAAGCCAGTAAAACCTCTTTGTTCAGGTATCTTCTTAAACGCACTTAACCTACTCTAAACTTATACTTTTGGTGATTTTTTTACGCATTTGGTCTAAAATCGTCGTTTTAAACGGTTTTTTATGCATAATTCGCGCTAAATATAGCATGGTTTGTTGAAAAGCTGTAAATTAAGTCGTCATTATTAAGTCATCATTAAAACGGCCATGTGTTAAGAAAAATTTAAATTGGCCCGGTAAAATGAGCAGGAGAAATCATGGAATTTCACGTTAAGAGCGGAAGTCCGGAAAAACAACGTAGCGCTTGTGTGGTTATTGGCGTTTTTGAACCTCGAAAACTCAGCCCGGTCGGGGAGCATCTTGATCAGGTGAGCGATGGCTACCTAAGCAACATTTTACGCCGCGGTGACTTAGAAGGAAAAGCCGGTCAGGTTTTATTACTTCACAATGTGCCGAATACCTTATGCGATCGCGTGCTGCTGATTGGCTGTGGTAAAGAGCGCGACTTTAGCGAGTCGCAATACAAACGCGTGATGTCGAAAGCCATTTCAACTCTCAACGATACCGGTTCAATGGAAGCGGTCTGTTTTTTAAGTGAGTTGAACGTTAAAGGCCGCGATACGCATTGGAAAGTCAAACACGCGGTCGAAGCGACACAAAGCAGTCTGTACACCTTCGACATGTTGAAATCGAAAACCGATACTGCTCGTCGCCCACTCAGAAAACTGGTATTCAATGTCACCACACGTCGCGACTTAACTCTGGGTGAGCAAGCGATAAATGAAGGCCTGGCGGTTTCTGAAGGTGTAAAACTGGCCAAAGATCTGGCCAACATGCCACCCAATATTTGTCACCCAACTTATCTTGCCCAACAAGCCGAAAAAATTGCCAAAGAACACGACAAAGTAAGCTATGAAGCACTGGAAGAAAGCGACATGCTGGAACTCGGCATGGGCGCGTTTATGGCGGTGGCGCAAGGATCGGAACAACCCGCAAAGTTGATTATATTAAATTATCAAGGGGGCGAGGCTGATGAGCCGCCCATCACTTTGGTGGGCAAAGGTTTAACTTTTGACAGTGGCGGTATATCCATCAAGCCGGGCGAAGCCATGGACGAGATGAAGTACGATATGGGCGGCGCAGCCGGTGTGTTTGGTGCTTTCCTCGCAGCCGTCAAACTGCAATTACCCATCAACATCGTGATGGCGGTTGCTGCAGCAGAAAACATGCCCGATGGCCGAGCCTGTCGTCCAGGTGATGTTGTCACCTCAATGAGCGGTCAGACCATCGAAATTCTTAACACCGATGCCGAAGGCCGACTGGTGCTGTGCGACACATTAACCTACATCGAAAAATACAACCCCGATGTTGTCATTGATGTTGCAACTTTAACCGGTGCCTGTGTCATCGCACTGGGTGCGCACGCGTCTGGGCTTTTGAGTAATCACAATCCACTCGCGCACGATTTGTTGAACGCCGGTGAAACGGCAGACGATCGAGCCTGGCGCCTTCCACTTTGGGACGAATATCAGGAACAGCTCAACACCAATTTTGCCGATATGGCCAATATTGGCGGGCGTCCTGCAGGAACCATCACTGCCGCCTGCTTCCTGTCTCGCTACACCAAGAAATATCAGTGGGCGCACCTGGATATTGCCGGAACAGCATGGCGGGGTGGCAAAGAAAAAGGGGCAACCGGGCGACCTGTATCAATGCTGACGCAATACATGATTGACCGTGCCAATGCGAAAGCCAGCAAAGACTAATCAAGCATGACTCAAGTCGAGTTTTATATCTTTGAAGACGAAAAGCCACGTTCGGCTTTTCGTCAGTCTGTTTCGCTGATTCAAAACGCTTACAATCAGAAAAAGCGAATTTTTATTCATACCGGCTCGCGTCGTGATGCTGAGTACATGGATGAAATTTTGTGGACTCAAGATCCGAGCAGTTTTCTCGCGCATCTGATCGCCGGCGAGGCGGAAGGCATTAATCCCCCCATTGAAATTGGTTACGGCCAGCTGCCCAGTCTGCGTCCCGATCTGCTGATCAATTTATCCGACGATATTCCCGAGTTTCATGGGCAATTTGAAAAGGTCATCGAATTCGCGCACGGCGACGAAGATAAAAAAGAAAAAGCGCGAGCGCGCTTCAAGTACTACCGCGATCGCGGGTATCCGCTGAAACATTTTAATATTCAAGCAACCACGCAAAAATAACAGGTGGCGCCTGACTAAGCTTGCGACTTTCGATGTTCCGCTAGCCAGCTCTCGGCAGACTGAACGTCCGTAAATATCTCGACTGAGTAAGGCGCTTCTTTCACCAGCAGTTTATATTCTTCGCAAAACATTTTTGCTCGCGAGCTGTAGACGATAAAAGCCGTTGCCGGGTGCCCTTCTATCTCGCGTTTCGATTGCGTGAATTTCGCCAATTCAAAAACTTGCATTACATCGACCTCACGAACATTACCCTCAAAGGACCAGATGGCGTTTACATCGGGCGGGTATTTTCCGGTATAAGCCGCCTCGAAAACATCGGCGACTTCTTTAGCAGAAATATCTCCAGACATAACAACCCGGACAGCGTGTAATGCTTGGTCAAACTCAATCGTGAATGGCATTTTTTACAATATACTCAGCTTTTTAAGACAAAGAGTGGCGACTTGAGCCCTGAGGCCTTAAAATACCGCCCCTTCGATAAATTTTAATTCCACAGAGCGAAAAATAAAGAAATTATTATGGAAAAGGCATATAACCCAGGCGACATCGAGCAGAAATGGTACAAGAAATGGGAAGAAAATCAATACTTTGCCCCTTCCGGTGAAGGTAATCCCTACTGCATCTTGATTCCACCACCCAATGTCACTGGCAGTCTTCACATGGGACACGCTTTTCAGCACACCATTATGGATACGCTAACCCGCTACCATCGCATGAAAGGCGACAACACTCTGTGGCAGGTCGGCTCGGATCACGCCGGCATTGCAACTCAAATGGTGGTGGAACGAAACCTTGGGGCCGAGGGCATCAATCGCCAAGATTTGGGGAGAGAAGCCTTTATCGATAAAGTCTGGGAGTGGAAAGAGCACTCCGGTGGCACCATCACGCGTCAGATGCGTCGTCTGGGCGATTCTGTGGATTGGACGCGAGAAGCCTTCACCATGGATGAGACCTGTTCCAACGCGGTTAAGGAAGTGTTCGTTCAATTGTTCAAAGAGGGCATCATTTATCGCGGCAAACGTCTGGTCAACTGGGATCCCAAATTTCACACCGCCATTTCTGATCTCGAAGTCGAAAACAAAGAAGAACAGGGCTCACTGTGGCATTTCCGTTATCCGTTAGCCAATGGCGCCAAGACCGCCGATGGAAAAGATTATATTGTGGTCGCTACCACCCGGCCAGAGACCATGTTGGGTGACACGGCGGTAGCGGTTCATCCCGAAGATGAGCGATATCAGGCCCTGGTGGGTCAATCGGTTATGCTGCCTCTGGTGGGTCGAGAAATTCCTATTGTCGCTGACGAGTACGTCGATAAAGAATTCGGAACGGGCTGTGTAAAAATCACGCCGGCGCACGACTTCAACGATTACGAGGTCGGCAAACGCCACAACGCACCTTTAGTGAATATTTTTTCACAAGACGCAGCCGTACTCGAAAGCGCAGAAGCGTTCGATTACAAAGGCAATGAAATTACCAATATCAACCTAACCATCCCAAAGGGTTACAGTGGACTGGATCGTTTCGATGCCCGTAGCAAAATTATCGAAGATTTTGAAAAGGCAGGCTTGCTCGACTCAATTAAAGATCACACTTTACAAACACCGCGTGGCGATCGCAGCGGTGCTGTTATCGAACCTTACCTTACCGACCAATGGTATGTGGCGGTTGAATCACTAGCCAAGCCAGCGATTGAAGCGGTAGAAAGTGGCGAAATTAAATTTGTGCCCGAAAACTGGAGCAAAACCTATTTTCAATGGATGCACAACTTACAAGACTGGTGCATCAGTCGACAGCTCTGGTGGGGGCATCGCATTCCAGCCTGGTACGACGAAGACGGAAACGTCTATGTGGGCCGAGACGAAGACGAAGTGCGTAAAGACAATAATCTGGATGCGTCGGTAACGTTAACGCAAGACGAAGACGTGCTTGACACCTGGTTCTCATCAGCTTTGTGGCCTTTTGCCACCATGGGCTGGCCCGAGAATACCAAGGAACTGGAAACCTTTGTGCCCTCTTCCGTCTTGGTGACCGGCTTCGACATCATCTTCTTCTGGGTTGCTCGGATGATCATGATGACCAAAAAGTTCATCGGCAAAGTACCGTTTAAAGAAGTTTACATTACTGGGTTGATTCGTGATGAACACGGCCAGAAAATGTCAAAATCAAAAGGCAACGTTCTGGATCCTATCGATCTCATCGATGGCATCGACATCGACTCATTGGTAGAAAAACGCACCTTTGGTTTGATGAATCCGAAAGATGCAAAAAAGATCGAAAAACGCACGCGCAAGGAATTTGGCGAGGGCATTGAATCGTATGGTACCGACGCGCTTCGCTTTACCTTTTGCGCACTGGCTTCAACCAGTCGTGACATAAACTTTGATCTCGCTCGTGTTGAAGGCTATCGAAACTTCTGCAACAAAATCTGGAACGCAGCTCGTTACGTACTGATGAACACTGAAAACCAAGATTGTGGCCAAAATGGCGGTGAACTGGAGTTATCTCTGGCCGATCGCTGGATTTGGTCTCGCTTGCAGTCGACTATTTCAGATTTCGAGAAGCATTTGAAAGCTTATCGCTTCGATCAAGTCTCACAGGCTTTGTTCAGTTTTATCAAAAACGAGTATTGCGACTGGTATCTGGAGCTGTCAAAACCGGTATTAAACGATGATTCCAGCAGTGATGCTCAGTTACGTGGCACGCGGCACACTTTAGTCAATGTACTGGAAACAGTCTTGCGACTCGCTCATCCCCTGATGCCATTTATAACCGAAGAAATCTGGCAGCGACTGGCGCCTTTGGCTGACATCCAACAGCCCACCATTATGCTACAGTCGTTTCCGGAGTTTGATGCAGATCGCTTCGACAAAGCGGCTGCGGACGACCTAGAGTGGGTCAAACAGGTCGTAGTCGGTGTACGAAATATTCGCGGTGAAATGAACATTTCACCTGCCAAAGCAGTTCCTTTAATGATGCACAACGGTTCAGATGAGGATAAACGACGACTCGAAGAGAACAAGACCTTCTTAATGTCATTAGCCAAACTCGAAGCCGTAGACTGGAAACAAAAAGGCGATGAGTTGCCACCTGCTGCAACTGCATTGGTCGGTGAAATGGAATTGCTTATTCCGATGGCGGGTCTTATCGACGTAGCGGCAGAAAAGTCTCGAGTGAATAAAGAAATTGAGAAGTTGTCCAAAGATAAAGATCGAGTTGCTGGTAAGCTGTCGAATTCGAACTTTGTCGATAAAGCGCCCCAGGCGGTGGTCGACAAAGAAAAAGCCAAGTTGGCCGAACTTGAGTCAACGCTGGCAAAGTTAGAGCAACAAATTAAGCAGCTGGACTCGCTGTAAAGACACTTGAGCTGCCCTATATGGGCAGCTCGACATTGAATGGAGGCGCACTGAATTGAAACTTTCTATAAATTTCCTTTTTGTTTTTCTCTCTATGCTGGGTAATCTGGTATACGCCAATAGCGTCGAGCTTCCGGTAAACAACTCGACATCATTAGCCCCAAGTAAAATTCACGAAGCGTGTTTTTTAATGCAACAACAGCAGCAGATCGAATTTTCATTTAAGTCCACTGATCCTCTTTATTTTAATATTCACTATCACACACAAGACGCTGTTATTTATCCAATTGCCGATCAAATGACACCGACCTTCAAACCCACCGTTTTCACAGCACCGGTCGACCAGACTTACTGCTTAATGTGGACCAACAAACAAAACAGTGGTGTTTCGTTAAGCTACCGCATCGTAAAGCGCTAATCCTATGGTTGACTTTGTTATCCACAAAATTTTGCCCAAATTTGGGCATCCTGCCTGGAAAATTGCGGCAACAATCGCCCTAGGTTTATTATTATTTCTAACGTTAACACCCGGCGTCGATTCTGGCATTCACTTACCACACATTGACAAGGTGTTTCATGCCGTTGCATTTGCTGGCGTGACCTTCTTGATGTTGGGTGCTTTTCCGAAAATGAACCGCTGGTATATTGTGGGTATTTTACTATTGCTTGGCGTTGCCATTGAAATTATTCAACTCCATATACCGGGGCGCAGCTTCAGCTTTGCCGACTGGATCGGCGATGCGGTGGGCGTCTTTGCCGTGTTGGCACTTTTTGGCAAGCGCCGGCTCAACCTAAAAACCGATTAAAAACTGGTACCTATTCTGACCGTCGGTACTTTCTGACATTGCTGTTTAACGCACTCCACTTCGGGCGGTGTTGCGACAACGCAAATTCCCAGCTTTTTCAGTTTTTCGTTTTTGAGTTTCTGAATTAAATAATACTGATCCACCGCTGACGTTAACTTCTTCTCATCGGTATTCGGTTTGGAATAAATCATGTACTTTTCCGGCCCGCCACAAGGGCGCGCACCAATGCCAATCGAAGCACACTGCTCGTCTGTATTACACGTTTTATCACTGGTTAAGCGCTGGATCGTGGCATAAAGATCTTTTGATGAATTGTGTTTCATAGACGTCTCATCATTTACAGTTTGGCCTTTTGAACTGCACGCAGTCCCAACCAGCAAAATTCCTGTAATAAAACTTAGCCTAGTAACTGTGTTCATGTTGAACTCCTATCGAAGACCTCTGCACCTACACAGTAGGTAAAACCATCAGCTCTCCATCTCTGGCGAAGCAACTCGCAACACCTCTTCGATGGTGGTTGCACCTTGAGCCACCTTTTTGGCACCGCTGATTCGCAGCAACGTCATGCCATCTTTAATACCTTGCTCCCGAATCGGCCCGACATCACAATTGGCGTGGACCAGTTTCTTAATTTTAGCATTCACCGAGAGCATCTCGTAAATTCCCTGACGCCCCATGTACCCGGTTCCACGACACAATCGGCACCCCACCGGTTTATAAATCTGCGCTGGCGGCTTTAAAGGAAAAGGATCAACCAAATGACGCCAAGCGTCAACATTTGGCTCAGTGGGTGTTTTACAGCTTTTGCATAAGGTGCGAACCAGGCGCTGCGCCATAATGCCGAGTAGAGAGGCATTAACTAAGAACGGCTCGACGCCCAAGTCCAGCAATCGAGTGATTGCCGAAGATGAGTCGTTGGTGTGTAGGGTGGAAATCACCAGATGGCCAGTCAGCGACGCCTGAACTGCCATATCGGCGGTTTCTTTATCACGTATCTCACCAATCATAATAATATCCGGATCCTGTCGCAGCAAAGCTCGAATTCCACTGGCGAAATCGACATTAATGTCGTGATGGACCTGCATCTGATTCAATCGAGGATTGACCATTTCGATGGGATCTTCGATGGTGCACACATTCACTTCGGGTTGAGCGATTTGATTCAGAGTGGTGTACAGGGTGGTGGTTTTTCCGCTTCCGGTAGGCCCGGTAACCAGAACAATTCCGTTAGGTTGTCCCACCATTGAAAGCCATAAGTTCTCGATGTTTTTATCCAGGCCTAACTCGGTAAAATCGCGGTTCAAAACACCGGGATCGAATATACGCGCCACCAGCTTTTCACCAAAAGCGGTAGGCAAGGTCGAAATTCGCAGCTCAACTTCCTGCCCTTCGGGCGTTTTAGTTTTAATGCGGCCATCGAGCGGCTTGCGTCGTTCGGCAACATCCATTCGAGCTAATATTTTAAAGCGCGCCAATACTGCACCGGTGACACTCGACGGAAATTCGTAAACTTTATGCAATACTCCGTCGATTCTGAATCGAACATTACCGACTTCTCTTCGGGGTTCGACGTGAATATCACTGGCACGCTGTGCATAGGCGTATTGCAGAAGCCAGTCAACGATTTGAACGATGTGTTGATCGTTCGCGTCTACTTCGTCGGCTTTTCCAAGATCGATCAAGGCTTCCAGATTGCCAACGCCGGAATCTTGATACTTTTCACCTTTTGCGCCGCGAATCGAATGGCTCAAAGCGTAGAATTCTTTCTGAAATTTTTCAATCGCCACCGGGCTGGCAAACACACGCTTTACTTCTTTTCGAAGAATGTGCTCCAGGCCTTGTACCCATCCGGTGACATTGGGTTCCGAGGTGGCCACAGTAACACTATTGTTGTTTACCGAATAAGCCAATATTTTATGACGCTGTGCAAAGGCTTTCGACATCACCGCGGTGATCGCATCCACGTCAAGCTTGAGTGGGTCAAGCTCGACACACTCCATACCACATTTCAGGGCGTACCATTCTGACAGGTATTGATCGTCCAGCTCAGTATCTTTTTGCTTGGCGTGAGTCAGTTTAAGCGGTGCAATGCCCTGAATGGGGTGCTTGGTTTGAGGAAAACTTCGAAGTTTCACTCTCAGGTTAGAGAAGGTGTCTTTATCGATTAAGCCATCTTTCAGCATCAACTCGATAAACTTTATAGCAATCGTTGGCTGGTCCTGCGTCATTAAAAGTTACCTTTATTCGATTTGATCTAATGATAGCCGCAGTCCGGGGCTTAGGGTCAAGTTTTTCGCTGTGACGGACATCAAGTATTGAGTTTAAATACCGCTTCAGCGTTCGCGGTGGTTTGTTTGGCCAATAATGAAGCTGGCTCTTCACGAATACTGCAGAGGGCTCGGAAGTTATCGAAAACATGCAAAGGCGTATTACGTTTGCTCTTGCAGGTCGCCGGTGGCATATCGGGTGCGTCAGTTTCCATAACAATTTGCTCCAATGGTAACTCTGACACTAAAGAACGAACTTTAACAGCGCGTTGATAGGTAATGGCACCACCGACCCCCACTTTAAAACCATGATCGGCGTATCGTTTTGCCTGGTTCAAATCGCCGTTAAACGCGTGCACCACACCTCCGTTTTGAAAGTTCAATATACGTAACTGCTTTAATACGTCTTCGTGCGCCTTACGAACGTGTAAGATCACCGGTAACCCGGCATCTTTGGCAATGTGAAGTTGATGATGGAAAAACTTCTCCTGCTGAGCCTGATTGCCCCGGCCGTGATAAAAATCGAGACCGATCTCTCCGACCGCAACGACGGGCCCAACGGACAGCGCCAATTCCAAATCGTGCAGATGTTGCTCGGTATGCTCTTCTATAAACATGGGGTGCAAACCAAGCGCGCTGTGCACACCATCCATCAAAGCGCTTAACTGACGAATCAAACGCCACCCTTCACGTTTCACGCCTGGAACGATTAGCCCTTTTAACCCATGCTCTTTTGCAATGCCGTAAATCTTTTTTCGATCAGCATCGAACTCCGGAAAATCCAGATGGCAATGGGTGTCGATCAGTTGAATTTGATTCGACGCCGCTTTTTTTGTTTTAGTGTTCGCGTGTTTCAAAGAATTCTACTTCCGGAAAACGTTCTATGGTTAGGTTCAGGTTGACCATGGTCGGTGCGAGATAAGTTAAATTGTCGCCCCCATCCATTGCCAAATTTTCACCCGCCTTGTTTTTCAACTTCTCTAGTATTTTCTCATCGTCGCAGGACACCCAGCGCGCCGTCGCCACTGCAACACTTTCATAAATGCACTCGACTTTATATTCGGTTTTTAAGCGATGTGCAACGACATCAAACTGCAATATACCGACCGCACCTAAAATTAAATCATTACTGTTAAGCGGTCGAAACACTTGCGTCGCCCCTTCTTCCGACAGTTGATTCAATCCCTTTTGCAAGGCTTTATTCTTCAACGGATCTTTCAAGCGAACGCGTCGAAACAATTCGGGCGCAAAGTTTGGGATGCCGGTAAATTTAAGCGCTTCACCCTGGGTAAATGTATCCCCTATTTGTAAGTTTCCATGATTATGCAAGCCGATAATATCGCCAGCAAACGCTTCGTCCAGCTGACCGCGATCGCCAGCAATAAAATTCACAGCATTGGAAATCTGCTGATCCCGTTTTAAGCGAACATGGTGCATTTTCATACCTTTCTGGTACTTACCGGAGCAAATACGCATAAAAGCAATTCGGTCTCGATGTTGCGGATCCATATTAGCCTGAATCTTAAATACAAATCCCGAAAACTTGTCTTCTGTTGCGGCAACCTCCCGAGTTTCGGTTTTACGCGGCAGTGGCGCCGGAGCCCACTCAACAAAGCGATCCAGCATCTGCGAAACACCAAAATTACCGAGCGCGGTTCCGAAAAAAACCGGCGTCAGTCGTCCGGCCAAAAACTCATCCAAATCAAACTCATGACTCGCTCCCAGGACCAACTCAAGCTCGTCCTTCAAATCGTTCAGATAGTCACCCAGTGCTTGTTCCGCTTCGGCCGACTCGAGCCCGTCAATTGTTCGTTCGTCCTGAATGGTGTGCCCCATACCCGTTTGGTACAAATAAATGCGATCTTCCAGTAAATGATAGACGCCTTTAAACGATTTCCCCATGCCAATTGGCCAGGTTACCGGCGCACAATTAATTTTTAAAACATCTTCAACCTCATCAAGCAGCTCGATGGGTTCGCGAATATCCCGATCCAGCTTATTCATAAAGGTCACTATGGGTGTGTCACGTAATCGACAGACTTCCATTAACTTGATGGTCCGGTCTTCGACACCTTTACTGGAGTCGATCACCATCAGGGCCGAATCTACGGCAGTCAACGTACGATAGGTATCTTCGGAAAAATCCTCGTGCCCCGGGGTATCCAACAGATTGACAATACGTTCATTGTAGGGAAACTGCATCACCGAGGTGGTCACCGAGATACCGCGTTGTTTTTCCAGCTCCATCCAGTCAGAGGTCGCGTGTTTGGAGGCTTTTCGACCTTTTACGGTGCCTGCTTCTTGAATCAGTTTTCCGTGCAGAAGTAACTTTTCAGTGATGGTTGTTTTACCGGCATCCGGGTGAGAAATAATGGCAAAGGTGCGTCGCTTGGCGATTTCTTCAGCCTGATTTGACATAAAGTTTCCAATTCAATGGTTTATTGGTAGTTAAAATGGCGCGTATTATAACTTTAATTCAGCATCAGAGCACCCCACCGAGCGCTGATTCGTCTGTCATGACGGATTCTCCATCCATCGAGTCATTACAATGCCATCTTCTCGCTGATTACCGGGCAGTGGATAGTAGGCTTTTCTCACAGAAAGTTGCTGAAACCCGAACTGTTGGTACAACGCTCGCGCTTTATTGTTGGATGCACGTACTTCCAACAATAACTGCTTTACCGAAGAAGATTCGCAAAATTTCAACCAATATCGCATGACCTGTTTACCCAATCCCCTTCCTTGAAACCTCGGGTTTAGACAAATATTTAACAGGTGACATTCATCGACGATCACATGCAAGATGAGATGGCCAATCACCTTGTCCTGCAAAAGAATCAAAAAAAACTCGTATTGCTCATTCAGACTATCAATCAGCGCCTTTTTGCCCCAAGGCATCTCGTAAGCGGACACTTCATTGGCCAGTACCTGAGCAATGTCATCGCGTGTCGCCCGGCGATATTCGAGATCACTCATCGCGCAGATAATGAGACAAGGTAATGAGGTCTTGCATGACCTGTTTTTTCAAAATTGGGGATTGGTAAATTTCGTAGGGATGATAAGTGATCACAACCGGTATATCTTCTGGCGTTCGCCAAGTTTTTACCTGCCACTCACCCATGGTTCTGTTTTCATTCAATAAATGATTGGCAGTGGAAGCCCCCATCACCAACAAAGCTTTGGGAGAATTATCGCGCAGTGTGACGGAAGTTTCCCGGGCACTGTCACTCAGTGGAGTCGATGCCAATTGCGCCAGATTGGTAGCATTGAGTAATTCAACACCAACCTCACCGGTCATAAAAACGTTCAAAGCTTTCAGCAGATTTGCCACGGTTTTCGAAGGATTGCCACGAAGAATATAAGA
>JBPEWV010000102.1:0-4257 GCA_052032335.1 Pleionea sp. | reverse complement strand
TCAATTTCTCGTTCCGATAATTTGATATTACTGATATCGTTTGCGATACAAACAAAATGCTCCGGCGTGTTGTCCTCTCCCAATATGGGCGCAATCATTAATCTGACCCATTTATTTTCGTTATTGGCTCCCTGTGTCTCGAACTCACCTTCCCAATGCTGGCCCGATGCCAATACCCGAGAAATCTCAGGATATTGCTGCTCGGCTTCTTCACTCCATTTCTTTAACAGTGATCGTTGGTTCTTATTATTATCTTTATCGACCTCGTAGATATCGACCAACGCCTTGTTTACCAATTCAACGCTGCCATCCTGTTTACAAATCAATATTGCCGTTGACTCGTGATTCAAACGCTGTTTTATGGGCTCAAATGACTGGTGCTGCCGATAAATATCCTCTATTTGTAATTGCAATTGGCGTTGGTGCAAACTGAGTGACGACTCCAGTCTCTCGTTTTCCAGCGCCATGTCGCGCGCTTTCTGAAAGACTTTACGACGAATATCAAAATGTTGTGTTTCGTTTACAATCAGTAGGAAGGCATGGCCATTACACCAGATGGCTCTAGCCTCGAGATTGTATTCGGTCAATTCATCGGGACATTCAGTCCAGATCCCCGACCGCAATTGGGTGTTCGACTGTTTGCTCCAAACTGCTTCAGCATCAACGATGAAATTTTCGATAAACGGAAACGCTTCATCGAGTCGAAAACGGTTATCGGCCAAAGTCATCTCGCTGGTGTTGGCTTGGTACAGTTCAGAAAACCAGACTGGCGGTTCGCAAAAACTGACAAAGCTGCGACCGTTCCAGAGAAACACAGCCACATCCAACCGGGAAACAATTGCCGCCAACAGCTCGCCGTATTTCGTCTTTTCAGAATAAGAATTGGAATCGCTGTTGTTTGCTGGCATAGAGTTACTCTGCGGTCGTGGTGACAAGCATTAGCTCGGCGAGTCTATGGAAGGCGCAGTCTACCGCCTCACCGGTTTTGGCACTGGTTAAAAACGTATTTTCGGGTTCGATACCAAGCGCTTTTATTTGCTGCTGACTGACACCAAATTCACCGCTCAAATCGTTCTTGTTCACCATAAGTACCAGCGGAACCGTATCCAGATGCTGGGTAACAATGTTTAGAATGGACGATGCAGAGGTCACTGAGTTTTCCCGTGTTTGGTCGACCACCAAAACAATGCCCGAAGCGCCGCGTAAATAAGTTGGATTGAGATCAGTAAAAACATCGACACCTTCAATATCCCAGATCATCAGCCGCACTTGCTCTGACTCCACCGTTACAATTTTTTTATCGATTTTCACACCAATGGTGGTGTGATATTTCTCGTCGAACAAACTCTCAACGTAGCGACGCACCAAACTGCTTTTTCCGACCGCAAATGCCCCGACCATGCATATCTTTTTCGCCAGCATTCTCTTAATCTCCAACCGGGTCGATTAAAAGGTTGACACTCACTCGGCGTTGCCGATTCAGTGGTACTCGAGCAGTGTCTTTTACACCGAGTCCCCAGACGACAATCAAATCATCACCAATACCATTGCTTTTAAACAGTTGTGCCACGTATTCGGCACGCTGTTGACTGATCGATTGATTGCTTCCCTTGTCACCTTGGCGATCGGCGTAGCCATAAAGAGATATCTGGGAAATCCTGAAGTCGGATGGCTTCTGTAAATCGATCAATTGTTGCAGTTTTGTAACCAGTTCAATCGCTTTTTTCAGTTCAGCTTCATCCAGCTCAATTTCGCCAGAACCAAAATACAAGGACTCACTTTGGATATCGTCGACCAATGCATTAAATAACGATTGACTTGCCGCTTTCTCAGAGACCCGAGGTCGAATGGTAACGCCGCCGTAATCCACCTCGACAAATAAATTCGCTAACAAAGGCTCGGCTAAAAACTCAGACAAACGCTGCGAGCTCGCCTCACCTGATGCCATCAGAACCGGGCCCTGATCGGATGATTTAAGCGACAGGTTAAGCCCGTACTTTTGACGCAGTTGCGGTAAAAACAGCTCGGGAGATGAGAGCTCCCCCAGAACATTCGTCACACGGATCGAAAACCGATCGTCGTGCAATTTAGCCATTAAAACAGCTAAAGAGACCGCGCCAGGAGATCGGATGACTTCGACATTTAATCGATCGTCACGCATCGTCGAGTCGATGACGGAATACCCGGGTAATGAATTAATTCGGTCGATCGAGCGTTCGACGAAAGACTGTCGCTGCCAATGCAAAAATAAAAAATAACACGCTATTAAAACGATTGCCGACAAAGTGACGATAGAGAACCAAGGCGTCCCTTTTTTCGTCGACTCGGGTTTCGTCTCTTCAATGAGCAGTGATTGCAATAACACTGAAATCTCTTGAAAGTCAGAGCTGTCGCCCTTAAAGTCTTGCAACTGCTGCGAGCATCGGGCATGAACCGATTCATTGACCGCCTGAAGCTGTGCTTCAAGCTCTGCACTCACGACGCCACGCACGGCAATCGCCAAGGCGGCATGAGGGCCTGTTTCGATCAGAAGCGTGCGTTCGCCAAATTGAATGGCGTCAATTGCCGAATGATCCTGCTCCGCTTCGAAGGCATCTTTCATAAAGTCGGTAATCGCTGTTAACATGGCCGACACCAAATCAGGATCTTTGTAGGCTTCGCCCGGTAAACAGCAACTGTCAATCAGCAATCCTGAATCGCGATGGATCAAGAAAACTTGTTCTACTCGAAAGTGAAGATTTTGCACGATCAGGTATTCAGCGTAACTCATGCCAAGTCGGCGGGCTTTGAGGCGAGCTTTAATAGAGTCTATGGTGAGGCTTTGCCGCAGCAATTCGTTGAGTGACGCAATCATTTCAGACAACGCCGAAGCAACCGACTTTCTCACCGCCGGACCCACGGCCGGATAAATCAAATCAGCAAATTTTTGGCGGTTGTTTTGAATCGATTTATTGATTGATGCTTCAATAATGGGCGACATGTGACGCGCCAATTGTTGGTCTGAACGATTTCTTTGCTCAAATGCTTCGGCCAGTACATCCGCGACTCGTTCGGTATCATTTTTTTTCAACCGCTGCTTGATGACGGACTCGTAATCATCCCCCAGGATAAGAGAACGAAGGTTACCGTAATCGTCACGCGTTTGCTTGTCGTCATCCGACAATTCAGGCTGAGCAGTCATATTACGCCTGACTTTGGTTTAAATTGGTGGCCATACTTTCAAGTAACATCGCCAAAGTTTTACGATCAGCCTTATTGGAACCGAGTTCTTTTGATGTGTTATCAATTTTTAGCGATAGTTGATTCACTTCTTTGTTCAGCGATGCGTAAATTTCTTTCGAAATATGATCCAGTTCTTGATGCGCGTCTTTTAAGCCGGATTGGGTCAGCGATTGAAACTCGGATAATTGCTTTCCGACATCAAGAAGCTTTTTGTCCAAAAGCGTCTCTTGCCGGGTGTGTTCTGAGTGTATCGAATCAAGGGTCTTCTGGATTTTATCAACCGACGATTTAATTTGAGACTCCAGCTGTTGACCGGTTGACTTAACCAGTTCTTCCAGATGAGTCACTTGAGCGTCCATGTACTGACGTTGCTTTTCTAAAGCTTGTTCAAGCTGAGCGACTTCTTCGCCAAAAAGTAACGTTTTGATAGAAGCGAGTTTCTCAGAGGAGTCAGACGATGATTTTGCACTTTTGATGGCGCTGACACTCGGTTGGTTTTTGCTGGCCATTGCTAATATCCTGTTTTAATTCAATCGTAGGCGAAACCAAAATCAGGACGACGTTTTAAATTATTAGATTGGGAGTTCATCATCCTGATACAACATAAACATAGAGTTACTTCTAAATATAGTGCAAAAAGTAATCACCGCACAGTTTCAAATGATGGAATACCGAAATAATAATGATTGCCCATTTATCACCGAGCAAATGGACTAAACTCAACTATAAAATCCATTTTTAATAGCATTTAGCTCTTTCAAATTCTCGCATAGAGATTTATTTTAATTGCTGGCGGCAGGATTTTCCTAAGTTTTTTATAACCAAATTATTCGTAACAAATTTATTCATCACCAGTTTGTTTGAGTACGACATCATCCTTGGTGCTTATCAACCAAATCATCGTAAGAAAATAAATTGAGGTATTTTTACAACTGGAGACTGAAGAAAGCAGCGATAAATCGCTTTCCTTGATTAAATCGTCGAATACTCAATGATTTATGAAGGTTTTGCTCGGCTACCAACTATCTCGTGAGC
>JBPEWV010000101.1:0-3334 GCA_052032335.1 Pleionea sp. | reverse complement strand
AGCATCGACTCAACGATTTACTACAACAATAACGTTATTGGTAAGCCGATTCTCGAAACGGCTCCTGGTAAAAATGTCAGCCTGTCGGTCTCTGATAGTTATGATCTCAAGTTAACCCTTACTCAAGAAGAGGAAAATAAGGTGACAGTGGCAGCAAAGATCACTGTATCAGGTGAAACATTCAACCCGAAGGTGACAACCGAATTGGGACAAGTGGCGCGTATTGATGTCGATAGCATGGGATTCGAATTTATCGTTACTCAGGCCGACGAAAGTAACTCAAAATAAAGTGCAAGGTCTGCCTAAGCCGCCAACTGAACAGCGCTGATTACTTTAAAAAGAATGCGTGTAGATGAGCTGGAGTCGACGTTCGCCCAGAGCCGGCGTGCCTGGCGTGTCATTATCGCGTCCTCTGGCACGAACCGGGTAAAGATCACTTTGATCCCAAATATTATGCACCTGAAAGCGTAAAGAGTTGTCACGATCGATGGCCCAGTGTGTCGACAGATTACCCCAGCCAAAACCGGAAACTTCTTCGTTGGTCCAGGGTGCCCACCAGTCGCCAAGAATCACGTGTTGATATCGAATGGTCACCGGGTCGCTGACTTGCCAGGTGCCCTGATAACGAGCAATAAATTCTGGAATGCCATTCGAGTGTATGTCGTTGGCGCTTCCCGCTACTGGCGATTTCTGGCCAAAATCAAAACCATCGGCGGACAAGACCTGGCTTTGACTGAGCGAAAATTGATGCTCAAACTTGCGAGTTCGATATCGCATGGATGCTTCAATACCGCCTATTTCCAGTTCACCGTCAGCGTTACTGAAGTAAAACATGCCGCCCCAGTCGCCAACGAGGTCGCTTCCAACGAAAGTTCCGGGTGTACCATTTCGCGTTGACTCGGTAATGATGATCTTATTGATCGTATTGAAATACAAAACCGTTTCGATAAACCAATGTTTTTTAAACGAGCCAATAAAAGCGAGTTCTGTTGACTGCAATTGCTCGGGTTTGGTTTTCGGAATATCAGTAAGTAATTCCCCGGTGGTTGACGACGTCATGCCGCTGCTTCCTATGTCAGAAAAGGAGCTTTCTGACAACAGTCCATCGCGTAAAAAACCGCCTGAATAATGCACCCCGGGCGCGCCCCGAAATCCTTCAGAATAAGAAAGACGCCAGCGATTGTCCGAATGATTCAAACGATACATGGCACTGACTCGTGGACTTAGGTTGCGGCCCCATTTGGGGTGATCATCGAGTCGCGCACTGAGGTTAAAATTAAACGCGTCGTTGTAGTCGACTTTTAATTCACTGTACAAAGCTTTGGACCAGAAATTATCATGGAATACCCAGGTATTTTCCTGATTGTTTTGTGGATTGACGGCAGACAGTCGATTAACGATAAAATTATCGCCCTGCCAATTGTCCATGCCCTGCCGAAATCTCGTCGCTTCAATACCGTTAACCCAATCAAGCGAACTTGAGGGATGCCAGGTCAGTTCCGTATTAATATTAATGCGCTGTTCTCGGGCGCCACCGGTGGTGACACCAAACCCGTGGTCGTAAAGTGCGTAATCACCTTGTTGCCAATCGAGTTTTAAACGTCCCTCCCAATGGGTCGAAGCGTAAGCCAGCCAATTGATACCCGCTAAGGTTAAACGATGTTCCAGTCGGTCACGATCTTTCGTCCAGTTGTACAGGTGACGTTTATGCCGATGGTGCTGTAGGTCGATGGCGAAATCTTGTTTCTTAAGCTGCAAAATAAAACGCGTTGCGTCGGAGTATCCGTATCGATTTCCGCGCTCAAAGGGTGCTGATGGGTGATCCGAATCGCCTTCACGGACTTCCGCGCCCCATCCCCGGTTCGCCATACGTTCGCCCTCCTGCAATTGACGCGAGGCGTACCAATTGATGCCATAATCATCCAATAAAGCCGCTTTGCCGCCGACAGAAAATTGCCTCAACCCCTGTTGCCCGACACTGGATGTGACTTCCGTTTGCTTAAATCGACGCGTTATCACGTTTATCACACCGAGCTGCGCACCTTGACCTAAGGTGACGCTGCCCGGTCCACGAACCACTTCGACCCGCTCAATGTAGTTTAAATCGATTCCGTTAAGGATTGAGTCGGCCGGTCCCCAAAACCAGTCGGCATTCACTTTTTTACCGTTAAGCAGTAAAAGCACCTTGGTGTTGTTGTCGGGTGCCAAACCGCGAAATGAAGCAATGGTGTCGTCTTTATCTTCGGCGCGAAAAAAACCGGGCACGTATAGCGTGAGTAGATCATTCAAGGTACTGGCGGGTGCGCCACTGATATCTTCGCGGTGAATGATGGTCACCGAGGCCGGTTGCCTTAGGATTTCGGTCTCAGTACGAGATGACACCGTAACGGGAACTTTTAACAGCTCTTCCATCGACAGGTTCAACGGGTCACTTTCGTGAATACCGAGGCAGGAGCCGGCAAATAACAGCGCCAAACCAGAAGAAAAATAGCGAACCCTGATGGGGGTCATAAATTAGGTATCTCCCTGTACCCCTTTAGTATAGTCAAGGATTGAGAAAGAACGCATTTTATGCCGTTTTTTCTACCCTTTTGATGAACCTAAGTTCGACAAATCGCGCGACACATCTCTCGACGTTATACAGAAGCTTTCGATCAGTCCCTATTCCATAGTCTGAGAAACTTTGCTTATCAGCTACAATGCGAACCAGAAGACGGTTAAGCAGGGCCAAAACTGAATACTCAGCTTACGCCGTCATAGGCGCAAGCTGAAAAAGTTACTTATCGGATTTGGGCAGATGGTTCATCTTCTTCAGGCTCATCATCTTCGGTGTCGTCTTCATCGGTCGAATCTTCTTCCATCTCTGCGTCGTCTGCAGAATCATCCGTCACCGGAGACTCGTCAGAATGTTCAGCAGGCTTGCCGGTGAGTGCTTCACAACGCCACCCCCAACCTTTTTGTTTTTCGACAAACGCCTGATACTTGCTTTCGCAGAAACCCGTTTCTGACGTTGCGCGCCATAGCACTTCCATACCTGAACTTTTGGTGTATTGTACCTCGCATGGCAGCTCGGTTTTTTCCGGATACACCAGGTCGATTTTGCGCTGTTGGTCAGCGTACTGACAAATCGTACTCTTGTTATCCATTGCCACTGCGTGAACCGACAACAAAAATAAAACGATCAATAACGATTTCATGGTTAGTCTCCTTCGGTTTTAGCGAGTAAAACTCAGCTGCTGATACGGCTTATAGTGATAATATTTCGGTCGTGAATCACACCGGACATGCAACCAGGCAACACCATCTCCAGATGTGTTTAGCCAGAGCGGTTGAT
>JBPEWV010000100.1:0-30700 GCA_052032335.1 Pleionea sp. | reverse complement strand
GAGCCTCGATACCATGAAGTTAATCGTGTTTATAGTATTGCTTTGTCCAAGGATATTTACCAGTCGATAGCCGAGGCCTCTAAACTGGACTTCTCCCAAGCAGAAATGAATGCCTATTTTGATAAGTTGATGCCCAAGTACGCGCGCAGTATTTCGTTACTGGCGGAAAACTCTTTGTTGCCCGATGAGTTTTGGGGCACAACTTTGACGCGCGCGAAACCTGAAGTCATTGAAGAATTGGCAAGTGTTGGGTACGACTTCGATAGGCCAACCGACACAGGAAGAAATTTAATTGAAGGCGCCGCTGTGTCTTGCAATAGTGAGCTGATTAACTGGCTGTTTAATAATAACTATACCTATCAGTTTAATGATTTACGGGCCGATGCTTTAGCAATAGCTTTGAGAGCAAAATGCTTTAATCAGTCCGATAAACGTTTTGATAATATTTCTGCCGTTATGCAATTCAATCCTGAGATTCATGATTACCACCTCGATCGTTTGGCCGAAGTACGACTGAAAGACTACAAACTGTATCAAGCCCTAATCAGCCGATTCCCGCAATTGATGATCGCTGAAGATCGGCAGCCTAGTGGTTATTACTGTAGAGTCGTCGCATTTTCTACAAAGCAATACGACATTAATTAAAACGCTAATACTGTCGTTCACCCGTTATCTTTCTTTCCAAAGTCATTGAAGAGGATCCTCAACGGCCTCTTCAATACAGCGCTTTTTCAATATGACTGGAATTATTAGAACCGGGCTCGTTGGATACAGTTGAGAACACCGATCGCTTGACATGTAACCTTTGGGTGACCTATAGTTACCTGTAGGTTACATTGGGTTGAGAATAATTATCATCTGGAGGATTTATGGTTTCGCTTGAAAATAAACAGAACACCGTCGATCAGTTGGTGTTATTTCGTGCTCGCATGCTTCTGTTTTCGGCCTTTTCATTTGCGTTATGGCAATTGAGTTGGCTGGGAATGGATGTGATAGCCAGTCGTTCGTCAATGGCTTTTCAGATCGCCGGCTGGAGTAATGTGATTGGCGCCGTTTGCTGGGCCATTGCATCGATCTTGTTTTTAAAGTTTAACCATCAAGTGAAGCGATCGAGCGCCTGTTCTGCATTACACGATGAGTTAACCGTGAAAAATCGAAACATCGCTTTCGTAAAGAGTTTTTTCGTCATCATAGGATTGGTTTGGGCTCTGATTCCTTTAATGGATGCTGTACCCTTTGATGCGAAACATGCGGTGCGTCTTATCGCAGTCATCGGGATAACCTTGCCCATGGTCTTATTCTCAATCAGTGAGCTAAAGAATGACGAGGGTGCAGACTGATGGCCAATCCGAAGTCGGAACTTGGCAATCGATTAAAACTGTTTCGCACTAAAAACAATTATACTCAGGCCGACCTCGCAGCGCTTGTTGGGGTCAGCCGTAAAACCATAAACACCGTTGAAAACAAGGTGTTTATTCCTTCTACTGTTCTCGCGCTTAAGCTTTCTCAAGCATTGAATGTAACGCTCGAAGAGTTATTTTATTTAGAGTGACTGAGCAATTTTCTAATGGTTCATAGTTTTTTATTAAGTGATTGTTATTAGAAAACATGTGTTTATGTTTCAGGGTTATAGCTTACGGATCTTCTTATTCAGCGTTGAAACTCATCCAAAGAATTCAAACTAAACTACAGAAGGAGTAGCTTAGCCATTTTAGGAATTTTTCTTAAAAACGGCGTATAATTTTAAATTCGCCGAGTGGATGCTTAATCCTCACTGCTGTCGGCGTTCTGGGTCATAGTTATCGTATCCATGACAACAGCAGGAGGCTGAAATGCGTCATTTCCTTTCTTATATTTTATTGAGTTCGTCATTTCTCATAGGTTGTGAGAAAACAAAGACCAAGACAGTCACCGAAATAGTTATTCAAGAACCACCACCTCCAGTTAGTCAACCCATCACGGTTAACGTTGAGGCCAGTGTGATGAGTGGCAGCTTTTTGGTGGATGGAGCACCGGCCTCTGGCAGTCCTTATGTGCAAGCAGATTATTATATTCAGGACTTGAGCGGTGCGTCGTTGACATTATTGGGAGAAAGTAACGATCAGAGCTATCAGGTAATGGTGGTGAATGGTTCTTATCCCTTATTTTATCATCACATTCAAGGTGATTTGTTAGCCGCCAATCGTGACGCGCCACTTGAGTTATCGTTAATGGTTGATGGCGACTCAACGCAGGATATTGACATTGATACCGTTACCGTTCGTGGTAACTTTACTTTAAATGGTAGTCCGTTTCCCACTTCGCCTTACGACAAAGGTATCTTTTATCTACAGCCGGTCGGTGGAGGAGAACTGATCGAACTTGCCCACAGTAATAAGACAAACGATTCGATTCGGGTTTTGGCTGGGAGTTATCATGTTCTTTGGGACTATGTTCAAGGTTCTACAGTGCCCATCAATCAAATGACTCGCGTCATGTCCGATGTCGAAATAAACGAGAATACCGGTTTGAATGTTGACGTTGAAACGACCGCGACCCGCGTGGCTTTTACGCTTGATGGTTCAGCGTTTCCTGCCAGTCAATACGAAGCCGGCGAGTTTTATTTAACTCAAACATATGATTCAGGTGGCAGTCCATTAGCACAAGCCTACCTTGGTAAGACTTACGATGCCGCCAGTGTCGTCAATCTGATAACCGGTATTTACAACGTGGAATATCGGTTTGTGCAAGGCGGAGAGGTGGTGCCCATCAATGCTCGAACAGTTGTGCTGGAAGAGTATGACGCGTCTCAACCATTATCATTGGATGTGCAAACGGCGAGTTTGTCGTTAAGTGTAACTCTAAATGATCAAGCGTTTTCTCAATCCACCTATCTTGATGGGTTTTATGAATTGCTGGATTCGCAAACAGAAAGTTACAGTTACCTGGGAAGAACCTGGGACGATCTTTCTGGCATTCGAGTTATTCAGTCTGATTACGATATTGTTTACAGTCAGGAAGATGGATCAACCGTGCCTCAGAACAAGCGCGCCATAATCGCGCCCAATATTGACGCCAATGCTGATCTGGAACTCGCTTTAAACATTGAGGGTTATCTGGTAACCGGTGATATTACATTGGACGGAGAAGCGTTTCCGTTCAATCAATACGATGCTGCCGATATTATATTGCGCGGTAACAATACCGTGGATGATATTTATCTATTCAGTACTTACTCACAGCAAGATGCCGTAATGGTTTTACCGGGAACCTACGATGTTTTCTATTCCTGTCAAACCTGCACCAATATTCCATTCAATACCGATGCCTTGATCATCAGTGACCTGGAGGTTTCTGCGGATACCGAGCTAAGCGTTGATTTGGAATCTGCGAGGATTGAAGTTTTTTCAACCTTAAATGACGGTGAATTTCCTGAGTCGCCTTACGCTGACGGCGTTATTTGGGGGGGAATTGGTGAAAATGATCGGGTTTTTATGGGTCGAACCACCAGTTCGTTGGCCGATATTGTCGTGCTGACCGGTATCTATAATTTCTGGTATCAGGTTGAAGATAACAGTTTTGACTCTGTACCGATCAACGAGTGGGTTCTTGTGGATGAGCAGGCGATCAGTAATTAACCCTCTGGTTGCCAAGAAAAAAGGCGCCTTTGAAGGCGCCTTTGAATGTGTGCTGCTCGAACTATTTTTCGAAGTGTTCAGCAATGTAGTGGTTTAATAGTCGAACACCGAATGAGGTTGAACCGGGTGACGCTTTGGTTGGCGTGGTGTGGTCTCCCCAGGCAACGCCCGCGATGTCGAGATGAACCCAAGGCGTTGTTTCTCGCACAAAAGTGCCAATAAAAGCGGCACCAGCACTCGCTCCGGGGGCTTTGGGACCTGAATTCATAACATCGGCAACATTGTTTTCGACCGCTTTAAAATGATTGTCATTAAGCGGTAATGGCCAAACTTCATCGCCACTCTGTTTTCCTGCAGCAATAAATTTGTCGGATAATTCATCATGGCGAGTAAATAAAGCGGCGTAATCTTTACCCAGGGCACGAGCCGCCGAACCGGTTAACGTTGCAAGATCTATTAACAGTTTCGGGTTGTAGCGCGTATCGGCGTAATAGATGCCATCGGCCAGAACCAATCGGCCCTCGGCATCGGTCGAACGAATTTGCACCGTTTTACCCGACATGGTGGTGACCACATCGCCTGGACGCTGCGCATTGCCGTCGGGCATGTTTTCTGCGAGTGCCGCGACCGCAACGACATTAACTTTCGCATTTCGACCGGCCAGTGCGTGCAGTGTGCCCATGACGCTGGCAGCGCCCGACATATCGAACTTCATGTTCCACATGTTTTTTGAGCCTTTAATACTGATACCACCAGTGTCAAAGGTAATGCCTTTACCGACCAAAACTACCGGCGCGTCGCCTTTTTTACCGCCGGAGTATTCTGCGATCATGATGCGTGGTGGACGTTTACTGCCGCGACCGACACCGTAAATGGCGCCCATATTTAAGTCGAGCATATCGTCTTCGTCCAGTACTTTAATATCAACTTCGTCCATATCGTCGAAGTGAGCTTCCCATCGCTCAACAAAGCTTTCAGGGTAAATCACGTTGGCCGGTTCATTAGAGATATTGCGCGTGTGCCAGATAGCACGTGCTACCGGTTCTAATTGTGCACGATAAATTGTTTGAGCCGCCTTGGCTTCGGGGCTGATGAGAGTAATGGATGGTTGGTATTTTTGGCGTTTCTCATCGGTATAATATTTGTCGAAGTAATAGCTTCCTAAATTAGCACCATAGGCGATTTGAGCGGTTGTTGAAGCGGGTGCATCAATTGCCATGGGGGCAGCCTGTTTAAAGGTCTTAATGGCTGTTTGAATCAGCTCGCCACCCAGGTTTTGCCAGTCTAGCTCGCTCACCTCGTCGTCTTTAGCACCGAGGCCCACCAGTAGAATTTGTTGATATTCCGAGCCTTTTGGAGCCGCGATCAATTGAGTGGCTTTTCGATCGGCGGAAAATTTCAGCACGGTTATCGCATGAGTTAAAGCGCCCGAACTTTGCTGGTCGATGATTTTGCCGTAACGCCCCAAGGTTTTGTCGGCGTAGACACCGAGTACCAGATTATTGGACTTCGGTAAGGTTTGCTCAAACTGAAGCTGGATAAAAGGTTTGTCAGGGTATTTTGCGTTGCCACTTATAGCGGGTTGAACGCTCAGTATTAAAAACAAAAAGACGCTAAATTGTTTTAGCATAACCGTTTTCCTCATAAATTATCGCAACAGAATGGGCTGCAAAGACTAACAAAAATCGCCCACATTGGCGACTTTTAACGGGCGTATAAAATCTACTTTGATACAATGTTAAACACGCCTCCGAAAGTTACTGAAATAGGCTTAATCAGTGAACAAGGGGAGAGTAACAATGAAAATTAACTCATATCCAGTTACACTTTTTTTGACGATGACTTTTTGAGTGTGGCTTTTGTTTGAAGGTAACGGTGCGGTGTGATACCTAGAATTTCCTTAAAGTCTCGAATTAAGTGCGATTGATCGGTGTAATCCAGCCAAACGACCAGCTCGGAAATGTCGGATTGATCTTGCTCAAGTAACTCGAGAGCTCGGTGCAGACGATATTTACGAATCAACCATTTTGGGCTCACGCCGAGATGTTGCTGAAAACACCGCTGAATGGTTCGATTGGAAAAGCCGGTCTCCGATGAAAGAGATTCGACTTTCGTAATATGCGATTGGTTTTTTATAACTTCAACCAGATGTTTTGCCTTCAGCATCGAAGGTGTTGGAGACACCGAAAAAGGTTTCAACCAGCTTTGAAAAATCTCTAGTCGATCGTGATCGGTATTAGACTGTTTAAGTGAGTCAAACAGGTCGGAGCCGTCGACGCCAAACACGTGTTCTATTCTCAGTTGTTTGTCGACATAATGCGACGGCGCCTTTTGTAATCTTGAAGTCAAGGCGGCAAGCTCAAACTTCACTCCGTATACCCAGCCTTTAGCTTGCATTGTGTAACGGTACCTCTTACTCACTGGCCCCATAATATTCAGTCGATCGCGCTCGACTACCAGATGAAAGTTGATATCTGGTAAGTTGACTTGTGTATGGGTGGTATCGGTCGGTAAGTCCCAATCGACAAGCCAGAATTGGTCAATGAGGTTTTGAAAAGTTGAGTCAGGGAGATAGCGGCGTAGCTGGTAGTGTTTTGCACTGTGTTTTCGATGCAAAATACCAGTGATGTTTTGATTGTTTGCTTTCAACTGGTTATCTCAATAGTTATCGGAGTGACGCGTTTTTACAATACTCAGCGTTTGGACAATGATAACCTTGCGTTTAATCTGTTTACAATAATCTAGAGGAATGTTTATGCCAATTAGCGGGAGTTTTAAAATCCTTGATTGGAAGGAGTCAGTCGAACATACGTTGGAAGGCGCCGGTAAAGTTGCCAATGTCATTGTTCGTCAACAATATTCTGGTGATCTCGAAGGAAGCAGCGAAATCGACTATCGATTGTTCTATACCCCAAACGGCGATGCCGAGTTTAATGGTTTTGAACGCATTACCGGCATGTTGAATGGCCAACAATGCTCAATGGTATTGAAACACGACGGTCAGTTTACCGCAGGTAAAGCTAGCAGCGAATTTCATATTGTTGACGCACAACCTTTGACCGAGTGGGTGGGTCGAAAGGGCCAATTCCAGTCGACTGAAGGCGGAAATGCGAATTACAGGATATATGATGACTGAGAATCGGATTTAGTATTGAGGTGATTTACGAATTCTGACTGCATTGATACTTTAACAGTGCTTACCAGGAAACGGCTTGTTTACGGCCTGAATTAACGAATAAGTTGCTCCATTCTGACTTCGATAGCGTAAGCACCTTTATGAACTCAATCTCAGTATTTGCTTTAGCCGCGTTTATGATTTATACAAATCATATTGCAACCGAACCACCCCATGCGTTGGACTGGTGGATCGTCAACGACTCGGTGATGGGCGGTGTGTCGACCAGCCAAATTGTATCGAAACAGAACTACCTGTTGTTCTCGGGTAATTTGTCGTTAGACAATAATGGCGGTTTCGCATCCGCCAGAACGCTGTTGGATTTAACATCGCAGTCGGAGCTCAGGCAGGTCACGATTTGTTTCGAGGGCGACGGTCGCACCTACAAGTTACGCTTTCGTACGAATCGGGGTTTCGATGGCATTGCCTACTCGGTGGACTTCAAAACCGACACTTCTGAAACTGACAAAGTTTTAACTGAACGTTCGACACCTCAATGCCTTACGTTTGCTGCAGAACAGTTTCGGGCAACCTTTCGGGGGCGTTTAGTTTCCAGTGCGCCAACCTTTTCGTTTAATAATGTGCAACAAATTGGCTTAATGATTGCGGATAAAACTGAGGGGCAGTTCAAGCTGAACGTCCATTCCATAAGTTTCAATTAAGCTGAGTTTGAAATATCGTTACTAACCCAGTAATAACTTTAGTCATACGATTCAGAAGCATCGCAATGGCTCAGTCAAAACACGCCATCTCATCGTAATATGAATCTCATTTTAGGCATTGTTGAATTGTAGATTTGCGTAATACTCAAACACTCCTCAACTGTGACTAAAAGGAAAACCGTCATGGCACTACTCAAAGATGCGATCAATGCTCTTGATCCCACTCCGGATCGAAAAAAAGAAATTACGCTAACTCTAAATCTACTTTCAGAATTGTGTGAGAATAAAGCAAGTGATTTTGAAAATAAGGTGAAAGAGAGCATTAGAACCGCCGGAAACGAAGAGAACAGAACCGTACCTATTACCGAGCTCATTGGCGTGCATAAAGAATACCGCGCTTATGTTAAAAAAGACAACTCTAAAATTCCCACAGAAGTGGCAACTGCAGTCAAAGGATTTATTAATGGAGGGACCGATGACATCGTTAACGGTATTGCTAGCTTAGTGACTACTGCGATCGACGCCATTCTTGGCAAAGCGCCAGCCATTGAGCAACAGTTTGAATCTTACTACATTGATGTACAAAGTTTTGCGATTGTTCGTTACGATATTTGTGGCTGGTCGCGGCAAATTGAAGCGTCAGGCATTACCAAACATATCGAAAACTGTATGGCTGTGTACGCGTCCAAGGGCAGTGTCGATGTGTCGAGAATCTCTTTGAATACTTTTTTATTAGTTTATGGCAGCCAACTGCAAAAAATGAAAATTCCACCCACTGAAATTCAAACCTATCTTGATAAAGCTGAAGAAATTTATTACAAGCTGGGCGGTAAAGGGAGTGATGGAAAACAGTTAAAAGTACTGGAAGAGTCAACCTATCGTGCAATGAATTTTTGGAAGCCTGGCGATCATCTATTTACGCCGCATATTGAAGAGCATCTGTATCAGTAAGTCATTGTCGATTGTTTAATCGCTAAAAGAAAAGTGGCAAGCATTTGCCACTTTTCCTAATTCTTCACCGGTTTAATGCTGATGAATACCCAGTGCAGTTTTAACGTCTTGACGATACAGTTGAGTACGACAGGCTTTAACCTGAGTACGCCTTGCTGTGACTTCTTTTTCTAATAGCTGATTAAAGTCGGACGAAATTTGGTTAATATACACCGCGGCAGGCAACGATGGATTGGGAATACTGGTACCCACCCACGCATTGATGACGATGTCTTTGGGCAGAATTTCTTTCATTAATTGACTGACCAACTCGATTTTGCCAGTGGTATCGGCAATGTTACTAAAATGTGTATTATCCGATTTTATTGACGCTTCAAGTACTTCACATTCATTTCGATCCAACTGATAAAACTCATCTTCCTGGACCGGATCTAAGGCGTAAAATCGCAAACCTTCAACCCAGTTCGAGAGTTGTTCGGCTTTGTCCAATGTTTCTAAATCACCGGTGAGTGAATGCAGGCCAAATAACATAACAGGAGGCATGTTTTCGATGGCGCGCTTTTTGGGGTCGATACCAAATTGGTCCGGTGTGGGGAGCATGTCGTACTGTGGCAGTTTATAACGAATGCTATTTAAGCCTGAGTAAATTCCGATCAGGCGTTGTCTTAGGTTGTCGCATTGTGTGCCACTGCCGCAATCGTCTCCCTTAAACTGATTAAAGTCTTGCTGAACCATGGCAAGGTTGGAGCTGATTTGCGTCAGGCCATCGTCGACCCAGGCTTTTCCATTGCCTAAAACGACTTGTGGATCGGGAAGTTTATCCAGTTGCTGCTGGAGATGGTCCAAGCGATTGTAAACCCGAGGTTCAAGGGCATCTCGAATTTCGGTGATGGTATTTCTTGATTGTAATGCGTAACGCGCACTGTACGTCGCCTGCGATCGCGCATCGAGGGTGTAGGTCCGTGTTTGCTTAAGCATGTTATAGACGTCGTTGATGCTGGCGGCTTCGGTAGGAGTGGTACTCAGTGTGAATGCGACAGCAAGAGTGGCAGAGAAGAGGGTGGAACTAGGTTTAATGGCTTTCATAACGGCTTCCTCATGGTGAGTTGTTGGGCTGTTATTGTGTTAAGCGTAATGAGAGTTAAAAACCCCTCATGCTTTTAGAATAATTTTAAAAATATTATTAAGTGAGATAAAGCTTTCGATATGTCGTATTTTTTGGCATGAATCAGCTTCTGCTTACTTGGGATGATCCTTCTGTTTGGATATAATTTATGAGAAAGGGAGGGAGTCCAGATGCGCCTGAGTCACAGACAAGCCGATATCAGCCAACTGCTTCACGAGTATGGAGCGGGAAATCCGGATGCACTGAATCAATTGATGCCACTGGTGTATGATGAGCTTAAAAATATTGCGCGCAATGCTTTTGTAAAGGAAAACAGAGGTCATACATTACAGCCGACGGCATTGGTTAATCAAGCTTACGAAAAACTTTGTCATTTACAGCTTGACTGGAGAGGTCGCACTCATTTTTTTGCTATTTCTGCGCGAATTATTCGCCGCTTACTGGTCGATCATGCAAGAGCCAAAGTTAGCGATAAACGTGGTGGCTCGTTTCGTCATACTTCACTAACAGATAATACTCCGAGCTTTGAGCAGCCAGCTATTGATCTAATTTACCTCGATCAGTTACTTGAACAGCTGACGCAATTCGATGAGCGAAAAAGTCAGGTTCTTGAGCTGGTGTATTTTGCCGGGTTGACCCACGAAGAAATTGCACAGCATTTGAGTATTTCGCAAGCAACGGTCGAACGCGATCTACGAGTCGCTAAAGCTTGGTTGAATAATGCTTTACTTAAAAACCAAATTGAGACAGAGCGATAAACTAATGCGCCATCCGCTAATGCTTTCATGAGTATTCTGAAAAGCTTTTATTCAGTTAAGCAATTTGATGTTGAAGGAAGAAACAAAAGAGTTTCCAACCAATCAGGAACGAAGCATGGATTCAGAACGATTCAAGCAGATAGAAGAGCTGTTTATTCAAGCATGCGAGTTACCTGAGTCGCAACGCGAAGCTTTTGTTGACTCGGCCAAGTTATTTGACGAAAGCATAAAGGCCGAAGTGATCTCGATGTTGCGAGCTGATATCGAAGTTGATCATGCACAACAAGCGGTTCAGCAACAAGCATGTGAAGTGGATATCTGTTCGCACACTTGGCAAGGGCAAACAGTTGATCGCTATCTGGTTGATCGAGAAATTGCCTCTGGCGGTATGGGCAGTGTTTACCTGGCGCATCGAGTCGATAAGGTTTACCAACAGAAAGTCGCCATAAAATTTTTAACCAGCGGACTGTTTTCCTCTCAGGCGCGACAACGATTTCTTGCTGAACGTCAAATTCTGGCAAAGTTGAATCATCCTAATATTGCGCAACTTCTTGATGGCGGTACGACGCAACAAGGCGTTCCCTATCTGGTGATGGAGTTTGTCGACGGTTTGGCTATCGATGAATACGCCGATCAACATCAATTAACCATTAAGCAACGACTGTTATTAGTCTTGAAGGTGTGTGAAGCTTTGCAATACGCACATCAAAATCTGATCGTTCACCGTGATATAAAGGCCAGCAATATTCTCGTAGACGCGCAGGGCGAAGTCAAACTGCTCGACTTTGGCATTGCTAAAATTCTCGACGACAGTGATATTTATTCGCTTGAAGGTGAGTCACTTGCAAAGACGCTTACCGCCATGCGTTTGTTGACGCCCGAATACGCCAGTCCGGAGCAAGTGCGTGGTGATCCGGTTTCGACGGCGACGGATGTTTACGGAGTTGGCGTGCTAATGTACCGACTGTTGAGTGGTGAATTTCCCTTAAGCATTAACCGTAACCGTCCGCAAGAGTTGGAAGCCTCAATTTGTCAGTCCACAATTGTTCGACCTAGTAGTCGAGTTTCAAGTCACGAGGATCCGAACATCGCCCGATTACGCGGTCTGTCACCAAAACAACTGGCACGCAGTTTAAAAGGCGATTTGGATAACATTATTTTATACGCGTTACGCAAAGAGCCGAGCCGACGCTACGCAACCGTTAATGCTCTGGCGACTGACCTTAACCAATATCTTAAGCAAAGACCGATTAGTGCAAGGCGTGATTCGTTGGCTTACCGGCTTTCCCGGTTTTATCAAAGAAACCAGGCCGTCGTAATTGCTGCATCCGTTACCATTGCAATAATTTCTGGCTTACTGACGTTCTATACCAGTCAATTACAAACCCAAAGAGATCGGGCGTTCGTTGCCGAGCAAGCGGCTAAAGAAAAAGCCGAAAGTCTTCAAGTAACAACGGACTTTCTAATTTCAATGTTTACGACCGCCAACCCAAGGGAAACAGGCGGCCCAAATACTAAGGCGATCACTGTTTTAAATCAGGGGTTTGAGCGAATTGACCAGGCCATGCCAGTCGATTCTCTGTCCAAAGCAAAATTACTGCAAAACATGGGGTTAGCCTATATGGGTTTGTTTGAACTGGAACGATCGAAACAAGCGCTAAACCGTTCTTTGGCGATTTATGAAGTGTTGGACGAAACAGATTCATTACAAAAAGCACAAGTGATGCATCAACTGGGTGACAGCTATCGAAAGTCCAATCAAACTGATAAAGCGATAGAGTTGTTGCAAAAAGCGCTACAAATCAGAAGAAAACATTATCTGGGTGATCATGAGTCGATTGCCGACTCATACAATAATCTGGCACAGGCGGTGGTTGAGCTGGGTGATTTGGATAAAGCCATCGACTGGCAAAAACAATCAATCGCAATGCATCGACGGCTTGATCCAGATGCGGCTATATTTGTGCCGCTGAATAATCTGTCGTTGTTGCTTGGTGATAATTATCAATTTTCGGAGGCACTGCGCCTCGCTGATGAGGCTTATACAAATTTCAAAAGCTCGCACAAACAAGGCGATAAACAGGGGTTGATCACCATTCAGTTAAATCGTGGCATGTTACTGACGCGTTCGGGATATCCTGAGCGCGCCATCGATGCGTTGCTGGAAATCCATCCGATAGCTGAAAATATAAATACGGTTGGCAACAACGAGAGCCTGGTGTTAATAAACAGAGAGTTGGCGCAGGCGTATCATGCAGTTCGAGATTTCCCGACGGCTGAACAGTATTTTGAGCAGGCTTTGTTGGCTTGCGAGCGGCTCGATTGGTGCAATGATTCACTGTTGCCTGGCATTGTGTACAAATATCAGGCTTTAATGTTTAAAGATATGGGGCAATACGTAAGCGCTTTAGAACGCATCGAGAAAGCTTATGTTGCGTATCAGAAATACACGGGAAAAAGTTCTAAGTCGTTGGCACTGGTTTATCTTTTTAAAGCTGAAATATTGAAGTTAAATGGGCAGGCCGTGCAGGCGCGCTCAATGTTAGCTGATTTTAATAAAATCTTTGGGGCTGAGAATAAATTCAACCGTATGTATCGCACGCTACTCGAGTCAGAACAGGCTCTGGAACAGGGAGCGCATCAAACAGCATTGACGTTGTTACAACCTGTGTTGGAGTTTCATCGCAACTATTATGGGATAAAAAGCCCGCTATATCTGCGTGCCAGTCGATTGCAGCAGCGAGCTTTAAAGATTGCAGAAGGCAAAGTTTTACAACTAGAACAAGGTTAAAACGTAAGTGGACTGAGGTTTAATTGCGTGAAATGGCATTTGGTGATAGATACTGACTAAGTGAACTCCTGGCATGAATATTAAAACTGCCACAAATATTCAAGTTTTAACGCTCTTCCGCGAGCCGGTAATTGGTTAATGCTCTGTCCATTACTGTCAAAAAACCGACGGCCGAGTAAGTTGAAGTGAAGTATTGCTCGTCGGTCAGGTTTTTAATCTGAAATTTAATCGATGAAGCGTCTGTGATTTTGTAAGATAGGTTTGAGTTGATCAAAAAAAGCGATTCGTCCTGTATTAAGCTGTCGACACTGGTGCGCCAGGTCCCCGAAAGATTCAATGACCATTGATCGTAAGTGTACTGAAGATCGTAATTCAGGTAAGCGTCTGGGCTGAGCTCTTCTGACGGAGTTAACGACGCATTGGGTAAAATGCGAGATTCATTTTTAATCAAATGAGTAATGGCAAATTTGGATTGCCAGTGTTCAGTGGGTAGCCACAACCATTCTATTTCGATACCTTTGGCGCGATTGCTGGCAATATTGGCCAGATAGGAAAATTCACCGTCATTAAATTGGGAAACCAGGTTTTTTTGCCTATTTTGAAAGTAGGTGACAACAAGGTTACTTGAGTCATTGTGTGCAAAATACACCAACTCGAATGATTCTATTTCATTGGCTTTTAAAGTACGATTGCCAACCGTTAAACCGCTTTCTTCATCGTACAAGTCGCCAAGGGAAGGTGCTCGATAGGCTTCACCATAGATCAGTTTGAATCCACGCTGTTGATCGGTGCGATGTACCAGAGAAAAACGTGGACTGAGTGCATTGTCGACGTCATTGTATCGGTCATAACGTAAGCCCGTGGTTACGGTAGTCGCGGTAGACGCATCCCATTCAGTTTGTACATAACCGCTGTATACCCGACGTGTCACATCCAATACGGTAGAGATAGGAAAAGTAACAACGCGTCCTAAATAGCTTTCGTCACCATAAATGTCGTAATTACTTTTCAAGAAGGCGTAGTCCTCTTTACTGGCGATGGCCGAGAAACCAAAGTTTAAATTGACCTTATTAGAAAGCAGTCGTTTGCCATCAAGCGCAAGATTATTGGATACGTTTTTCGCCGTTACGCCAAAAAGAAAGTCGGCCTCGGTGAAAGGTTCCTCTCCCTGCGGTTCCAGTGCGCCGAGAGAGTCGCGATAAGAGGTTTTGTGTCCCACCGATAAATCCAGCGTCCAGGATTGGTTGGTTATTAAATTATGTTCGGCAGAAAATATCCATTGTTCGAGGTCAAGTTGATTAACACCGTCTCTTAAACGACGGAACAAGTAAAAATCGTCACGACGAGAGCTTAGGTAATGAAGGCCAAAACGAGTTTCGAAATTCTTGAGCGTGATATCCACTTGTTGTGAACTGCGGGGATCTTTGGTGGTTGATTGCAGGCCAAACCGATCAAATACGTCTCTATATCGTTCGCCGTTATCTTCGTTGAGATGAAGAGAAGTCGCTAGCTGCCAGTCGTTAAGCAACTGAGTGATACTGGCTGAGACAGATGCTTGTTGAAAACTGCCGTAACTAACGCGTACTTTAGATGGTTGTGGTTCGTCGGTTATGATATTGATAACCCCAGTATAGGCATTTGACCCGTACATGGCCGAGCCAGGGCCGCGAATAATTTCGATTCGACTGGCGTTTTGTATATTGAAATATCGGCTGTAAAAGTTTATGCCGCCCGTATAATCGTCGTTCATTCTTTGACCATTTAAAAGAATCAATAACGTATTGGCGTAATTTTGGGCATGGCCTCGCATGACCAAGTGCGACAAATTGCCCTCGGTACTGTCAAACATGCTGTAAAATCCGGGCACCATTGGGAAAACGTCGCTCAAGTAAACCAGGCCCAGTCTTTCTATGTCTTCTTGACGAAATACCGTAACCGAAGAAGCGCTTTGCCATACGGGTGTTTCATTTCGAGAGCTGATAGACACCTTGACGTTGAGCAAGTCCTGAATCGACATCTCTAGCAGATCATCGGATTGTCGGGCGAAAGTTTGATAGGTCGAGAGCAAAATCGCCGATGAAAGCAGTATTAACTTCATTTAGTCGTCGCTGGTGAACATCTCAATAATTCAAGATTAGTAATATTTAAAATGATATGCAATCCAATAATCCAAACAATGAGTGAAGAACCTCTAAAAGATTGGTGTTGGGGTAAGTTCAGCGCAGCGCCATCCTGATTGACTGAGTGCTAAGCTTTTACCGCTAAACAGCGATAATTTTGAAGTTCAGGCGCAATAATGATCTCCCGAGTACCAGAAATTAGGTGTAAATTGCGCAATTTGGTAACAATTTGCGAACCAGTTGACTTACAGCACTTTGCTGGTTGAGTCATTTTTGATATACCATCGCGCTTTTATTTAAGATGAGATGTTTCAATGGAATTAGTGTATCTGCTCCAAGGTTGGTTTTCACCAGCAGTTTATTTGTTTCTTATTTTCTTTTGCTTTAAGTATATCAAGAGTCAGGGACGCGAGTTTTTCGTTGCCAGCTTAATTTTGTGGTTTTTAATGGCGACGGCATTTCAAGTCGCCAATCTGGATGTGGTAAGAGCGCATGTCGGTGATCCACGACCTATTTTCGAAATATTGGGTCTTGTTGACCTGATTCTCGGAATAGTCGGTTATTGGTTAATAGTGATTGCCTGGGCAAACTTTACGCATGTCTCAAAACATAGTGCGCAAGACTCCTTGTCACTCAGGCAGCGAATGGCTCTGGGTTTTAAAGGCACAGCGTTAAAATTTAGTCTGGTTTACCTGGTTGTATTGCCGACTATTTTGCTTGTAATCGGTCTTTTCGATTTTCAACATGGGCATTTAGTCGTCTCATTGCTCTTCACCGTCAATTATCTGGTGCTCGCAAGTATGTTTCTGATAATGAATCAAAACAAGGCGGCTCGTTGGTTCGCAGCCTCTTTTTTAATAATTGGCTTGGGAAGCTTGCTCAGAATTGCGGCGCAAAATTTCATGCCAGAAGACTGGTTTGATCGCGTTATGGATATGTTTACATCAATCACTCAGATGTATTTTCTGTTTAATTTAATCCACTTAACGCTACTGGCGATTGGAATCAGTGCATTATCATTAAACTACCAAGGGCTAGTGGTTACGTCGGATAGTGAACCGTCGACTCAAGTTAACCCTTTAAAAGGTAATCTGAAACTGTATCTTGGGATGCTTTATTTGGGGGTTGCCTTTTTTTCTCTGACGTTATTTTTTGCTTTGCGTTACATGGGATCTGAAGCCGTAATTATTACTTTAATTCTTGTTGGGGCCCTGGCTTTACTGTCAGCTCAGGTTTATTTTTTAATGATATTGTACCGACTTTGGAAGCATAACATTCAAACTTCTCATGCTAACGAACTCAATCCTTCGCTAAGTTCTGCCGGTAAAGCTGTAGGTTTTTTGTTCATTCCAATTTTTAGTTTGTATTGGTTGTTTATTGCTTTTGGTAAGTTGCCTCGTGATTACAACGCATTGGCTGAAAAGCTGGGAGGATATCGTGTGGCTGGAGGCATCGGTGTGGTTTTTGGAATCGTCAGTTTGTTAAGTTTGATTCCTTTGGCAGGCTATATTTTCTCTGGACTGGTGCTGTTGATTATTGGACCAATGTTTTTGCATCAACTGTTGGTATCGGCTAAGGCCCTTGAACAAAGGGGCTAAGTCGTTTTCGTACACCCTGCAAATTGACCCCACCATGGTTCGTAAGCCACCGATGAAAGGTTCAAGGCTTACGAGCTCTTGCTTGCATTAAACTGAGTGCAGTAGGGCAATTAAGTATTGATCAGGTGTTAGTTTTAATCAAAGCTCGGCTCAGACTCTGTTGGACTGAGTTTGCACGACATTAGTGCAGATTGATCGTTAGACAACTCCCTAACCAGCGCTTCAGTGATTTTTTCTTTGGCTCGTTTAGGTGCTTGCGACCAGAAATATTTTGATGTGGAGTCAAGCGTTAGAGCGAAGAAGCTTACCAGTTTGTCGGCACTTTCTGAGTAGTCATAACTTTCGATTAATTCACCCTTCGAGTTGTAAAGAGATGCCTCGAGTTGATAGTCGATGGGGCAATAGTAGGGCAATATATACAGCGTGAAAAATGCCAGGTAGTTAAACGTCAGACATACTGGGCCTTCGCCATCATAAATCGGACTCAGCTTTAGAACGCAACCCTGAGAGGGTGTATTTTCGGGAGCAATAAATTTTAGACCGGCAGCCTCCATGTTTTGGTAGTCGAGGTGCCAAGGCTTCTGCTCGGGGAGTCGGTAGCTAATGTCATAGCCTTTTAGCGACTGGGTTTCGGGATAATCCTCAAGCGCTATATTATCTCCAGGAATGGACATACAGCCCGTTAATGAACCAAGAAGGCTAATAACCAGGGCAAACCAAAACGTTCGAATCTTCATTTTCTGTGTTGTTATTGTCTTATGATTAAATGCGATAATAACCTTTTATTGTAATTCCTGTCATGTAAGTCAAGCGATAAATATTCGCGATTTTTTAACAGATTTTATCTTAATGTGAGCTAACTCTGTCCGACGCGACAATCTCTTACAGTGTATTACGACTTT
This sequence comes from Pleionea sp., assembly GCA_052032335.1. Taxonomy (GTDB): domain Bacteria; phylum Pseudomonadota; class Gammaproteobacteria; order Enterobacterales; family Kangiellaceae; genus Pleionea. Next base: position 13,000 of record JBPEWV010000100.1, on the reverse strand, counting down.
CATTGTGTTTTATCTCAACCGTGCCGTTCATTATTGCCTCGACGCCTCAATGAGCAGTGCGGCGTCGAATTTATTAATGGACATTACACGGAGGTTCATATTATGGACAAAAAACTGATAGCGATTGCTTTAGGCTCATCTTTGTTTTGGTGTGATTTATCAGACGCAAAAACGATTGATAAGCAGTCGGTCAACAAACTGGATCGAGAAATTCTGGAAGAAACCTACGTTTCGCGATCGTTACGTTTTGTCGGGAGACCGGTCGGTCAATTACCCAACGGCAAAGCCATGCGACAACGCGCCATCCTAAAAGGTAAAGAGTTTATCTGGCAGAAGAAAATTGAAAATCCGGTTGCTGAACCAGAAAACTATTTGCCGAACATGGCGAAGAATAAAAGTATTGATGATATGTCGGTTCTCGAGTTGGCCGAAAAACTACGGGGTGTGGCATATTACAACGGACATCAATACATTGAAGCCAAACCCGATATCGCCATGGCGAAACGGATTAAAGAGCGTCACGCGAAAGGAAAGCAAAAACAAGGAGCTTTCAGAGGGCTGGGTAGTTCACCATCTCAAGGCATGGCAAGGCACTCCAAACAATTGAAAGCTTCAGATGATCAATTCGAGTCGCGTGTGGAAAAAATTCATGGCGTCGACGATCGTAATGTGATGAACAACCTGAGTTATCCGTATCGCACCAATATTGTGTTCGATAATACCGGATCGACTGCGGTCATTAATGGCTCTCAGGGGTCGGGCACTTTGATTGGACCTTCAACGGCAATGAGTGTTGCGCACGTATTCTGGAATGAATCAGCCAATACATGGGAAGCACCACATCGCTGGGCGCCTGGTTACGACAGTCAAGACGCAGATCCCAGTCCTTATGGTGAATGGTATGGTTGTTATTGGGTAACCATTCCTGGCGGATACGTGCAGAATGAAAATTCTGATTACGATTACGCAGTTTTGGATTTTGATGTTGGCTGCAATAGCGTAAGAAACGGAGTTAATTCAGATGAGCCCGGTGCGACCGTTGGTTGGCTCGGTTGGTATACGGCCTCAACCAGTGACATTGAGTCGAAAACTGGTTATGTGCGAGGTTATCCGGGATTGGGCAACTGTGGAAATCCTGCGGTCGCGTGCAACGTTCGAGTTTGGGGTGATTACTCTTTGTCGTCTGAAAATAATGTGCCATTTTGGTGGTGGGAAGACCATCAAATAGAGCACCAGGCCGACACAACAGGCGGTATGAGTGGTTCTGGTTTTTACCATTACGCCGATCCCAGTTGTGCGGGGTGCGGCTACGGAGCCTATGTCGTTGGTATGCATCGCGCTGGTACCGACAGTTATAATTTGGCCCGTCGACTCGATGCAGATGTGTCGGCTTTCCTTAAGAAATACAGCAGTGATTATTAATTCAATACGTTTGCTTTCTTAACCAGAAGTTAAATGGTGCCAGTGACTCATATCGACTGGCACCTTTTTACTACACGGTTTTTCTTTGATTCCAACCTTTTTTAAGTTAATCGGTATCAGTAAGCCCAGATGGGCTGACTTCCAGTGATTGATATTCATAGCAAGGACTGTAAATGATTTAATCTGTGATTAAAAAGTATGCGCTTTGCAAGTTTGTTCATACGACTGCTGAGAACAGGATTGATGCTGAATTATTAGTGCTTGTCGCGATTAAAAAGTAGCTTTTAATCGCGGTTTAAACTTTCGAAAATTCAATTTTTTTGTTTTAGATTTTTAGCGTGCTTTTCGTAATATATAACTCAATTTTAGATGGGCGATCGCTTGCGTTGTATATTCTCATTGCTATATTTTAAAGTGCATCCGATCTTAGGTGTTAGCCAGTTATCGCCAGGGATGTGTATCAGTCGTTAAGGATAAGCTGTTTTTATTCTGAGAATTTAGTTTGAAGTATTGTCAAACCCAACTCATCTCAGGAGATAACCATGTTCGTTTTATGCGAACTTCAGCACGCCGATCTCGAGACTATTCGGGAAAAATGGAAAATGGTGTCTATTCAGCTGATGTTCGAATACCCATCGTTTTTATTGCTTAAGGTAACCCTCAAGAAACCGTCTAAACAGTCCGCCTTGAATCTCGAAGAGATGTTTGTTGAGTCCCCTTATCAAGTAACCGATGAGCTTCCGATTCTGGTAAATGGCAATTCCGTTGACGTTGAGAATAATCGTTTTGAATACTCGGGTCATCCGAGAACACTTTTGAAGTTCGCTGGACCGATACATCGTCAATGGCTTCGGCTGTTAAAACAATACCATCTTGTCATTCACTTTTTTTGTCCACCATTCGGTTTGTGTGTTGAATTTAATCGGCACCGCAATCAGACAATTCGTCAGTTGCGACAGGAACTGCCCACCTTGATTGGTGCAACCCCATATCTGGCAAACTATTGCTCACGTCCCATAGCTTCCAATAGCAAATCAATGACACTTCGCGCCGGAATTTTAAAAAACTGGGTGGACCTTGTATTGTTTCGACAAGAACAAAAGCAAATGCTAAAAGCAAAAGTGAAAAAATGTGGTGCAACACTTATCTCAGAGAGCCGCTATAAGTTACGCCTCGCTTTTGACAAATCGCTAGACACTTTACGCGCAATTGCCGGTGTGAAACTGGTGAATCACACTAGACCCAGCATTGTTGCCACTACTGAGCTAAAACAAGCGCTGGGTATGAGTGGTCAGGATTACGCGGCTTTTGCTCTGGAACTTACCGGTAAAGGCCAGATAGTCGCTGTCGCCGACACCGGGTTCGATCGAGGAACTTATCACACGTCAATTCATCCTGATTTTGAAGGAAGGGTCAAAGAAATATCCAGTTGGCCGATCAATGAATCGTGGGACAGTTATGTTAAACATCCGAAGCATAATGATGGTGCAGCTGATACGCATTCTGGTCATGGTACTCATGTCGCTGGTCTGGCACTAGGAAGTGGCAAAGCCAGTGACGGTCATTATCAAGGCATCGCGCCCGGTGCTGAGCTCGTATTTCAGGCTATCGAGCAGTACACCGAAATCACTCCAGCGATGCAGTCACAAATTCCAACGGGCTACTATCTAAGTGGTCGACCGGTAGATTTAAGGGAGTTATTTCTTGAAGCTCGAGAGCTAGGCGCTCGCTTGCACGTCAACGCATGGGGCGATCCCGTGTCCGGCAGTTATACCGATGACTGTTATGAAGCTGACGATTTTTTATTTAAACACAAAGATTCTGTGATCTTATTTGCGGCAGGCAACGAAGGCGCCGACAAAAATGGCGATCGGTTAATCGACAGTCAAAGTCTTTACGCGCCTGCTTCATCGAAAAATGTCATTGCGATTGGTGCAACAGAAGGGCCCAGGCAGGGCGTGGGTTTGAGACAGTCATGGAGTGTGTTCGATTCTGATCGCCATAAACGCTTTACTCATCGTGACGATCGTAACGATGCAATTTCAGGTCAGCCAGAACACATTGCATTGATCAGTTCGACTGGCCCAACCAAAGACGGTCGAATCAAACCTGATTTATGCGCGCCCGGTACCAATCTAGCTGCGGCACGGAGTCAGGCGGCGAATGTAAGAGGTTGGGGGTTAGCCAGTCCATTACCTTATTACATGTACTATGGTGGTACGTCCATGTCGACCGGCGTTGCCGGTGGTTATTTTGCGTTGCTTAGACAAAGCTGGCAGCAATACGCCAATGGCGCTGCTCCTTCTGGCCCGGCGCTTAAAGCTCTCGCGATTTTATCGGCCAAACCAGTGTATAAGCGTGATTCGGAGGATAGCGAATCAAAATTTGAACCCCGAAATGTGGCAGGGTTTGGTCGTATTGATTTGGAAAATGCTTTGCCCTTATTAAAAAATCAGATTCGTTTGATCGATCATCGCGATGTTGGGCTGAGCACGGGCGAGCAACATGTTTTTCCAATTCGTTTGAACAAGTCTCAGCCGTTTCGTGCGGTGCTGACCTGGTATGATGCGCCAGGAGAAGGCCTGATAAACAACTTGAACCTAAGCTTGATGCAACAAGGCAAGGTTCTGTATTGGGGAAATCATTCAGACTCAAAACCCGGCGCTCGAGACCTGGTCAATAATGTCGAAGTAATCGAGCCTACAGAGTTACCGGAAGGGGATTACGTTTTAAGGGTTCAGGCGTTTAACGTGCCAGTTGGACAACAGACTTACGCGCTGGTATTTAATGCACCCCATGCCGCCAAAATTAATATACCGCTCTTGTGGATTAAGGGCATCGGAAAAGTCTATTCGGGAAGACTTCGCAAAAATGGTATTCAAAATTTCGAAAATCTTATTCAACTCTCCTTAACTCAACTCAGCCAAATTCTTAAAAAGAAAGGGCGAAGCACTCAGCGGCTCATGGCTCGAATTCTTTTAATTGAAGAAAAACTTAAATTAACTTTGCCAGTGAGCCTTCCAAACCGTCTGTCGCTGGACGACTTTCTCGATAGCAAGCCAGATGATGTTGAGTTATCACTCTGGGAAGAAACACAGAAAAAACTTTTACCTCTTATCGAAGTGTTTGATAAAAGCAAGCTAAATAAAATTAAACTCAGTGATTTTTTTGTATTGCAGGCCTGAGAGGATGTCAGGTGAAAAGAGGAGCAATTGATGTAGAAGCAAAATGGTGAACTGCTTTGCGTTGTTGAGCTGCAATGTTTAATGACTCTGTTTAAACAGCACACGGCTTATTGTAGTAAGTGGTTTTAAGTTAAAAATAAGATGACACAATTTGTGTTGTTTTTATTTAAATGCAGTAATTTAAGGAGGCAATCATGCCTAGAAAAGCGAAGGGCAGCAAAAGTAAAACTGCCAGCCCTGCGGTAACTGCAACCATGACTCCCGCTGGAACAGGACGATTACCGGCCGTCGCTACTGGAAGTATTGCAGCTGGACGAGCCCCTGCCGGTTTATTTGGTCAAAGTCTTGCGCTTGAAGCCGATACCTCAGCCGAGTTTGCCGATTTAGCGCCAACTTTCGGCGATGTTTTGTTATCGATTGGAGAAGGTGTCGCCGACTCCCAAGATGCGTTAGATCGAGGTCTGGTTGATACAGCGGTTGAACTTAGCAGTACCAAAGTGACCGTGGTTTCAGACGTCATTCAGAAGTTGGACGAAGATGGTTTGCCTGTGGCCGCGGATACTGAACTGATCAGTAAAGAAGTGTCATTAATCAACTACGTCAACCCAACGGTACATGAGTGGAGCCATGTCGCAGTGTCAATGGATCTGTCGGTCGGAGCCATGGACAATGAACGAGGCGTGCAATTCGAGCGCACTCAAAATAATGTAAGTGTGGGTGGAGTCGGAATGTTCTGGGGGTTTCTTGGTTGGTTTCAGATGAGCGACTCTGAATCGAGAAATTATTATTCCAGAAACGTTGACCGCGAATCAGACTGGGCACGTGGCCAAGTGCGACTTGACGCTCAATTAAAACCCAGAAACATCGAACGATTTCCGACGCCTGCAGAAATCAGCATAGGCCCGCAGATTTACTTTTCTCAAGGAGCGGTCAATGAAACCGAATCGGGCGGGGTGGTAACGGCACGATCCCTGGAACTGGAAATATTCGTTCGTAAAGCGGACGGCAGTGTGAATCCATCGGTGAGTATTGAGTTGGACTCTGGAGCGTTTCGTCAATCTTTCAAGTCCGACGAAGGCTATTCAGGAACCACAACCAATGCCGACGGTAAATGCCGTGTAACATTAACCCGTGACATCCCTAATGCACGTTTTCTTGGCGGTTTAAAATCCAAGGTGAGCGTGAAATTGGGTGACGTTACCAAAGTAACTGAAATTACTTTGTAGCAATAAGGAGCTTACATTATGGCTAATCAATTAAGCCCTGCTGGCAGTTCTTCTGTTCCGCTTGCAAATGACGCGTCGGTTACTGATGAGTTGCAACGTGCGGGTATGGGTCTAGGCCAGTTGGTGGAAACCACAGGCGCTGCGGTTGCAGCGACACAAGATCAATTGAATGAAACCGGCGCTCGAACGGCCACCGCATTGGCAACAACTTTGGTTGATTTGATTGCCGTCGAAGAACGCATTTATCACGACGACGGTACGCTCGACACAGTGCAAACGCACACAAGGCAATTACCGCTGATAAACTTCATTGATCCTGTATTTTATCAATGGACTAATGTACGCCTTCAAGGACGTTATATGGCGAATGAGTTTTCTGCCAGTGCTGAATCGAATACCTACTCATCACAAAGGCGGCAAGGTTCGGGACAAGGTGGATTATTAATGATTTTGGGCGGAGGTTATAACAGCTTTCGGTCAACGCGTACCTCAACTGATAGTGTTAGCACAGTCGATAATGATCTCTCCTACGGTCAGATGCGAATGAATACCTTACTCGAACCGCGTCGTGATATTGGTATTCCAAAGCCTAATCAGGCCATCCAAGGTCCCAGGTTGTCTTTGATTCAGGGTGAAATCGCCGACGAAATGGATTCCGGTACAATCACTGCCAGAACCATGTCGGTGTTAATCCAATACAATCAGCGTGACGGCTCGCCCATTTCGGGTAAAGCCATTTCTGTCGAAACCAATGGTGTCTCATGGTCGTTTGTTAGCGATCCGACCACCAATGCCGACGGTCAGTTAGAAATACAACTGCGTCGAGAGTTTATTGGTGAAGGCGCCGATACATCACCGGTCGAAATCATTGTTTCGGCAAGAATCGGCCTGGTTCAAAACAATATTACCGTAACCTTTTAATTTGCTGTGGTGGCCGAAAGTTAAGTCAATTGTTGTCTTGGCTTTTGGCCTTTTTAGGGCAAGACTATGAATAGAAATAATTTAGGAAATCAAGCAGCTGAGCTCGGAGAGTTGCTGAGTACTACCATCGGTTCAGTAGCCACGGCTCAGGAAAAAATGGACGATTATACACAAGCTAAACGCGTCCTGTATGAGCAAGCCGCCGAAGGTAGTTTTGCATTGCCGCCCTTATGGTATGTGTTCAGTAACATCGAAATAGAAATGGAACTTTCGGCGTCAGTGAGCCACAGAGTTGATAAGTCGGGTCAAACCAATCCTCACATCATCTCGAAAACATTGAATCCTCAAAGTGTAGGTCTGTACGGACATAATGCTTCAAGTGGTCTCAAAGTAAGGGTTCAAATGACGCCGAAAGGATTTATACCAATTAAAGATACCGCTAGCAACACCATTAACCGATCAGTAACTTCGGATTCACAGGATGATAAAACATGAGTGAGAAAACGTCTAATACAAACAACGACTCATTAAAACTTGCCGCTAGCGCAGGGCGACGAAAAACCGATCTGCAAGGCGTTCAAACCATGCACGATTTGGAACTGATCAACTATCAGGGAAAGCACGGACTTTTTGCTCCTTTGGTTAATGAGGAAAGTTCGGCTATCAACGATAAAAGTATCGAGCAAGTCATTCTTGCGATGAAAGAACAAATGTCTTTGTTGCAGCTCGAAAATCAGCAATTGAAAAGCAAAATCGATCAAACGAACCTGATTCGAAAACGTACGCCTGACGACTTTTCTACTGCGATTAGCCACTCTGTTGATAGTTTGCAGTCGCGACTTAATGATATGAAGAATCCTGTGAGTCGGTTTGCCATTAAAGAGTTTGAAGTCGAGTTTAATGTGTTTGCCGAAGTGTCTGAAATGGGAACCATTGACTACCGGTTTATTGCTCCTGAAGAAGATGTGTCGCCTGACAAGCTGAGTAAAATACGAATGTCGCTGGTTCCATTGCCTAAAGAAAGTGAGGCCGGAAGCTGGTCATCGCCGCATTTCACACCAATGCGCGATGTCGAAGAAATACAGGGCATAGGGGAGCGATATCAAAAACTTTTAAATAAGAATCGTATTTACACCATTAGTGACTTAATTACCTCAGCGACACGGAGTCGCAGTAAAATTGAGCTGTCGAAGATGCTGGGAGTTGATCGAGAACGGCTCGGTCACTGGTTGTCACACGCCGAACTATTAACCATAAAGACAATGGATGGGCGCAGCGCTGAAGTATTAGCGAATATCGGTGTTGTTAACCTTGAGAAACTCGCTCAACAGAGAGTCGATGCGCTAGTGGCTGCCTACAATCTAGAGGTCGAGCGATTGGGGCACGCGGTCTTGAGACCCTTAGAGCCGGAAAAGGCTGAAAATTGGATTGCCGTTGCGCAAGCTTTTGCTGGTCAAGAAGGGTAATCGATTGGGACTTTAACCTGAGTCATGCCTCAAAAATTTAAATCAGGCAAGGTAAAAAAATAATTTGTTATCAGCGCTTTTTCGATTATATTAGTGCGCAACTAATAACGACTTAAACGATCTCTCAGGAATTCTTTGTGAATAAATTAATGGTCATCGCAATCTTTTCGCTGAACCTTTGTGCTTGCGCTATTACTGAAAAAGCGAACATGAATAGCGCTCCCTTAGACACTGGAAAAGCATTTTCAGATGTATCGAGCACCCAACCAAAGTACGAAAGCTTCATCAAAAAAGGGCAATTGATGCCAGTTACGAAACTGCAAACCATCGAGGGAAATACCATTGATTTGGCAGCCAATGACAAACGTAAACTGGTAATATTATTTGCGACCTGGTGTTCTGATTCACAGCGCGCCATGAGTGCGTTAACGCAATCGCAGTGGGTGAAAGACAATGAGTTAACCATAATTGGTATTGCGCGAGAAAATTCGATTGACGAGGTTGTTCAGTTTAAACAGGACTACAGTTTGGAGTTTGACCTGGTTGCCGATACTGATCGAAGCATCTACCGGCAGTTCGCCAGCGCTGGTATTCCAAGGTTTATAATGTTAGACGAGAAAAACCGTATTTCTAATGCGGTGTTGGCAGAAGGCGAAAACCAGATGGACTTGATTCAATGGGATCGCTAAAAAGACAGGAATAGAATCTATCTCATAAGGAGTTTGTTTGCGATGGAAGTGCACTGACTCTCCATTTTGTGCTCTTTTCAACAAAACAACAAAAAATATCAGTCTATAGTTATTGGTATTCAGCCAGTTCATGGGGAGCAACATGAATCAGAGTTCTCAATCTAACGCTCAAAATGAAGACGCTGGTTTTTCAGAGTATCTTAAAGAGCACGAACAATTATTGAATCAGTATTTCGACTATCTGGGCTCTGAATCGGAAGTCTCGCAAGAAGACATAGATGCCTGCGTTGAACGTATTAACGAGCTCGATGAGCTTATCTTGAGCATCCTGCGCCATCAAGGTTAAGCCGGTTATGCGGTTAACATCACTTTCAATGATTTGTCTATTTTTTGGTCGCCGCTCGTAATAAAAGTAAGCTATTTGTAGTCTGTCGAAAAATGCGAGATAGTGCGTCACTTAATTAGTAATACAGTCTGTTTCAACTATGAATGTGATTCCTGTCACTGGTTTCAGTGAGCCATTTAGCTCGATCAGTCATTTATTCGCTGCGTTGGTGTTTCTTTTTTTTGGTAGCCGATTATTGCGCCGCGCCGCAGGTAACAAAGAGCGCATAATTACGGTTGGTGTGTATGTGTTCTCGGTAGTATTTTTACTGTCGATGAGTGGTGTGTTTCATTTACTGGAACCGGGATCGGATGGTCGGGCGGTCCTGCAACGATTGGATCACGCCGGTATATTTATATTAATCGCTGGGACATTCACACCGATTCATGTCATTTTGTTTCATGGCTTCTGGAGTTGGGGATTCCTGTTGCTTATCTGGGGCATAGCTATCAGTGGGCTTACACTCAAAACAATATTTTTCACTGAGCTGGCTGAATGGGTAGGCCTTACAATTTACATTGGTCTTGGTTGGATGGGAATTGTATCAGGCTATTTGACACATCGTTTGCATGGCTTCCATGTGATCAAGCCGTTGGTCTACGGAGCTTTCGCTTATACCATTGGAGCGATAATGGAGTTTATGCGAGTGCCGGTATTGATCGAGGGCGTTATCGGCCCGCACGAATGTTTTCACATTGCAGTGATCGCAGGTATTGCCTGGCACTGGCAATTTATTCGTAACTTTTTAAAACAGCCTCATTAAGGTTTTTAGCAACTAGCAATCAGTCGCTGACTTTTGAACATTGGTTTCGGGAAGAATTCAAGCAAGGAGCTTGAGAATTGTCCGATTCCCAATATTGTTCAATTTTGACGGTTGAGAATAGGTTGTTTCCGAGCTCATCAAATTTAACCAGCCCACTGGCGCCAAGAAAACGCACTGGATAAACGCCATTTAAATTACGTCTTGAGGTTTTGACATTAAGTCCATCAAACTCTCGCGTTCCATCGGTGAGAGACGACATAAGTTGGGGTAACAATTGATTTTGGGTTGTTTCATATTCTTTAGCCATCGACATCAATATGATCGCATCGTAAATATAGGCTGGGTCATAACCTAACGAGTTGAACTTTAACTTTTTCTTCAGCTGTCGTTTTAATGGCGTTTTAATTTGAGTGTCGTTAAAGACGATGTGCATGCACTTAGCAACTCGACTAATTTTCTTAATGTCTTTATTCGTGGCTTTGGTTAGTGTATCACCACTCACCATTAAAGGAATTTTGCCTTCCCAGTGCCGTTCAAATTGTTCGAGATAACCATTAATAATATTCCCATGGAGTGTTATTACAACAGCGTCGGGTTTGAATGCTTGCAGTCGCTTAAAATCAGAACTTAGCGGAAGTTTCTTTATGTTGATCAGGGAGCTGTACTCTACTTCGTGAAATTCGCTATTTGGCAGTTGCTGACGAATTTTCGTCGCGACTTCTTGCCCGTACAAATCTTTTCCGCTAATTAGTGCAATTCGTGACGCTCGCTGCTTCGACTTCAAAAATTCGACGATGGATTGTGCGTGTGAGTCGTTGGATGGAGACATGCGCCAAAACAAGCCCTTATGCGGCAGCTGTGCTAATGAGTCTGAAGATGCCGATGCGGTAACAAGCGGTACGTTGTGGGGAATACTTACGTTTTTCATCACAGCTCGTACCGCGTCTGACGTGCCTGGCCCGAACAGCGCTTTCACATTATATCGCTCGATCAACTGCTTCGAAAAGGTTACTGCGGCATCTCTGGAATAACCTATGTCTGCACGAATAATAACCAGCTTCTTGCCATTAATACCGCCCGATGCATTAATTTTTTCGGCCGCTAAATCGGCTGCGGCTATTAAACTGGTGGAATAGCGGGGAAGGTCGCGAAGAGGCACAAGTAGCCCAAAATTGACGCTGTTCGGCGTGGCTTTATTGGTGGGCGACTGAAAGATGCCAGCACCTTTGTAGTCTTCACCAACAGAGACGGATAATAATTCGTCCAGACTAAGTGAGGTTAAGGAATCAGTCGGCGGAGCCTCAGGTGAATAATCAGAGGCCGCCCATAGGTGACAACCTGCATTTAGCAATATAATGAAGCAAAGAATTTGGCGCACGCGTACCCTAGTGGTCTATGAGTTTCAGATAATCTGTCTATAATCATAGACTAATCAACGTCTGAATGATTCAATATCGATAGAAATTGGCACTTTGCAGTTTTACGCTGCTTATCACCCACCTTCAACAACTCGGTTTCGTCCTTGTTGCTTGGCTTGGTACAGATATTCATCGACCCTGGCAATGGCTTCTTCCAGCGTTTGATTTGGGGTGATCTGGTGGAGGCCGGCGCTAATGGTTAAAGAGATGATTTGACCGTCGCAGTCGAGTTGGGTCTGAGCAATATCCTTTAATATTCGTTGAGCAATGGTCTTTCCTCCCCCGAGGTCGGTTTCCGGTAAAACCACTAAAAACTCCTCACCGCCCCAGCGAGCGACAAAATCAGTTACTCGTACCGAGCGTTCAAGGACATTGGCGATAATTTTTAACGCTTGATCACCAAATAGATGCCCATGTGTGTCATTGATGCGCTTAAAGTGATCAACATCGACTAGAATAATGGTGAGATCGGACTCATAACGACATACCCGTTCGTATTCATGCTGTAATTTTAAGTTAATAGCACGCCGGTTATAAAGCCCGGTCAAATCATCCGTCGAAGCTGACTTTTCCAGTTCTTGCATGATGCGTTCACGCTCTTCGCGAATGGCTTCTAGATGGGCCAGTGTTGATTTAAGAATACGCCGTTGTTTTCCTATTCTGTCCGCCATGTAAGAGATAAAAATGCATACGGGTATGAAACAGATCAATACCAAAATTTCGTAACTGAGATTGCCGGGTTGATTAAAGTGTGCAATGCCCAAATAACTGATGACAAAATAAGTGACTGCAATCACAAATACCATATAGATCGATACTTGCAGCTTTAAATAACTGATGGCAAAGGTAAACGCCATAATGCTCGACATCAGCAATATAACCCTGAGATCGGCCATGTAAAAAAGTGTCACGGAAAATGCGAAGAACCAGACTGACAATTGAGCAATTAACATGCGATCGGAAAACCGCTTGCTGATGGTATTTCTGCTATAGGTAATTGCCAAAAAGAGAATATTCACCAAAATCACCACCGCCAATAGATACTGGAAAGGCGTATAACCGTAGTGACTGAGCTCGAGGTAAACGCTGGCAAAGGCAATAATTGCCGTGATGGCGTAGGCTAACATGGCCAATATCGTATTTTTGTAAATACGGGGTCGTAATTTGCGAGTTAATTCTGCTTCACTGGCCATGGATTACCGAGTCTGTTAATTTTTCTGTGGTTATCGTCATGCACCTCATTGCCGCTGACAGCCCTTACTATAACCCAATGATTATAGATTACTTTTGCGAAATCAGCCTGTTACTGGAAAAATTGATAGGAAGCCATTAGGTTAGCGGCATTCTCGTTGGTCGAGCGTGTTTATAGTTTGAATATAAATCATTCTCGTAAACCGGTATAAATTGGGGTAATTGGTTGATCAATGAGAGAGGCGAGAAAAGGGTGAGGTGAGTATCCAGAGCTGTTAGACCGATGTTATACAGTCGTTCGATCTAACCAGGGTAACCATAGCGTCAGGGTAAT
>JBPEWV010000010.1:0-9701 GCA_052032335.1 Pleionea sp. | reverse complement strand
GTTACGACCTTTCATGTCGACCCACTGAATGTCAACTTCAGGATGGTGCGAGTGCACCAAAGGTTCGACTTTGGGAAACAGATCTTTGTCGACATCCACCAGCATTAAGTAGTGGCCATTTTTAACCGCTTGTTCAAAATGTTCGACACCCACATCTTTGACGGACACACCAATCATTGACGACATCCAGGCTCCGAACCCGGCTCCTAAAGCACCTGCACCGAAAACGGCGGCTCCGCCTAATGCAAGGCCGGCTGGTGGGAAGGTGACAAACGCAATACCTGCCAACAGTCCGGTTGTTCCACCGTACAATAATCCACGCCGAATCGCGGGCAGCAGGTCGGAGCTTTCGAGAATACCAGCTTCGTGCAAATGAGCCTTCTCGATTTTGTCGTGATCATTGCCAATGACGTGAATGTGTTTGTCTTCTAAACCAAACTGTAGCAGTTCGGTCACAATGTTGGATGTGGTTTCAACATCGGGGGCTAAAAAGTACATGCGTAACATGACACACCTCTTTGCGCTTCGCGGGTTTGTAGGGATAAACTTAAGTCGTCAGGCTTAAACGGCAAGGCTGTTATTCAAGTATAAGAAGTGCGGGCAGTATTGTCGTATTTAATTCGTTTGTAACGCCTTAATATTCTTATACGCTCAATTGATATCTATTTAAGGTATTAAACGTCTTAATTATTGTTATTCGTTGTACTATCTAACAATTCCTTCCTGAATTGAGATTTGTTGTTCGATTACGATCGCTTTTTGGCGAATATTAGATTATTAAGCCAGTCTTTTGGCAAAACATTCGATAGGGAGGTTGTGATGTTAGTTAAATTACAGTGGGTTAGAGGGATTGTTGTTTTTTCATCGGGGCTATTACTTGCACTCTTCTCAACAGAAGTCGAGTCTGCTGAATACGTTTATGGCACCGCTCCGGCGTGTGAGGGAAAACGGTCGGATTGCACCAGTCGTAATCTCGAATTCGTCAGATTGGAAAAGCGAAATTGTTGGTCCGGTCATAAAGTTGTTTGTCGAACTAAGCCGGCTGTAAGATAAAGTCCTCAGAATCAGCCGTACCGACCTAACCGTCCCAACCAGCCCGTTCAGTATATTTATAAAACCATTGGTACAGCCCCTTTTTGTGGTGGGCACGCTGACGATTGTTTGCAAAAAGGAATGGAGTTCGTAAGATTTGAGAGTAGTAATTGCGCAACTGGATCGAAGGTCGTTTGTCGTGTAGAGCAGCGACAAATTAATAATAAAGGCTATCATTGGTTTGGTACCGCTCCTGCATGTAACGTTGATGCCTCAACTTGTACACGCAATGGTATGCGGTTTGTTCGAGCTTCAAAGAATGCCGATGGCACACAAAGTGCTTGTTTAACAGGTACCAAAGTATTGTGCGAAGGCACTTTAAATCAGGCGTTATCAGTGCAACAAGGAATTTCGGCCGATATTGAGGTTGCGGCAAGAGACGTTCAGCACGCTTTTAATCGGGGACAGCAATTCTTAAAGAATGAATTAAGAAACATTGGTTGCCACATTGCTACAAATACCATTGTAACCCTGGGTACAATTCAACGGTGCCAACCTCGGCTTTTTAATCAATTGGTGAGCGTGTTAAATCATCCAGTCTTGTCTTAACTCTTGAATCAAAAGCTTCCTTCGCTTGAGCATCAGTTTATAAATGTTTTAAGAAACCCGGCTCCTGTAACCAATGCGGTAATGCGCGGCGATATTAGCTACATCAGTTACCAATTACAGTTAGGGCCTTTGATAAACAGTTTACAACAAATTAGCCAGTACGCTCCGCATTATAATAACGTGCTCGCTAATTTGGACGAGCAAGATGGCTTTAGTCATTCTTGTGCGCGAAACATTAATTTAGGTGAGATAAGAAGTGTTTCTTTTGGCTGGACGGTGGTAGACGCTGCGTTCTTCTTTGGCGGCAATTACGAATTTGGCGGTATATGGGAGGTTGGAAATAATCGCGGCGTACGACCTTCGCACAAAATGCATAAGATTTACCACACAGGTGCGTATCAATACGGCCTGAACATGAGTCCAAAATCGGGAAATTTCTCCAGGGGGTTTAATAAACAAACGTTCAAACAGTTTTTTAATTTAGATACTGGTTTAAATGTCGGGCTGTGGTGTCATTTAGTTCCACCGAACGGTATGTCAAAGAGCTTTGGAATTACTCTTGGCGGTGCTCGGAAGGGTGGTTTGGTAGTAACGGTTTGGTTTGATGGTTCGATCTCCAATCCGGGTTATGGCGATGGTATACGGCTAGCGGGGATCTCCATATCACCACAAATAGGATACTCAACAGAGTTTGAAATGCAGCACGCGTGCACAAACTCTCAATTTCAAGGCGGCACGTTTGGACAGCTGACACCGGCTTGTGAAAATTAAATCGGCGTGGGCAGTCATTCGTGCTGCTATAGCTCGATAGGCTTCGACTTCCAATAATTTATAAGCCAGTATCTTTTTGAGTTTGCTGTTCTCGGACTCCAGTTCCTTCAGACGCTTGCCTTCGTTTACCTCAAGGTCTGCATATATATTTCGCCAGCTGTAAGGCCGACCGCTGGCTGTAACCCATATCCCGGCAAGAATCGTCAACCTTGGCCCGGCCTCATGCTGTTTGATGGTATTTATAATTTGTTCTTCGCTGTAACGCTTATTCATTTTGAGATCTCCATTGTCTCCAGTCTATCGGAAATCTCATCAATGGCAGAGGTTATTTGGGGATAGGTCAGTAGCTTCGGCCGTGTTCAATCAGCGTATTGAAAATTATTAGAAAGCTGCATCGTTGAAATTTTTAATCACTTGGTAGGTGATTGATTGATTGCTGGCTTCTATAATTTTAAGTTTTGCGCCCTTGTAAGTGATTTCGTCACCTTTATTGAGATCCATTGAAAAGTTGGTTGTGTATTGCGAATGAATTCGCTCTCGAGAAAACTCTCTATAAGTAAATCTTAGAATATTGCCTTCACGCCCGTTGTACTCAATAATTTGTTGAAACGCAGTTGGACTGGTACAAAGTTGATCTTTAAACAGTTTAAAATCAGCTTCGGAGTCATCGAAACAAAGCGTAAAGGTACCTTCAACACAAACTTCATTATCAGTCTCTCTAAATTCTAGCCGGCTAGTAAAGTCGACGATGCCACCAAATGCATTTTTCTTACCAATAGCTCTGCCATTAAAGCTGACAAAGTCATTGCTATTAGGTATTCGACAATACTGCCCGCCACTAATGTAGACGCCATAAACATCGAGGGTTTTGATTTTCAAAATATCGGTATATAAGCCAACCGCTTGCATGATCATCCGCTCACCAAGATTGGTAGTGAATTCTTGATTTAGCTGAGGTGTAGAGACTTGGCTTACGGGAAGGTGATATTGTTTATGAGAACAGGCCATTAAAAGGTGAGTTGCTAATAAGATGATAAATGCTTTTTTCATTATGTCATTCCTTCTGAATATTCTTTTGCATTTAATTAAACTCACTTAAACTAAATGATACATTGCTCTATTACAAGCGGTTTAAGTTTTTGCACAAGGTTATTCTTCTTACTTTTAAGCGCTCGATTCAAGGTTTGCCGGCTTTTTTCCTTGAACAAACCAAGCTAAATACCGACAAGCCTCGAAATAAACTTAATCCTCTAGTTGTCCATCACCATTTGCGTCGCGATAGACCCGTTCATTAATCCATAACCCGGGTAGTTGGTTTGAATTTCCGAAGTCCCAGGTCGATTCACTCCAATCTGAATAGGTTGTGTTAGTGCAATTACTATCATTAGATGAAGTTGGACATTGCATGGTCTCCAGACTGTATCCTGCCAGCTGATTTCTTGTCGGTGGAGAACCGTCGTACAAGGTGCCAATGCCTCGGTAGCCTGCTTCTGAGCGATAGACATTGCCATCATAGAAGGCTAAATCACTCCAACCAACAAAGGTGCCAGTGGTTTCGACATTTCCGGTAACCCGAGAGGTGGTGAATGAACGAGTAACTATCGTACCATCGTTAGCATCACCTACCAGTCCGCCAACAAAATTTCTACCCGATACACTACCGGTGGCGAAAGTATCATTGATTTCGGTGTCGTAGGTTAATCCTGCCAGGCCGCCAATATAGTTTCCACTGTATTGGTAACCCACCACAGAACTGCTAGCAAAAGAGCGATTGATTGTTGAACTCTGTGCAGAGTTCCCGACTAAACCACCAACTCTGTTCTCGCCCATAACACTAGATGTTGTGTAACTCTGAAGAATTTCAGAACGTACCAAGTTGCCGACTAAACCGCCAGTGTAACTGGTTGCCGTGATTTCACCATGACTGTTGGATAGGTTTAACTCGGTGTCATTAGCCAGCCCTGCAATACCTCCGACATTGTCATGACTGTCAATATCAACATGACTTTCACAAAGTGTACAGTTGGAGCTGTTTTCTACTGATCCGAATACCCCTCCGGTATTCATGTCGCCATCAAAATCAGCGAGCGTATCGCCGGATCCTACGGTGATAGTTTCTGCAGTTACTCGGTTGGCCAGACCACATAATCCGCCCAAATTAGTACCACCGGATGCTTGAATGAGAAGCGTGATATCTTTCAAGTAAACCGTTTCGGTACAGCGACCAGCCAACCCCCCGACGGCACCATCTCGGTAACCCCAACCGCCCCAAACAACGCCCTGAAGCTCTATGTCACTGAGTTCGACATGATTGGTCACTTCTCCTGCAACTATACCGACAGGACTGCGACTTTCAACATGAGCTGACTCAATTTTAAAATTGGAAATATTAAGGCAACTATCATTAATTTTCTCATTCGGATTAAAATTAAAATTGCAGTTTTCAGAGCCTCGAATAACGCCGAATAATCCTTGATGGTTAAAGGACATTCGAATCGTTAGGTTATAAATGGTGTAGCCATTACCATAAAAGTGAGCGCGGAACGGGTTGGTGTTATCGCCAATTGCAAACCATCCAAAGCCGTTATCGACTTTTTCGTAATAAAATTCATCTTCTTCGTTGACTAGACCATCACCATTGGTATCAAAGTCCAAATCAGTCGCCAATTCATAACCGTAGCACTCGTCGTCAGGACAACCTAAGCTAGACTGGATCGTATAACCTTTGTCATCGGATTCGCTTTGCTCCAAATCACACTGGTCGTCAGGAGAGCTATCTTCGTCATCAGATTTGCATCGCTTCAGTTCGAGGTAGGTTCCTCGAAGATTATTTCGCATTGCGTAAAGGCGCTCTAAGTCGTGAATCTCGATCAACCCGTCACGATCAATATCCACATGATACATAGTCGGGTCGGCCGAATAATGATATTCAAAAAGATCGCTCCAACCGTCGTGGTCTGAGTCAACAATAACAGGATTAGAAAATACGGTTCTAACTTCTCCGTCATCCACTTGCCAACCATCTCGGACTTCCTGATGATCGGTTAAACCGTCTTCATCGGAGTCGATGCTATCGGGAATGCCGTCAGGCATGTCTTCAAAGACAATTTTGTTATTAACTACTTTTACCGGATAGTCGACATAATCAATCATTATCGATTTATCATTGGGGCCAGCTTCTACCGGACGGCGAATGTCCTCGGGTGAGTCGAGAGTCCCAAACATTCGTTCTTCCCGTTTATACAATCCATCGCCATCTTCATCTTGAAGAAATACCAGTCGCACCTGATCTTTTGACTTTAGTAGAATATCTTCAAAATTAACCGACTCATCTGCCTGAGAATCGCGTTCGGTATAAATGGCCCAGTACGCTGAGGGTGATTGAATGACGCCCTCGACACGGTCTTCGGGAAATGGCTCGCCCTGGCTGTTAATCGCATTAGAAACCCCATTAATACTCGTGAGTACATTCACGGTGACGTATTCACCATCGTCGTTATAAAAACTTCGTTCTGTTGTGGTGTAATTTAAACCGATGATTTCCCTTAAAGCTGTCATCATAGAGGTGCCTTTTAAATCACCCGGCGCAAATGGACTGTCTGGGTCGTCGGGATTTTCTTCAGCCGTTGCATAGCGATCGACAATAGTCGAGAGGCGATAGTGATGAACATTACGATTATTTTCACCCACGCCATTTCCACTTCCATAATCGATTGTTAATAAAGCGGTGTCGTTATAAGTTTGTTCAACAATAAAGTCGAAATCAATGTCTTCAAAGTTTTCCAGGTTAAATTGCGCAGGATCAAGCATGATCGCTGAAGGGTTGGCGAGGAATTGTTTAATCACATCTACGTCGACATTGTCAGCTTTGACGTTAATTCTCGCGGGCTCACTTCCAGGACTTAACGTAATGCCATCTTCAGAATCAATGTCTGGCGTCAGGGTTGCCATGGTAATGTAAGTATTTTGTTTCGGATCCCAAAACCTCAGGTTGACAAACAAATCGGTAAGCGTAAATGCGAATACGCCCGTGTTGTGTACTCGCAAGTCAACTGAAACGCTACCACTCTCAGTTTCGGTTCCGCTACTTTTCGTCTGGTACTTTGAGTACTCTTCCGACGCACTTTGAGTGCTGCTTTTGGTCAGTGTTGCTGAATGAGTTGTCGTTATATCTGGCGTCGGCTCTTTGTTAATATTGAGATCATCGGCGACATCATCGGGCAACGCTTGAAGCCCGAAGTTCAAAAGCTTCTTACCGACGAATGCAATGGCCCCCAGTTTGGAAAACTCAAGATCGTCGAAAAATGCGCCTTTACCCGCGACTGTGGTGGCAGTGCTGTAAGTATCCGACCATTCTGTTGAGTGGATGGACTCCGTTGCGAAAGCTTCACCATACTCTTCGGATTCAATTTCGCTGTAAGAGACGGCTAGCCGAATATCGACATCATTCTCAAAGTCGATCAGTATTTGAGGCATTTCAGCAATATGGGGTGATCGCGTAGTATTCGTTATCAGCTCGTAATAATCACTTTTGCCATCACCATCGCTATCGCTTGAGCTCGGTGATAAGAATCGCTCTAATTCAGCACCATCGAATAAACGATTATTTGGGAAGTTATCTTGCTCAGGACCGCGGGCATCACTGTCTGAATCGACCGAACTGGCGTTGGTGAACCATTGATACTTCTCCTCATAATCCGTCAATCCATCACTGTCGGTATCACGATTACTCGGATTGGTGCGATCCAGGTATTCTTGGAAATCATCAATTCCATCGCCATCACTATCGATAAGATTAGGGTCGCTGGTCACATGAACGGTTTCCAATTTATCGGTGTCAGCGTTCGGCCCGAATCCTTGAAAATCGACTTGTATGGTCCAACCTTCGGATTCACGAGTGTCTGCTAAGCCATCACCATCGCTGTCGCTATCGCCCGTGTTTGAGCAGTTAACTTCGATACTATCGATATTATCGGTAACGATCCCTGTCCCATTATTCACCGAGCATTGTTGCTCAGGACTTTGTGGCTGACGCACTACAGTGATCGTGTATTCTTCTCCCTTTTTAACTTTTTGATTAAAGCTAAAATTACCATTGTCACTCACATCTACTGTGTCACTCCCATTATTGGCGAGTGTAATGAAGTCGCCTTGCAAGCCAGTAACACGACCACCAATGCTGTACTTTTCTTGACCAGTGTCGCTCTTAGTTGAGCCTGAATTACACCCTGAAAGAGTGCTGACGATTAGAGCTGCAATTACTAAGTGTAGTGTTTTCATAATATTTTCCTTAATGTGTCAAGCAACACTAAAAATGCAGTGTTAAGCTGAAATTGGTGCCTTTGATTTCAAAGCCGTCTTTATCCAGGTAATTGAGGTACTCGAGATGAATTTCGGTATGCTCTGAAGAGTGTATAGAGATGCCTGCACCGTAGGAAAAGTCAGACAAACTGTCTTTAGCTAGCTCTAAGTCATTTGCTGTGATTGCAAGCTCGCCTTCAGTAAATCCAATAATCAAGTAAGGCGCAATCACATCTCCCGCTGGTTGGATCCGAGTGTACAGTCCGATGGTCTGAGTGAGATCAGCTGACAAAGTCACCATCGGATCAATAGTGATGGTGCCTTTGTCTTTGCCTTTGCCGCCGCGAAACTCCAGTGCAACATGAGAGTTAAGCTGGTAACCAAGCTTCATCTGGAAGGACTGTACATCGGTGTCGGTATGCGTGTCGGCGGGCCGTTCAAAGTCCCTTAGCTCCGTATAGTTGATATTGGAGTTATCGAACACGAAGCCAACATATGGACCAGATGCAGTTGTAAAGCCGCTGTAAAGCAGCGCAGTCATTGTGATGATTCTGACGTAATACATGAGTGAAATCTCCTATGAATTGTTGTGTGTCACTTAGTTAAGCGAGATTTCTGCGCAAAAGTTTCATCTTTTTTAGCCATGCGATTGCTCGACAGGTGAGGAAGCTCTGTGTATAACAAATAGAAACAACACAAAAACCTGAAGATAATCCAATGGATGAGTCAATCACTCGCTTACTGAAACAGTCGAGTATTGGTGACGAAAATGCTCTGAACCGATTAACGCCAATGGTCTATGACGAGTTGAAAAAAATCGCTAAGCGTTTGTTTCAAAGGGAAAATATTGGACATACCTTACAGCCCACCGCCATCATTAATGAAGCATTTATGAAATTGGTCGATGTCGAGGTCGACTGGAAGAGCCGCCAGCACTTTTACGCTGTCAGCGCAAATATAATGCGCAGAATGTTGGTAGACTACGCAAAACAAAAGCGAGCAGACAAGCGCGGTGGAGGCCAGGTCATGGCAACTTTGGTCACTTCAAATATAGCTGCTGGAGATAATCAAGGCGATCTGTTACTTATCAATGAAGCCCTTGAGGCTTTTGCCAAATTCGATCCTGAAAAAGCTCAAATCGTCGAGTGGAACTATTTTGGCGGACTAACCCTGGATGAAATTGCACAGTTAAAGGGGGCATCTAAAGCGACGATTCACCGGCAGCTGCGTTTCGCTGAGGCGTGGTTAAAAAAGTATCTGATGAATTAATAAATTAATTAGAAAAAATTGAAAGAAATCTCGATGAATCTCGCTAATGTAATAAGTAGAGTAATACAGAAAGATCAGGGAGCGCCTTCATTATGACCATTGAGTATTGGCAGAAACTCGAAGCTGAATTTAATCGGCTGGTTGAGCTTGAGCCAACGCAGCAGGAAGGTGAACTTGAAAAGCTAAAAGCTGACGATGAAAAACTTTATCAAGAGTTAAAGTCGATGCTGATCTCAGAGAGAGCGAATTCAACTCCATTGGAGTCGCTCGTGAAGAAAGGTGCTATTGAGTTACTGGAAAAAAATGATCCCCGTATAGGGGTTACAATCGGGCCATATACCATAAAGGAGAAAATAGCTACTGGTGGCATGTCGACCGTTTACCGGGCGGAACATAATGACTCCGACTTTAATATGAGCGTAGCGATAAAAATAGCGGAACAGGTCTCAAAGAGCAGTTATGCTGATTTTAATTTTGAACGAAGCACTTTAGCGTCGTTTAATCACCCAAATATAGCCGCAGTTTATGACGGGGGTGAGCTAGAGGATGGCTCATTGTATCTAATCATGGAATATATTGATGGTATGCCCATCGATATCTATTGCAAAACCAATCAGCTGGATCTTGAAAGCGTACTTTTGTTATTGCTTCAGTTATGCGATGCGGTTGATTATGCGCATAAGCGAAGAGTCATTCATCGGGATATAAAGCCATCCAAT
>JBPEWV010000001.1:0-17465 GCA_052032335.1 Pleionea sp. | reverse complement strand
ACGCATTGATGATAATTACAAAAAAGGCAATTAGCAGAACGCCGCCCTGAATGCTGGGAAAATCACGTCGAAAAATCGCTTCGACCATCCACTTGCCAACACCGGGCCAGGCGAAAATGGTTTCGGTTAAAATGGCACCCGTTAAGAGTACGCTCGACTGCAATCCTAAAACC
Source organism: Pleionea sp. (assembly GCA_052032335.1). Classification (GTDB taxonomy): domain Bacteria; phylum Pseudomonadota; class Gammaproteobacteria; order Enterobacterales; family Kangiellaceae; genus Pleionea. Next base: position 17,292 of record JBPEWV010000001.1, on the reverse strand, counting down.
GTCACCAGCGGAATTAAAGCATTGCGTAAGGCGTGGACCCAGATTATCTTAAAGTCACTAACACCCTTGGCTTTTGCCGTTAATATATAATCGGCGGATAAAACTTCGATCATCGAGGAACGCGTCATTCTGGCAATGACCGCCAGTGGTACGGTCGCCAGTACGATTGAAGGCAAAATCAAATGCCTCAATGCATCAATAAACGCGGCGAATTCGTACTTGGGGTAAGCGAGTAAGCTGTCGATCAACATAAACCCGGTAACTGGCTCGACATCGAATACATAGCTGATTCTTCCTGCCACAGGAGTGACACCCAGGTTAAGCGAAAACAGCAATATGAGTAGCATGCCCCACCAAAAAATGGGCATCGAATAACCGATCAATGAGGTGCTCATTACCAGGTTATCAATCCAGGTATTTTTCTTTACTGCGGCCAAAACGCCTGTCGCGACGCCCACGACCAAGGCAATCAATATGGCAAAAATACTGAGTTCAATCGTTGCGGGAAAGAACGTTAAAAACTCATCAACGACAGAGTGGTTGGTGATGGTTGAACGTCCCAAATCGGCACTGAGTATATCGCCCAGATATATTAAATATTGTTCAACCAGCGATTTATTCAGTCCCATTTCTTCGGTGGCTTTTTGATAAGCTTCAGTACCGGGCGTTAAATTGCCGTATTGAATGATGACCGGATCGCCGGGAATTAATTGAGTTAGAGTGAAAAAGATCAGTGTGATCCCGAAAAAGCTTAATACCAGAGTGGTTAATTGGCGCGATAAAATTCGAATCATAATCCTTCATCGCTTTCGGGTTGAGTTGCCAGTTTCACACCGCTGAAAAAGATGCCTCCGGTTAATGAGGGCGTCAGGTTTTCAACCCGCTCGTTAACAATCAGGTTTTGGCTTGTGTGCGCCAGTGTTAACCAGGGCGCTTCACGTTTAAAAATGCGTTGCGCTCGTTGATACAACTTAGCGCGTTCGCTGCGATTGGATATGGTTTGAGCATCGCGAATAATGGCGTCAAATTCTTCGTTACACCAAAACGCTGAATTTTGACCCGGAATGGTGGCCTCACAACTTAACAGCGACGCAAAAAAGTTATCTGGATCACCGTTGTCGGCAATCCATCCTTGTAAAGACGTTTGATGTTCTCCCGATTTGACCTTTTGCAAAAAGGTGCCGACTTCGTAAGTAACAATGGTTGCTTTAACGCCGATATCTTTTAAATCTTGCTGAATCAACTCGGCCGTTTTTACCGCATTGGGATTGTAAGAGCGTTGTTCTGGAAACGCCCAGATATCGATTTCGAATCCATCGGGATAGCCTGCCTGAAACAGGAGATTACGTGCCATTTGCGGGTTGTAATTGTAATCGTCAACATTCTCGTTGTACGACCACATGCCGGGCGGGATTGGGTTCTTTGCTTTAATCGCCGAGCCATAATAAACCGCGTTCAAGATGGCTTCGCGATTGATGGCGTAATTTAATGCCTGCCGCACACGCCTGTCGTCTAGCGGTGGCTTTCGTGTATTAAACGACCAGTATGCGATGTTTAAACCTTGCTCTGTGACCACATTGATGTCTTGTTGTTGGTCCAACGCTTTTAAATGGATTGGTAGCGGGTTGCTCATCACATCGCACTCACCAGCAGTAACGCGAGCAAACCTCAATGAAGGATCGGGCGTTATCGCAAAAACCAGGTGTTCCACTGACTCTTTGCCTTTCCAGTAGTTTGGGTGTGCCTTGTACCGGATAAATGCATCGGCCTGATATCGGATCAATTGAAACGGGCCGGTGCCGATAGGGTATTGAATAATGTGTTCTTTATTGTCGGTTTTTATCAGGTGTTGAGCATACTCTGCCGACATAATGGAAGTAAACTCCATGGCCAGAACCGATAAAAAAGGGCTGTAAGGCCGAGAAAGCTCAAACTCGACAGTGTACTCGTCAATTTTACGAATCGACTTTATCAGGTTATTGAGTCCCTGAAATTTAAAATAGGAGTAGTCTCGGTTTCCAACCAGGTGAAAGGGGTGTTTGACGTCTTTTTGACGATTAAAGCTGAAAACGACATCTTCGGCGTTAAAAGGTCTTGAAGGCGTGAAGTTTTGGTTGCTGTGGAACTGAACGTCTTCTCTGAGGTAGAAGCGGTAAACCGTGCCTCCGGCCCGAATACGCCATTTTTTTGCCAGCGAAGGCATAATTTCTACAGTACCCGGTTTAAAGGCTACCAACCGATTGTAAAGCTGCCTGGCCGATGCGTCGAATGCGGTGCCAATAGTTACCGTGTGCGGATCGAAGCTGTCGGGACTGCCCTCTGAACAGTAGACAAGAGTGGTGTCATAAGCTTTTAAGTCGATCGCGCTGCGCTCGCATCCGCTTAGCAATAAGAGGCAAAATGAGGCGGGTGCAAGCGTTAAAACTTGAAAATAGTGCTTTATCAAAGACATTGGCTCGGTTTTAATGAGTTAACTTTCCAGAAGTTTGTATTTTTTTAAATAGCCACGCAGCTGATGATACGTTAATCCTAGCAGTTCTGCAGTTTTCTTCTGGTTAAATTGTGAGTGTTCCAATGCATCCTGAATAAGCTGCACCTCTGTGGTTTGCATCAATTCTTTTAAATCAATTGGAAATTCGCGCGACGCGGGCAGCGTTGTATTTACTGATGAACCGCCGGTCGTGCGAGAAATTGTATCAGCTCGGGTTTTGCTCGGCCGGTAAGGCGATTCAAAAGGGTCGAGAACCAGGTTTTCAATAGGGCCATCGTGTTCACGCAAATACAAACTTCTTTCGATGGCATTTTTTAGCTCGCGAATATTGCCAGGCCAGGGATAGTCTTCAATTTGCTGTTCTGCCTGACGAGAAAAGCCATGAAACGAGGGAATACCCATTTCTAAAGTCATTTTCACAGCGAAATGGTGCGCCAACAGCATTAAGTCTTCTTTTCTTTCCCGTAACGGAGGTAGCGTTATGACGTCAAAGGCGAGGCGATCGAGTAGATCGTGGCGAAACTTGCCCTGATCGGCGAGTGTGGGCAAATCTTCATTGGTCGCTGCGACCAATCGAACATCGACGGATATGGTTTTATTGCCACCGACTCGCTCAAACTCACCGTACTCAATGACACGCAATAGCTTTTCCTGAACCAGCGCTGAGGAGGTTGCGAGTTCATCGAGAAACAGGGTGCCGCCATCTGCCAATTCAAAACGGCCGGCGTGGCGACCTTTCGCACCGGTAAATGAACCTGCCTCATGACCGAATAACTCTGACTCCAGTAAGTTTTCGTTTATGGCAGCGCAATTCATTTTTATGAGCGGCTGATCCCAGCGTGACGACAAATAGTGAATTCGCGAGGCGATCAGTTCTTTTCCCGTTCCACGCTCTCCAACAACCAGGACCGGACGGTTTAGAGCGGCGGCACGGGAGACTTTTTCGAGGCACTCTAAAAAACTGGAAGATTCGCCGATTAAATTATCTGGTTCTCGGTTATTCATTGGAATTCTTATGGTTAAAAACACGAAGATTTAGTTAATTTAACCTGAAGTATCTTTGAATTACCAGAGAAAAAAGGAAAAATCTTTATGAAACATGGCCTTACTGTTACTTAAAAGATGGCACAGCTTTTGTATACCTATTTAGTACATTGGTGAGCATCATTTTTCTAGGGAGGTTAAAATGACCACCTCATTATCAAAACCTAATAAGACGACATTGAATATTAGACGACTTAAATCGCTCGCGCTTAAGTCGTTGGCCATACTGGGTGGTGTATGTTTCATGCTATCAATCGTTTTTGATGAGCCTCTGGAGCCCGAGTATGTAGAGTATTTTTCGAATCCGGTTAAAGTGGTTTTTGAACCATTACCCATTCGACGTCAAGAGCCTAACTGGAGTGGAAGTTTATGAGTATTTTTTCCAGATTTGCAGACATCATTAACTCGAACATTAATGTACTGCTCGATAAAGCGGAAGATCCGCAAAAACTGATTCGAATGATCATTCAGGAAATGGAAGATACCTTAGTTGAGGTAAGAACCGCGTCTGCCAAAACACTCGCTGATAAAAAAGAATTGCAACGTAAGCTCGACTGGATGCAAGCTGAGATCGTTGACTGGCAGCAAAAAGCGGAGCTGGCGATTTCAAAAGGTCGCGAAGATCTGGCCAAAGCTGCCTTGAATGAAAAGCAGAAATTAGAAAAAGATCGGACCGAATTGAGTAAGCACATTGATGTGTTGAATGAGTCAATCGATAAACTCACTCAGGAAATCAATCAACTGCAAGAAAAGCTGGTCGACGCGCGAGCGCGTCAGCAAACCATTTCGATGCGATTTGATACCCAAACATCCCGAGTTAAAGTGAATCGGAAGATATACGATTCTGAATCAATTAATGTGGTGCAACGGTTCGAACAGTTTGAACGCAAACTTGATGAACTGGAGGCCGAAGCAGAGAGTTATCGCTCAGCTTCGTCGACTAATTTAAAAGCGCAAATCGACGACCTGGAAAATTCAACCAAAGTGGATGAAGAGCTAGAAGCTCTGAAAAACAAGATTAAATCAGAAAAATAATCCATTCTGATTAATGGAGGCACCATGCAAAGCAGCCTGATATTCGTTTTATGCATTATTTTTATTGTCGTTGTCATCCCTTATTGGCTTAAGCTGCACTATGGCGACAGGAAATCAAAGAGTGGCACTAAAGATTCTTCGAATAGTGTTAATCTGGCGCCGCTCAATCAATTAGCTGACGATCTACAAAAACGCGTTCAGGTACTGGAGTCTATTTTAGACACCGAATCTCCGGAATGGAGAAAAAAGTATGAGTGAATCATTTTTAAGGCATCGACTGTATCGCAATCCGGCAAAAGGAAAGGTATTTGGTGTTTGTGCGGGTATCGCTGATGCATTTGAATGGGACGCCTGGGCTGTTCGAGCCGGTTTGTTAATTGTTGGTTTTTTCACCGCATTTGGTCCGGTTGTTATCGCCTACCTTATTGCCTTTTTTATCCTGGATCCTCGCCCGGGCAATAAACCAGAGGTCAGTGGTACGTCCTCTCGATTCAGTGAAAGGGTTCAGGAAGCAAAACAATCCTTTAAAAAAGACGCATTTAAAAGCACGCAATTAACTGCGAAAGAAATCGAGGAAAAATTTTTAGCGATAAAAACACGTGTCGAATCGCTTGAGGCCCACGTCACTTCTGAGAAATTTTTATTGGAAAAAGAGTTTCAAAAGATGCGTGAAACTGGCCAGTAACCTAAATATCAATCCTGGTCTGACCTCCTCTGTGACCCTTTCTAGAGCGCTCCATCGTTGGCTAAAAAAAGACCATTTTTAATTAGCTTTCATGGAGTTATTCAAGGTTATGCTCATTGACTCTCGTCCTAATAGTGTTTATATTCGATTCGATTCGCGAAACTCGTTTTTGCGAGGTTCGTCATTTTCTTTTAACAATAAAGAAAGGTTGTCTAAATTTTAGTCATTTACGGCGTCGCGCTGGGGTCTGATTAAAGATTGGACGTATTGGGGCAGTTTGGGGTTATAGCAAACTGTAATATCCAGCATAACTTTCATAGCAAACTCAGGAAGTCACATGCTAAATAAAAATATTTCACGTGTTTTCACTGTCTGCCTAGCAGCTCTTTTGGGTTGTTTTTCAGGTACAACATTTTCCCTAGGAAAATTAGAGCCTTCTGTCAAAATCGAAATGAAAATCGACAAAGACAAAAAGGCGACTCAAAACCAAGTTGACCGTCTTGCAGAAAGTACGCTCGATATTAATTCTGAGTACAAAAGTGTTTTGACTCAAATTGAAGACTACAAGGCTTATAACCAACGTCTTGAGCGAGCTATCCAAGAGCAACAGAAAGAGATGGAGTCTTTGCAAGCGCAAATGAATACCATCGATGAAACGGAGCGCGGTCTGCTTCCATTAATGGACGATATGATCGATGCATTAGCCGAGTTCATCGAGTTGGACGTTCCTTTCAAGAAAGAAGAGCGCCTAAACCGAATCGACCAACTTCGAACCACCATGTTACGTGCTGACGTTTCAACGTCTGAAAAGTATCGTCAAATACTTGGTGCTTACACAGCTGAAATTGCCCAAGGTAATTCAGTCGCTGTGTACGAAGGCAAGAAAGAAATTGAAGGTGTTGAGAAACAAGTCGACTTCCTTCAATTCGGTCGTACTGCTCTGATGTTCGCCACTCGTGGTAAGCCTTCTTTAGCTGCTATCTGGGATAAATCCAGCAACGATTGGAAATGGTTAGATGGTGGCGATGTCGACTTCGTTCGAGAAGCGATTAAAGATATCGAGATGAAACAGAAAAAATTAATTGTAGTTCCTGTAGCTACTCCGGAGAAAGGATAATGAAAATGAATAAGATCATCCTAACTTCAATTTTGGCTGCGGCGTTCTCTATCTCGCAGGCGGCAGAAGTCAAAAAAGCCGACTCTCTTGATGAATTGTTAAACATCGTAAAGAAAGCGGAGCGAATTGAAACTCAAGAGAATCGTCAGCGTTTGCAACGTTTTCGTTCAGAGCGCAGTCAACAGCAAAAGCTTCTTAGCGATGCAAAGGCTGAGCTAGCACGTCAAGAAAAGCGTGCTGATGAACTTAAAAAGCAGTTTGATACCAACGAAGTTGTTTTGGGCGAAATGTCAGAGTCACTTCGTATTAAGCTCGGTAACTTAGGTGAGGCTGTTGGTGTTGTTCGTCAAGTTTCTGCTGACGCAGCTGCAACGGTTGCTAACTCGATCGTTAGTGCTGAGTTCCCTGGACGATACAAAACTTTGGAAGAGTTGGCTGCTCGTAAAGAAATCCCAACCATTCCTGAACTTCGTCGTTTGTGGGTTGAACTGCAAACTGAAATGACCGAGCAGGGTAAAATTTCTACCTTCGAAGCAGAATTACTTGATAAAAACGGTACCGAAGTTAAGAAGCCGATTACCCGTATTGGTACCTTTAACTTAATTGGTAATGGCGAATACCTGAACTACAACCGTCAAACCGGTAACGTAGAAGAAATCGCCAAGCAGCCAAAAAATCCTTCTGGTGTTATTAGCTACATCGAAAATTACCAGAACAGCACTGGATTTGCTCGATTCCCAATCGACCCTTCAAAAGGGAATATCGTAAATACCGAGAAGAATCGTGAAACCTGGCCAGAGCGTGTTCAAAATTACGCTGGGGTTGTCGGATTCGCTATTATCGGTGTTTTGGGTATTGGATTATTGATTGCTCTTGAGCGTATGGGTGTATTGAGTGCTACTGGCGCGAAAATGCGCAAGCAAGCGAAGTCTTCTACGCCTGGAAATAACCCCTTAGGGCGTGTTATGTCCGTTTATATGGCTAACAAAGATGATAGCTTTGAAAATCTTGAGCTGAAATTGGACGAAGCTGTCTTGAAAGAATTACCTCGATTAGAGACTCGTATTTCGATCATTAAGATTTTCGCTGCTGTATCACCTCTCATGGGTCTTCTCGGTACTGTTACCGGTATGATTGAGACTTTCCAGGGTATTACTCTGTACGGTGCAGGTGACCCAAGTGTAATGGCTGGTGGTATTTCATCTGCGTTGATCACGACAGTATTGGGTATTGTCGCGGCAATTCCTCTTATTCTTCTGCATGCATTTGTATCGGGTAAGTCAAAAAATCTTGTACATATGCTTGAGGAACAATCTGCTGGATTGATTGCACAACACACAGAAGGCAAGTAATTATGGGGTTGTTAGACCTTTTTAATGACTTTATCGAAGCAGGCGGCCCGGTTCTTTACGCGGTCGCCGCCGTTCTCTTCATCATGTGGACCATGATATTTGAGCGTCTTTGGTATTTTGGCTTTGTGTTCCCAAAAGAAGCGCGATTAATGGTCGCTGAGTGGGATAATCGACCAGATACCACTTCGTGGAAAGCTCGCAAAATTCGTGAAGCTTGGATTTCCCAAATGTCAGAAAAATTGAATTCTGGTGTTGGGTTTATCAAGACACTGGTTGCCATTTGCCCAATGATAGGTTTGCTTGGAACCGTTACAGGGATGATTACCGTTTTCGAATTGATGGCTCTTTTCGGTACCGGTGATCCTCGTGATATGGCTTCAGGTATAACCCAAGCGACTATCCCAACTATGTCCGGAATGGTTGCTGCACTTTCGGGTCTATTTATATCCTCGCGTCTTGAGTTTATGGCAAAAGTGAAGGCTGAACAGTTAGCCGACAAAATGCCTCAGCATTAAGGTTATAAGTTATGGCAAAACAAGTCGCTAAGAGAAAGGAAGAAGACGCAGAAATTGATATGACACCAATGCTCGACATTGTGTTTATCATGCTGATCTTCTTCATTGTTACCGCTTCATTCGTGAAGGAAGCCGGGGTTCAAGTAACTAACCCGGCGGCCATCACGGCAACTGAGCGTCCTGACGCGAATGTTTTTATCGCGGTAACGAAAGATGGGTCGGTCCACATTGATAATAAAGAAGTCGAGGTCGACCGTCTTAAAGTTGAAATTCAACGAATCATGGCAGAAACCCCCTTTACATCGATAGTAATTCAGGCCGATCGCGACTCTAAAGCAGGAGTCGTTATGAAAGTTCTGGATGCTGCGAAAACCGCTGGTGTTAAAGGCGTTTCTGTTGCTGCAACGAGGAATTAGATATGCAACGTGTATTGATAGGTTTAATTCTCGGTGCTGGTATTACCTTTGGGCTTTTCATCCTGATGTCGTTTTTGGTTTCAGGTGGTGACGGAGAGTTCGAGAAAAAAGAATACCCAACAATTGATTATGGAAGTGTGGAGATCGAGCCTGACGTTAAACGAAAGGAACGACGCACTCCAAAGAAGCCACCACCACCTGATGAGCCTCCACCCCCAGAAACTCAAAAAGTTTCTAAAGTGACGAACCCGAATATCCAACAGATGAACATAAAGATGTCGAAGTTGGATGTGAGTGTCGGCGCTGGCGGTATGTTTATCGGAAACATGGAGCAAATGATGAATCAGGATGGTGAAGCCATTCCGATGGTTATCATTCAGCCTCAGTATCCGAGAAAGGCTGCGATGGAAGGTATAGAAGGCTATGTTCGTTTTAAATTCACCGTAAAACCGGATGGGTATGCAAAAGACATCGAAATCATCGATGCGAAACCACGCCGTATTTTCGAACGTGAAGCGCGAAGAGCCATTTACAAGTGGAAGTTTAAACCCCGTGTAGTTGACGGTAAGGCCGTTGAACAACCAAATATGTACTACACGCTTGAGTTTAAACTCGATCAGTAAATCAGAAGTATAATTGGGTCAGATTGATGATTAATACACTTAAAACAGCCTGCGCGGCGTCATTGATTGCCGCGGCACTGTCTTCAACGGCATTTGCCGCAGAAGATGCAAAGCCAAAGCCGGCTAAGCCACCGAAAAAGCAAGTTGATATTTCAACTAAGTTTACTCGTAACTGTACGTCTATGGCGGCAAAGTCTGCGCCAGAAGAGAGACCCTTTAAAGCCACTCCGCAAGGAGTTCATAAGCGCATGAATCGCGCCATGGAGTTAATGGGTAAAGACGACATGCAAGGCGCTTTAGAAATTCTTAAAGGCTTGTATGAGAGAAACCAGTCCAACTCTTATCTTAAGGCTATCTTGGCGCTTAATCTGGGGCAGGTGTACATCAATCTGAATCAAAACGTTCAAGCGATGCGTTACTTTGAAATTGCTCTGGAGCAAAAAGCGCTGCAAATTCAGCGAGAGCAAAATGCACGTTTGAATCTGGCTAACTTTTACTATTCTGAAGAAAATTATGACACCGCTCTCAAATTTCTTCGCGAGTGGTTTTCGTACGAAACCGAACCTTCGGCAACGGGCTACATTCTTTTAGCTGGCATTTATATGCAGCAACAGAAGATGAAAGAGTCTATTTGCCCATCTTATCTAGCTATCCAAGCTGCTGATGAGCACAAACGAAACATTTTTACGCTTCTGTTAAGTGCCCACAACGAATTGGGTGACAAAACGGGAACCATTAAGATTGCCAAAGCCATGGTTGAGGTTTGGCCGGAAGAAGCCAAAGACTGGCGTATGCTAGCTTCTTTGTATGCTAATAATGAACAATATCAACGTTCACTGGCCATTTTGGCTTTGATGTATCGACAAAACATGTTCGATAAGAAAGACGACTATCGTCAGCTGTCATCTTTATTCGCAATGGAAGGGGCGCCTTTTGAAGCCGCCGAAATCTTGAAAGAAGGTGTCAAGAAAGGACTGGTAGAGTCTAATGAGCGTAACTGGAAAGCGATTGGGCAAAATTACCACGCTGCAAATGAGTATCAACTCGCGGTAGATGCTTACGCCGAGACTGCCAAGTTTGTTGATACCGGGGAATACGAAGTAAAGCAGGGTCAGCTCTATGGATTGGCCGAGGAGTGGAAGAAAGCCGTAACCGCATACAGTAAAGCTATTCAGCGTGGTGGACTTGAGAATCCAGGTAAAGTGATTTACGACAAGGGAATTGCTCAATATTACGCCAACGATCTGGATGGTGCAATTGCAACGCTGGAGCAGGCGAAAAAGTATAAAGACGTGAAAGCTCGAGCAACGCGTTGGCAAACCTACATCGAAGGACGTAAAGAGACCCGAGCGCAACTGGCAAGCAATTAATGTCAGATGTGTTAGGCGAATCGGAAAAGCCGCTCACTTAGGTGCGCGGCTTTTTAGTTTCTGGATGCTTTATCAAATTAATGGGTGTCGCAAAAAAAGTCTTATCGAAAAATTGATGCGGTCATAAACTTCCTTTGGCGGTTGAGACACCAGCAAATCCGCGTTCAATCAGGATGCTATCTATTTTGAGGTTTAGCGATACTAGCTCAGATTTCGTTTATTGCTATTCTGAGGTGTCTAATTTCGACAAACGTCCTCATAGGATCCTCCTGACCACCAGCACTTTTTATTACTGAAATCATATTCAAAAAGTAACCGCTTGTTAAAAACAGTGAGCTCTAGACTTTGTCGCTTCACGAATTTGAAACGGGAGCTTCAATTATTAAATTCGTCGACGTCAGAACTCGTTCGAGGAAACTTAGTGGAATTAAAGTCGACGTTTTTTGTGGATTCGGATCTAGCAACAAACCAGCATGTAGAATAGATTTTTCGGCTCTTCATAGCTCGATAATACAATTGTAATAAATAAGTTATTTCTACTCGTATCGTAATGCATCGATGGGTTTCAGGTTGGCCGCTTTCGCAGCTGGTATAATCCCAAACAAAACACCAACCGCAGCAGAAAAGCCAAAGGCCAATAATATCGCCCACAATGGCACGGTTGCCGGAGGAAAGTTGGGTATCATAGCTGCCGCCATAAAGCCTAATCCATAACCGATTACGACACCTATAATGCCTCCAAATAATGAAAGCACGACGGCTTCTATAAGAAACTGCAGCAATATATGATGACGTTTTGCGCCAATCGCTTTGCAAATACCAATTTCTCTGGTTCGCTCGGTGACCGAAACGAGCATGATATTCATGATGCCTATGCCACCGACCAGAAGCGAAATACTGACAATGCCGCCTAATACGACGGTGATTCCATCGATAATGCTTGTGACTGAGTTTCTTAATTGTTCAGGTGTCTGGATTTTAAAGTCATCGACTTCATCGGGAGAAAGTTTGTGATTTGTCCTTAATATAGCAGTAATTTTTTGCTCTACCGAATCGAGGTTGCGTAAATCACTCAGCGATAATTGGATTTGAATTTGAGGATTGGACTGTCTACCAATTAAACTTCTCATGGTCGAAAAAGGGATAAACGCAGTATTATCTTGATCGAATCCAAATAATTTCCCTTTTGCTTCGGTGACACCGATAACCTTAAACCATTCGCCGCCAACTTGTATGTAGCTGCCTACCGGATCATCTTCTAGCTCAAGAGCGTCTATTAACGAAGGGCCTATAACGACTACCCGGCGGCGCTTTTTGTCGTCGTCAAAAGTCAGAAAGCGTCCTTTGTCGATGTACAGTGAATTGACTTTTCGATAAGACGCATTGGTACCAAGAACTTGCGAAATTTCGACCTGTGCGCCGAACTTAACTTCACGAATTTTGCCAAACCCGAATACGGTTGGGGTGATTGAATCTATTTCTGTAATTTTATTCGCGATGTCCTGGTAATCGTTCATTGTAATTCTGGCGATTTTTCCTTTCATGGCGTCTTCTAACGGTGTATCGGCACTGATGGTTAAGGTATTGGAACCCAGGTTTTCGAATTCGGAATTAATTGAATACGAAAGCCCTTGGACGACAGATACCACCGCAATAACACTCGCGACACCTATGATTATACCCAGGGTGGTAAGAAACGAGCGGAAGCCGTGCGCTCGAATCGCCTGTAATGCAGAACGAAAACTTTCGGCAAGGCTAAATAGCATGGGAATCCTTTATCACTCGACCGTCTTGCATTCGGACTACTCGACGGCAATGCGCAGCAATATCGTCTTCATGCGTTACCATAACAATGGTCTGTCCTTCAGAATGTAATTGGTCGAACAACTTCATAATTTCAATCGTGGTCTGACTATCGAGATTACCCGTTGGCTCATCGGCCAACAAGATCGAAGGGTTCGTGATTAACGCGCGAGCGATCGCAACCCTCTGTCTTTGACCACCCGACAATTCATTTGGCAGATGATGCATTCGGTCTGCAAGTTTCACTTTCTCCATGGCTTCTGCGCCGAGTTTACGGCGTTGCTTGAGCGGCACTCCTCGATAAATTAACGGTTGCATCACATTCGCCAAAGCCGATGCTCTGGGCAATAAATTAAAGCTTTGGAAAATAAATCCGATTTCTTTGTTACGTATGTCGGCAAGATCCGATTCTTGCAAGGAGGCGACATTTTGACCATTGAGCACGTAATCGCCTTCTGTCGGCGTGTCCAGGCAGCCCAAAATGTTCATCATGGTTGATTTGCCTGAGCCTGATGCACCAACAAAGGCGATGTAATCATTTTGATTGATCGTCAGACTAACGTTGTCGAGCGCCTTTACCAGTTGATCGCCCATACGGTAATGTCTACTGATGGCTTCGAGTCGAATTAATGACACAAATTACTCCTGAGAAGCCACAGTAACAGGTTCGTCATGACTTAAGTGTCTCAATACTCGATCGGGACCAATAATTACTTGTTCGCTTTCAGACAGGCCTGCAATCACCTGCTGAAAACTGTCGTCCGAGTTACCTGTGTCTATTTGAATCTTTTTAGCAACATTATTTTCTACCACAAATACAAAGTGGTTAATGATATCTTCAGATCGTTTTTCTTCCGCAATAATCGATTGTATTGGAAGCGATAATACAGGCGATGTGGAGTTGGTAAATATTTCGGCGCGACAGCTCATGCCGGGTTTCAATTTAATGTTGCCCGAGTCATTAATATTTAATTTCACCAAAAAGCTGAGTCCTTGCCGTCCAGCGACTGATTTTGCTGATGTCGCAATGGATTTTACCGTGGCTTCAATCGGCGAGTCGGGATAAGCAATTGCAACCACCTTTGCCGTTTGTCCGACTTCAATGTTGGCAACATCGGCTTCATCGACGAACACTTCTGTAATGGTGCTGTTGGGATCAGCAATGGTCATTAATGAAGAACCGGCAATATTGGTCGTACTGGCAATCGCGGTTTCGCCTTCTTTGATATCTAAAGAGGTGACTTTACCCTTGATGGGCGATAATACGCGGGTCTTATTTAATTGATCTTGTGCTTGCGAAAGCTGAGCCTGAGCTTGTAACAAAGACTCTTTAGCAGACTTCACGTTTATTCTGGCAAGTTCAAGCTGGCTGCTAAATTCATCAAAGGCATCGTCGTCTAGCAACTTTTGCTCATGAAGCCTTTTTTTACGCTGCCATTGTTTCTCAAACTTTTCGAGTTGAACCTTTTGTTTCTCGATATCAATCTGTTGCATTCGAACGGACGCTTTCCGCTGTTCTACCGTTGCTTTGAAGGCTTCATCGTCAAGTACCAACAATAGCTGGCCTTTTTCGACAAAGTCACCTTCTTTCACCAGAACCTTTTTGACTTTAGCAATTACCTCGGTTGTAAGGCGTACTTGATCTTCATGTGCCAGCCGTCCTGAGGCAAGTACGGCTGACTTTATCACCCGTTTTTGCGGCGTAACAACTTCAACCACCTTTTCTTCTTTGCTGGAGAATTTTTTGATGACCGGGATACCGACAACGAGCGTCAGTATCCCGAGTATGATTAATGTATTTTTCATAATAGGTTAATAATTACCCAAGTACCGTAAATTGCGACTATTGGTAAGAAACTAATAAATAATCCAGCACCTTTAGAGCTTTTTGTCAGGACTTGGTAACCCACTCCCGCGACGAAGGCGACCCAAATCATTGATAGATCAAAATTAATCGCAAAGTTGTACCAATCATCTCCAGGGCTTAAACCAAGAAGTAAATCATTGATGTTGAGGCCTTTCTGGTAAGATTGGGGAATCTGGTTGGAGTCAGCAATGGCAATGTGCACTATTGCGATCAGGCTCGATAAGATTCCAACTAAATTCGACCAGCAAGCGATGGTGAAACACTGACCAAATGTTAAATTATCATTGCGGATGTTTGAAACAATTAGAAAGTAAACGGCAAATATACAAAACATGATGGGGATAAAAATCGCCAGCGCACCAATTGAGCCATACATCAGGACATTTTTGCCGATCGACTCGTAAGCATTAATGGCCTGTTCTTTCTGAGCAGGACTCACGTCATTTCCTTGTATTTCTGTTAGGTGTTCGGCATACCAAGTAAAGTCAACTGACGAGAAATAATAAAAGCTCATTCCGGCAGACACCAATATTATGATGAGCAGCGGAAACCACTGCTTACCCGATTTCTGTAAAGCTTCGAATGCCTTAGAAGGCGCGGTAACCAGTTGGCCGGTAATATTAAGCAGTCCTGTGTTGTCACTCATGTGTGTATCCCCAAATCAAATAAACTGTTGAGTTAGTAATTATCAGTCGACATTTATTACACATAAAATATAAATAAATTTGTGTAAGTATTTTTAGAAACGTGTGACTCAGACGAATATTCCACAAACGGAGTTAAACTAATGATAGAAGTTCAAAATCTGGCCAAATCGTTCCGGTTTGATAAGGTTGCTTTAAAAGAGCGAAAGAAAAAATCGTCCAGAGAAGTCGATCCTCGAGAAGACGATCGTGAATTCCATGCTGTCAGAGAAGTCAGTTTTAAGTGTGAGCCTGGTAAGGTATTGGGGCTTCTCGGGCCTAATGGTGCAGGAAAAACAACGACGCTCCGAATGTTGTCGACAGCGCTTACACCGACCAAAGGCAGTATTGTTATTGACGGTCAAGATGTGGTCGACAAGCCTTTGTTGATGCGCAAGCAAATTGGATTTTTATCTGGAAAAACAAGTCTTTACCGTCGCCTTACTGTTCGAGAAAATGTCCGTTACTTTGGTAAATTGCATGGAATGGCAGGGCAAACATTAGAAGATAAAATAGATGAAGTGTTTACCCTGCTTGACATCCATTCATTTCAAGACAAGAAAGCAGAAGATCTTTCTACCGGTATGGGGCAGCGGGCAAACATAGCAAGAACGGTTATTCACGGTCCTAAAGTATTGATTCTGGATGAGCCTACTACTGGTCTGGACGTTATTAGTGCTAAAACCATTGTTGATTTTATCGACTCTTATCGCGGCAGCGATGTTTCTGTAATCTTTTCGACTCACCATCTTCACGAAGTTGAATCGGTGTGTGATCAAGTAACTTTAATCGATAAAGGGATTACTCAGTTCAGTGGAACTGTTGAAGAGTTCCGACAAAAAGGTGAGGGGCACGACTTGTATTCATCTTTCTTGTCATTGGTGTCGGGTGGTAAGCAATCCAATGAGTTGGTTCAGAATCAACCGAAAGAAGCGTTGAGCGAGGTTTAATTATGTGGGAAATCTATAAAAAAGAGTTTCTGGAATTGGTTCGCGATAAACGAACGTTGATTTTCGCGATTTTGCTGCCAACCCTTATTCTACCGGTTATCATTGGTGGCGTTGGCTACATGACCGCGAAGATGGAGAAAAAGGCTCAAAAAGAAGAGCTTACGTATGTTGTCCAAAATGCGTCTTCGATGCCTTCCATTGTAGAAGAGTTGAAAAAGCAGGAAAACTTTAAGCAAATCGAGTTAGCCGGAATTGATGAAATGTCCGCCGACGAACTGAAGCAGAAAATCAAGGATGAAACGTTCAAGTTTGCGTTGGTCATTCCGTCGGATGCTTACACGTTATTAAAAGAGGGTAAGCAGGCAGAAATCGAGTTGCATTTTAATAATGCGTCAGTTACTAACAAAATATACCAGCGTGTGAAAGCTGCTATAGAAGTATTGAATGAAGCACAGCAAAAACAATTATTGGCCAAATTCGAGCTCGACGAGGAAACCTTAAAAGGGTTGTCTCGTCCGATAAACATCAAAAGGGTGAACACGGCTGACAAGCGTGAAGACACTGGAGAGAAAATCGGATGGATTTTGCCTTACATGCTTATGATTTTGATTTTGACGGGTGCTATGTATCCGGCTCTTGATATGGGAGTGGGAGAAAAAGAGCGAGGAACTTTAGAAACACTGCTGTTAACGCCCGTGAGTCGTACTCGTATCGTCTTGGCAAAATTTTTGGTGATCTTCAGTACCGGGTTTATAACGGTATTTCTTACTCTCGCCAGTTTGGTGATATGGAGCCTGATTGCACTGAATGTATTTGCTATTAAAGTCATTGAGAAGCTGACGCAGATAATAGCCTTATCTGACGTTTTATTAGTGTTTTTGATGTTGGCACCGGTAGCCGCAATTTTTGCGTCACTGTTATTGTGTGCTTCGATTTATTCGAAAAACTTTAAAGAAGCACAAAACTACATGTCTCCAATTATGATGTTTTCGTTTGTTCCTATCATATTGTCGATATTGCCAGGTGTTCAGCTCGACAGTACCTGGGCTTGGGTACCCTTGACCAATGTTTCTTTGGCCATCAAGGAGATCGTCAAAGGCACCATAGACTATGGAATGATGGGCATAATCTTCCTTTCTACCACCTTGGTTGCTGGTGTGTTGCTGTACTTTTGCAACATCTGGTTCAATCGGGAGTCGGTACTGTTTCGAAGTTAAGAGTAAGAAGCACTGTTTTAAGGCGACCTCGGTCGCCTTTTTTGTGCTTGTTCATTTGGTTTACTCTGATATAGTGTTATAAATTACGTAATTAATAACGGAATTATAGCAATGTCGGATATAC